>NYVA01000009.1 GCA_002684355.1 Formosa sp.
AATCCAAGTGCATATTACATTTATCTACCTTCTAACTGGTCAACTGATAGTGCAGATGCCACCATTATAGGTTGGTATCTAAATTGGAGTACACTAAGTAGTAAGAGAATTTATTACGGAGGAAACTATTGCCACTCTGCGGATTTTAGAGCGTATTTAAGTCAGACTTATGGGTGGTATTTTTATAACTCCGGAAATTATAACTGTTCTCAAGGATCTTCAGATATATATTCTGTTGTTTATTGCTCTTCGGACGGAACGGGGAATAGGCTTATAAATGATGATAATATTAATTATGCTATAGATTTATATTATGAATATGAAGCGGTAGCACTTGTTGAATATGGAGAAATATCAGCTTGGGATGTTAGTGATGTAACTGACATGAGCTATGTGTTTTATAATCAATCAAACTTTAATGAGAATATTACAAACTGGGATACATCCGGTGTTACAGATATGGAGGGTATGTTCATGAATGCTACTTCATTTAATAAAGATATAGGTGGTGGTACAGACATAAATTCAAACTCATATAATAGTTCCTCAATAGAAGTACAATCAGTATCTTCATGGGATGTTTCAAATGTAAATACAATGTACAGAATGTTTAAGAATGCCACATCATTTGACCAGGACATTGGATCTTGGGATATTTCAAATGTAATAAATATGCAAGAAATGTTTAATGGTGTGACTCTTTCAACAGAAAACTATGATAACATACTTATGGGGTGGGCATCTCAAAATGTTCAATATAATGTTGTGTTTGATGCCGGAGATTCTATGTATTGTTCATCCTCATCAGCAAGAGATCATTTAATTAATAATTATGGATGGACAATAATTGACGGTGGAGTAGTAGATTGTTCTGCACTTAATACAAATGACGAAAGCTTGTCGGGAATTTCAATTTACCCAAATCCCACCAAAGATTTCATTTATTTAAAAGGTAATAATAATAATTTAAGAGTTATGATTTATGATATTACCGGTAAAATAGTTTTCAAAAAACTGGTAACTAATACTATTGATATAAGCAATTTGAATAATGGAATGTACCTATTGCACATATCTATGGGCCTAGAGACTTCAATTATAAAAATTATAAAAAATTAATAATCATAATTTCCAAATTATTTTAATTCCATTGAACAATAAAATTCAATCCAACATTTGTATGTGTTATTATAGCTCTAAAATTTAAATAAAATTGAAATTATATATTTGTGTAAATTTTTTTTAATGACCCTAATTAAATCAATTTCTGGAATTCGTGGCACTATTGGCGGTAGTGTAGGAGACAATTTAACCCCCATAGATGTGGTGAAATTTGCAGCGGCCTATGGGTTGTGGATCAAGGAGCAAAGAAATAAAAACAATTACTCTGTAGTGATTGGAAGAGATGCAAGAATTTCCGGAGAAATGATTCAAAATTTAGTTATAAACACGCTTATTGGAATGGGAATTGATGTGGTCAATTTAAATTTATCTACCACGCCAACTGTTGAAATTGCAGTGCCAATGGAACATGCAGACGGCGGTATTATTTTAACTGCCAGTCACAATCCAGAGCAGTGGAATGCCTTAAAGTTATTGGATGCAAATGGGGAGTTTTTAAACTTCAAACACAGCCAACGCGTTTTGGATTTAGCAGCTTCTGAAAATATTGTTTTTTCTAAAGTTGATGCACTTGGAAAGATGACTGTAAATGCCGCTTATTTTGATTTGCATATTGATGCGGTTTTAGATTTACATTTCGTAAATGTTAAAGCCATACGAAATNGTCGATTTAAAGTGGTTGTAGACGGCGTTAATTCTACGGGTGGTATCGTTGTACCAATGTTATTNGAACGCTTAGGTGTAANGCCCATNAATTTGCATTGCACGCCTGATGGCCATTTTCCACACAATCCTGAACCTTTAAAANAACATTTGACAGATTTATCTNAAAAAGTTTTGAGTACNGGTGCCGATTTTGGAATTGCCGTTGACCCNGATGTAGANCGTTTGGNTTTTATGGATGAAAAAGGGGAGCTTTTTGGAGAGGAATATACTTTGGTNGCNTGTGCNGATTATGTTNTGAGTCACACNAAGGGAAATACAGTGAGTAATTTGAGTTCAACAAGGGCTTTACGTGATGTCACAGCCAAGCACGGNGGNACNTATACAGCNAGCGCTGTTGGAGAGGTCAATGTCGTTGCGGCNATGAAGGCTAACAACGCCATNATTGGCGGTGAGGGTAATGGCGGTATCATTCTTCCAGAATCTCATTACGGTCGNGATGCCTTGGTTGGTATTGCCNTATTTTTAAGTCTTTTGGCTGAAAAACAAANGTCGGTAAGTTCCCTTAAAAAAACATACCCCTTGTATTTTATGAGTAAGAAAAAAATCNATTTAAATCCAAGTATTGATGTAGATGCTTTGTTATCTGCTATGGAAAAATCCTATCAAAATGAGACACTTACAACAGTTGATGGTGTAAAAATTGATTTTCTAGATTCTTGGGTCCACCTTAGAAAAAGTAATACTGAGCCCATTATCAGAATTTACACAGAGGCACCTTCACAAGCACAGGCAGATGTTTTGGCTGATCGCTTTACTTCAGAACTAAAAGCCTTTTCTTAACGGAAATTATTCTTTACAGTGTTTCCAACGCTTGTGGGTCCACAAATAGTACTCCGGGGCTTCATAAATTTGCTTTTCAACAAGTTTTGTAAATTGATCTGTAATTTCATAGTCGTCAAACTCTTTGGGGGTTTCAGTTAGCGTCTGAAACGTGGTTTCGTAAAACCCGCGTTTTACACGTTTGACAGAGAAAAAAACAACAGTAAGGTCTAATTTTTTGGATAGCATTTCAGCGCCTGTATACATGGGGACTTCAATTCCCATAAACGCATTCCAATGAAAAGCTTTGTGTTTTTTTGGACTTTGATCGGCTACAAAGCCATTGATCGTTAACAACCCTTTTTCCTTATTTTCAGTTAAGACTTTTACGGCTTCTTTAGTTGTTATCAAATAGGAATCATAGCGTGCCCTAATTTTGCGAACCATGGCATCAAAATACTTGTTATTTAGACGCTTGTAGATCGCAAAGGTTTTATGGCTGGTATAGGCTTGAAGTATAAAGATCCACTCCCAGCTTCCATAATGGGCACACATCATGGCAATGCTTTTATTGCGTTTTTCTAGGT
This sequence comes from Formosa sp., assembly GCA_002684355.1. Taxonomy (GTDB): domain Bacteria; phylum Bacteroidota; class Bacteroidia; order Flavobacteriales; family Flavobacteriaceae; genus UBA3537. The sequence goes on from NYVA01000009.1 coordinate 3,195, forward strand.
CTTGAACTAGTTCAATATTGGTAAATTTAAATCGTTCTTTCATATCTGAAAAACGAATGTTCATCGATTTAATGGCCTCCAATATCATATCACAAAGGTGGTGGTAAAACTTTTTTGCAATGCGTTTGCGTTCGGCATCTGATTTGTTTGGAAACACCAATTTTAAATTGGCCATAACCGTTTGTTTGCGATAACCAAATATCCGATATAAAAATACATATATGACATCCGATAGCGCATACAAGAGCCGAAAAGGCAGTAAAGAAACCACCCATAAAAAAGGATAAATGAGAACAAAGGACAGCAATTGCATAAATTAAGCTTAATTTTACAGCACAAAGATACTTTATTTAGACGAATTAACATCTCTTATCTATGCACCCACATCTGCTTATTATTATCATTACCAATATTTTAATTTCTATGCGGGGGTTTAAGGACGCTGCTTTTTTTGACCGCTATAAATTTAACATAAAAGCCCTTCAAAATGGAGATTTCAAACGTGCTTTAATCTCTGGATTTCTTCATGTCGACCTTCAGCACCTTCTTTTCAATATGTTGACGCTCTATTTTTTTGCAGAAATTGTTATTTATGAATTGGGAGTTGTAAGTTTTTATTTTGTGTACTTAACCTCCCTCATTGCAGGTAATTTACTGTCTTTTTACTTTCATCAAAGGGAACCCTATTATACAGCGGTTGGGGCTAGTGGTGCAGTGACTGGCATTGTGTATGCGTCTATTTTGCTTAATCCTGGTATGAAAATGTTTATTTATTTTATTCCCATTCCGATTCCATCCTATCTCATTGGAGTGGGCTATTTGTTATTCTCTATTTATGGCATGAAAACAAAATTGGGTAATATAGGCCATGACGCACATTTTGGAGGGGCTGTCGGCGGCTATATCATCACCTTAATTTTAGCACCTTGGATCTTGGAATTCCATATGTGGATGGTGCTGCTTTTGGTAGCACCCATTTTCTTATTAATGTTTTTAAAGTGGAATGGTAAACTTTAATTCTCTAAAAGTTCGGCAATTTTAGTCTCCAATGCAGCGCCTCGAAGTTTGGTCGCTAAAACTATGCCTTTTTCATCAAGAATATAAGTTGCTGGAATTGAAGAGACATTGTAAAGCTGAGCCAATGGGTCTTGCCAGAATTTTAAATTGGACACATTGTACCAGTTAAGTTGGTCTTTTTCAATCGCTTCAACCCAACGTTGCTTCTGGTTATTTCGATCTAAGGATACACTGATAATCTCTAAACCCTTAGCGTGGTATTGGTCGTAAATTTTGACAAAGTTTGGATTTTCAATGCGGCATGGACGACACCAAGAGGCCCAAAAATCGAGGATGGTCACTTTTCCAAGTATTTTGCTAAGCGTAATCATTTCACCTTCTGGGTTGGGTGCTGTAAAATCTGGCGCTTTAACCCCAACTTTGACCTCAAAAGTATTTAGTGCAGTATTGATTTTAGCCTTGATCTTTTGCGCCATTATAGTATTTGTAGACTTATTTAACAATGCCTGGGGCATCAGCTCAAATACCTCTAAAGCCATTTTGGCATCAAAGCCTTTTTGTCCAATAATACCATCCAATAACATCAATGAAAAATCAGAATCTGGATTTTGTTTTAAAAAATTGAGTCCAAAGTTTTTTAATTCTAATCTTAAAACTGTGTTGCTTTCCTGAATTTTCCTAACGGCATCGGCATTGCCTTGTGAAAGTACATATGCTTGACGTAAACTATTCACTTTTTCAACCAAGGCTTGATATCCATTTTTATAGTTATTAAAAATGATATTGTTATTTCCACCACGAACATCTGATTTATAGATGCTGTCTTTGTAGATAGTCACTTCAATTTGTTCGGGCTCAAGCACCAGTGCCGTTTGCCCTACAATCCCATCAATGGTTAAAATACGCATTTCAGCCCCTTTAATATTGCCTTTGAATTCAAAGGCTTCATTGGCAACTATGGCTGTATCAGTAGCTCTTCCTTTCTGGCCATTTTCACTGGTTTTTAAATAAACGCGAATCCCATTGAAAACGCCTTTAGCTTCACCGCTTATGATAAATTCGTTTTCAGAAGCTGTGTTGGATTCACATGCTGAAAAGAGACACAATACAACCGCAGCAAAAAAAAGAGAAGATCTAAACATGGATTAATTTTTCGTAAAAATAAATAAAATTTGACAATCTTATGATTTGAGAGAATATTAATACTTTTGTAAAAAAATAAGAAATGCAGCATCAAGACACGATCATTGCTCTGGCCACACCAACGGGTACTGGCGCCATTTCAGTTATAAGGGTGTCTGGGCCTGAGGCCATTGGCATTTCAGAAGACTTGTTTAAATCTATTCATAATAAAAAACTAACTGCGCAGCCCACACACAGCATTCATTTAGGACATATTGTTGATGGTAGCAGGATTTTAGACGAAGTTTTAATAAGTTTGTTTAAAAACCCACAATCCTATACTGGCGAAGATGTAGTTGAAATATCATGTCATGGCAGCCATTATGTTCAAAACGAAATTTTGCAATTGTTCATTCGTAAGGGATGTCGCGCTGCGAAACCTGGAGAGTTTACTTTGCGGGCTTTTTTACAAGGAAAAATGGATTTAAGCCAAGCGGAAGCCGTGGCCGATCTCATTGCCAGTGACAGCGCTGCGGCCCATCAAATTGCCTTGCAGCAAATGCGTGGTGGTTTTAGTTCTGAAATTAAAGCTTTGCGGGCCGAACTGCTCAATTTTGCATCACTTATTGAGTTAGAATTGGATTTCTCTGAAGAAGATGTGGCCTTTGCAGACCGCCAGCAATTTGAAGCGCTTTTGAAGCGCATTACGGATATCCTGAAATACCTTATGGATTCTTTTTCAACGGGAAATGTCATAAAAAATGGGGTGCCAATATCCATTGTTGGGGCACCAAACGTTGGAAAATCTACACTTTTAAATGCACTATTAAATGAAGACAAGGCNATTGTAAGTAATATTGCAGGCACNACCAGAGATGCTATTGAGGACGAATTNATCATTGAAGGNGTTAAATTCCGCTTTATTGANACAGCAGGTATCCGCCAAACGGATGATACCGTTGAATCTATTGGNATTGAAAAAACTTTTGAGAAAATGGCCCAATCTCAAGTTATTTTACAATTATTAGATGCTTCCAGCATCTCAAAGACAAATATCGCCGAGCTTTTAAATGCTGTGCAAGTGACCAAAGACAAGTACCCAGATACCGAATGTTTGTTGGTTTTAAATAAAATGGATCTAGCCAATGTGGATGAGATAACAGCATTGTTTTCAAATCTTCAGCCTATAGCACTTAGTGCCAAAACAGGGGCAGGCGTGGAGGTACTCAAAATCAAGCTTCTAAGTTTAGTCCAAACTGGAAAACTGCGCAATAACGATACTATCATTACCAATGCTCGTCATTACGACGCTTTAGGTGAAGCCTTAAAAAGCATTCAAAACGTTCAAGTGGGGCTTGATGGCGGCCTTTCAGGTGATCTCATGGCCATTGACATCCGTGAGGCTTTGCATCATTTTGGCCGCATTACAGGCGAAATTTCTACAGACGATTTATTGGGCAATATTTTTGCTAATTTCTGTATTGGTAAGTAATCTCGTAATTTTCATATTAAACACAATCAGTTAAATTATTTGTTGTAATTTTAAATTGTGAAACAAAAGTATATTTATACCCTATTTTTTATTTTGGTATTATTTTTGGGTCGTGCCCAAAGCCTAAAAGTTGAACACAGAATAAACAAAGATAATTCTGTCGAATTTTTTTATGAAAAAACAGAATTCAACACCCATACCATAATCTTAAATTTTGGTTATTTAAAAAACACCTCTGCTTCGGACAAGGTGATCAAGCGGGTTTCCAATAAAACTGGAAAACTACTTAAAATACGCCCTACAGATTCTCAACAACAAATAGGTTTTAATTATTCTGTTAGTTATTATAATTTTGCTGTAAATCCAAAAATTGACAACGATTTTGTCTACATACTGCCTTTTAAAAAAGGCCAGAAAATGCAAGTAGAACCACTTGTTAATTTAGGAGTGATGTCTTCAAATAGGCAATTCATTGCCAAAAACTTTAAAGCTGTTTCATTTACAAGTTACGATGCTGTAGATATATACCCTGCTCGAAAAGGAGTAGTGATAGAAATTGCTAAATCTTACACGCCAGACTTGTCAAAGAATTTTGTTTATCACAATAAAATGAATTACATCACAATAGAACACAATGACGGGTCTCTTGCAAGGTATTCCGGGTTCGATAAAAATTCAATGAACGTAAGCCTAGGTCAAGCTGTGTATCCAACTCTAACTAAAATGGGATCCACTGCTATTTATGACAAAAGCATGCTGCACAGAATTAATTTCTACGTTTGTTATGTTAATACTAAAGACGGTATAAACTTAATGGATTTGAACAATTATAAGCTTTTGGAAATGGTATTTATAGATCCAGTTTTTTTCCATGAGAACGACAAAGCAGCATTAGTTTTAAATGCATTGTATGAATCGGATTTTAACGAAGCTACTCTATTTCAGAATTTCAATAGAAGACAGATAAAAAATTACAAAAAAGGCAAGTTGATAAACTGATTGACCTATCTTGTATTAAATACTCTCTTTATATTTTATTCAAATCCCTAATTGTAATTAATTTCATTTTTATGATTTGCGGCTTTATGTATTTTTACATTTAATGTATTTCAGAATCTTTAACAATAAAAAAAAAAATCCAACTTAAAATGTGATTTTATTTTTAAATTGCAATAGATTTTTAAATAACTTATTTATGAAAATGAGATATAAAACCAACCATATAAAAACTTCTGTTGTATTCTCTTTATTTTTTATGCTTTTTAATTGTAGCAGTAGTGATAGAAACGACCCTACAAATGTAATACCAACAGCTACTTTAAGTGTGAACAATCAAAGTTTATCGTTTGGAGAGGTAACAGAGACAAATCACTCTGATTCGCAAGTTATTGTTATCTCTGGAACAAATCTAACTGATAATATTGTCATTTCAACGACAGCTAATTTTGAGGTTTCGCTAGATAACACCTCATTTTCATCTGAACAATCTGCTTCTGCTGCAGAATCTATAGAAGTTTTTGTAAGATTTTCGCCTCAATCTGGCGCCATTGGTGAAAAGTCGGGTACACTTACTATTGAAAGCCTTGAAGCGGAAAACCTATCTGTATCTTTGAGTGGTATTGGATTAAGCACCAATCCTGAAATTATTTCCAATAGAAACAATTTAGTGTTTTCAGGTGAAACACAAATTTTTACAGATTCTTATTCAATTGGCATCATTGTTTCCGGTCAATTCTTAACAGCGCCAATTGATTTAAGTGTGAGTGGCCCTTTTGAAATCTCTAATGATGGTATTTTATTTACAAGCGATATTCAAATTCCTTTAGAAAGTGCAAATAGTGAGAATACAGTTTTTGTACATTTTTCACCCACTGAAGTGGGAAGTTTTTCAGGAACTATAACTTTGCAGAGTACCTCTGCACCAGATGTCATAATTTCNCTATCCGGAATAGCCAGCCCTACAGTACATAATTANATTACTTACCAANACCAGCCTTTAGGCTTTGGCGGGGGGTTTAGCCAATCAAACAGTCAAGTGTTTAACTTACACCAAGATATTAGCAATGTATCTCAAATTAAAATGTTTCTACAAATTGATTGTCCTTCAACAGGCTGTGATGATTGGGATCGATTTGCTAATATTAAGGTAAAAGATGACGCCACAGGCAATTGGTTTGAAATTGGACGTTACATAACGCCATATTGGGTTGGTACACAATTGTTAAACCGTGGTTTAGAGTTCGATGTTACGGATTTCAAATCTTTGCTTAGCGGTCCAACAGAACTGCGTATTTACATAGAAAACTGGACTACTAAAGCCGATTTAATTACACTTGAATTTGATTATGTTGAAGGTATCCCAGACTATCAATATTACGCAGTTTCAGAAGTGTTAGGATTTCATGCCAATTCCATTGACGGGGTTCCCTATGGTATTAGTCATAATCGTGATCTGGATAAAACTATTCAAATTCCTAACAATGCGGAAAGTACGCATTTAAGAACCCTTATTTCCGGATGGGGTCATGCCACGCCAACAGATGCTAATGGTAGACCTTGCGCCGAATGGTGCTACAGAACACATGATGTAAAAATTAATGGTGTTAACACATTTCAACACAATATGGGTCCTATTGGCTGTGATACAAACCCTATTTATAATCAATCTCCTGGAAATTGGATGCCAGACCGTGCAGGATGGTGCCCAGGAATGGTAGTGCCAGTACGTTCCAATGATTTAGATACAAGTTTCAACGGTACAAGTTTTACATTTGAGTATGATTTTAATGACTGGACAAGTGATGGTCAAGGTGGGAATGCTTATTATGCGACCTCTACATATGTTGTGGTAAAAAGCAATACTGAAATTTCTAGCCCCTTTGTAAACTAACTTATTGTTTGAGTACAATAAGTCGGGCTTTGTATCCTGTAGTTAAAAGCCACTGTCCAGAGCTTATAACGCTACCACCTTGGTCAACTACTTTTAGTTCGGCGGTGTTTGGCCCTGATGTGCCCTCGTTTAAAGCATAAAATTCTACAGTATTTAGCCCTTCTTTTAATTTTATATCTATGATATAGCCTGAGTTACGAAGCGTTATATTGGGGTGAATCGTTGCTTTGTTAAGGACTAATTTAATGCGATCGCCGTCTTCATATTCGTGATCGCGGCAAACAATTCTAATGTATTTTGATTTCGTTTTAATATCGCCTAAATAATAGTCTTTGTTATACTTTGAGACATCTTTCTGATTTTCGTTAAATTTTTGTTTGATATCCCAACTAGGATNCACGACATCCNGTTCTGTAGTAATACCGCTTTCTTTTTTTGAAAAACCNTCAATAGGAGGGATGCCCATGGTAATTTGAAAATCTTTATTGGTTAAACCTCGAATCGGNGATANTTGGAATAGTGATGNCGAATTTTCGTCTTTTNTGNCCAATTCTTTGGCTTTGATTCGCAGCGATTCATTAATAGTTTCAGCTTGAGAGTGTCCCCAATTTAAAGCTATAAATAATCCCATAAAAGCGAACAATCGCTGCATCTGTCTGGTCTTGAATGTTGCTGTAAAGATATGAACTTGAAACAAAAAACATACNAAGGTTTTTAATTCTTGTATAAATCTATAANTTNTTCAAAATTTATATCTTTATTTATTTTTNATAAAAGTTTNACGTTATCTNTTGTTNAAATTGATTGTTAAAACTTTTCTAATTANCATTTNCCAATAAATGATTGAGACTCATAAAAAAATCATTCAAGATTTAANACAAATTACTGGAAACAAATACCTATTAACCAAACANTGGAACAAACAAACTTATTCTAAGGGTTGGCGCTATGGTTTCGGCGAAGCTTTAGCCGTTGCCAGTCCTGGTTCCNTGTTGGAAATATGGAAACTTCTGGAGGTCTGTATTTTAAATGATGTCATTATTTTGATGCAAGCTGCCAACACCGGATTAACTGGTGGTTCAACGCCCTATGGAAATGATTATGACCGCCCTATTGTTATCATCAACACCATGCGCATCAAAGACATTCATTTAATTGATCATGGAAAGCAAATAATTGGTCTTGCAGGAAGTACTTTATTTGATTTAGAGAAAAAACTCCTGCCATTAGGTCGTGAACCGCATTCCGTCATTGGTTCCACTTCCATTGGGGCTTCAATTATTGGCGGGATATGTAACAACTCTGGCGGGTCTTTGGTGCAAAGAGGCCCAGCTTATACAGAGATGGCGTTGTACGCCAAAGTCAATGCAAATGGTCGTTTAGAATTGATCAACGATTTAGGTATACACTTGGGGAAGACTCCAGAAGAAATATTAGAGAATTTACAGCTCAAAAATTACAAGGCTTCTGATGTTATCATTACAAAAAAGCGGGCTTCAGATGACGGCTATATTGATATTGTGAGAAACATTAATTCAAATACCCCGTCAAGATTCAATTCTGACCCCAGACTCTTACATGGTGCTTCTGGCTCTGCAGGAAAAATTGCGGTCTTTGCCGTTCGACTGGATAGCTATAAAAAGCCGAGTGAAAATAAGATTTTTTATCTAGGTTCTAACGATGCCGACGTGTTTTGGCAAATAAGACGTGACATTCTTTCAAGTTTTAAAACATTGCCAACCTCAGGCGATTATTTACATAGAGATTGTTATGATGCTGCAAAAAAGTATAGCAAGGATACTTTTGTTGTATTGGATAAATTAGGCACAAATTTTCTTCCAACCCTTTTTGAATTTAAAAGAAGTGTTGATCTCCTTTCAAAAAAAATACCAATACTACCCTCAAATTTGTCAGATAAAATAATGCAATTTTTAGGAAAGCTTTTCCTCAATCACTTACCAAAAAAAATGGAAAACTTCAGGGATTTATACGAACACCATTGGATTGTAGAGATGTCTGACGCAGGTATTGAAGAAGCGCGTACTTATTTTAATGATTTCTTTAATGAAAATGAAGGCGATTTTTTCGAATGTTCAGAGCGAGAAGGACAAAAGGCCATTTTACACAGGTTCACTGCTGCCAGTGCCTTTGGAAGGTATGCGCTTCTAAACGCTTCTAAAATTGGTGGTACCATGTCCATGGACATTGCATTTCCTAGAAATGAAAAAAAATGGTTTGAAACCTTACCAAAGGAAATCGATGATATGTTCGAGATGAAATTGTATTACGGGCATTTGTTTTGTCATGTTTTGCATCAAAATTACATTGTAAAGAAAGGGGTCGATACCAAACACTTGAAAAAAGAATTACTTAAATATTATGATTCCCGCGGCGCAGAATACCCTGCAGAACACAATGTTGGTCACGAATATAAAGCCAAATCGACGTTATTAGCGTTCTACAAAGCATTAGACCCTACCAACAGTTTTAATCCGGGCATAGGCCAAAGCAGTAAACTTAAACATTGGAAGTGATGTAATCCAATGTTTGTGAATTTAAGGCTAATTTAAATCAATTTTTAAAGTCTAATTTTTTAATTTTGAATAAATTATTACNATGCAAANAGATTTAGGGCATTACAGAAAATCTTATGANAAAGGAAGTCTGCATGAGAAAGACGTTCCAAANACGCCCTTTATGCTTTTTGAACAATGGTTNTCAGANGTAGACCATCATTTTCCTGANATTGAAACCAATGCCATGACNCTTTCAACTATGGATGCTANTGGTTACCCCAAAGGAAGGGTGGTANTGCTCAAGCAATTCAGTTCTNAGGGGTTTGTTTTTTNTACCAATTATCANAGTGAAAAAGGAAAGGCATTGGCATCNCATCCAAAGGCTTGTTTGTCCTTTCATTGGGAAGGCGCAGAACGACAAGTTATTATTAAAGGGAGTGCCGAAAAAATAGCAGCAGAATCAAGCGATGCTTACTTCAATTCTCGCCCTNNAGGAAGTCAACTAGGTGCTCANGCATCTCATCAAAGTATAGTGGTTGAAAGTCGCTCAGTAATTGAAAACAACCTTAAAANGTTGGAAGAAAAATTTANAGACCAACCTATACCTCGCCCTAAATTTTGGGGTGGTTTCATTGTAAAACCTATTGAAGTTGAATTTTGGCAAGGACGTGCCAATAGACTTCACGATCGCATTCGTTACCAACTTCAAAAGGATTTTAATTGGAAAATTGAACGTCTATCTCCTTAATTGCCTAATACTGTGGTTATTTTAAAACTTATATTATAGCTATTGGCTAAATACTTNTTCGNTCTAAATTGAAGAGACCCTACTGCCAGTAGAGCAATATTTCATGAAAACCATAAATTANGGCAATGGGTGGGCATTTCGCTAGACATATCTATCCGTGGATACTTTCAGTGCGGCTCAAATCCTTCATGATTTTNGCTTCAAATTCTAAAAGCGCATTCCATTTAGCATCTACTTCGTTGCGATTTCCGTATTGTCTCGCAAAATTTAGAAACATTGTGTAATGGTGCGCTTCACTAATCATCAGTTTTTTATAGAACTTAGCCAGTTTTTGATCGCTTAAGTTTTCAGAGAGTAAACGAAATCGCTCACAACTTCTCGCTTCGATTAATGCGGCATAAAGCAGGCGATGCAACAGTTGAGTGGTTCGGCTTCCGCCTTTTGGAAAAAATTTTAAAAGGGCCACTACATAGGCGTCTTTGCGGTCCCTTCCAAGAGTTTTCCCACGTGCAATAATTAAATCGTGTACCATTTTAAAATGGCTGATTTCTTCCTCTACCAAGGCGGTCATTTCTTGAACAAGCGCCGTGTACTCAGGAAATCCAACGATAAGTGATATGGCGGTACTGGCGGCTTTTTGTTCACAAAAGGCATGATCTGTCAGAATTTCATCTATGTTCATTTCAGCAATATTGACCCATCTTGGGTCAGTTGGAAGTTTCAGTCCTAACATGGTTTAAAAATCTAAATTGAAGGTTTTTTTTAAGGTTTCTAGGGCAGGGTTTTTGCTTTTTAATTTTGCAAACTTTTCTTCCGCAGTATAANCAAATTCTTTTTCCATTGATTCATTCACAGTGATGTCCAATTTAATGTCAAAATTATTCAATGACTTTCTTAAGAATTGTAGCAACTCCGTTTGTTGGCGTTCCACTTCTATTTTATTGGTTGAATTTGGAAATTCTAACGCAATTAAAGAGTCATCTTTCAGTGTTGGAATGTCAATCTTAAGAATAGCCGCAAGATTATACCGCCCTTTTGCTTCTAATGATTCAACATAGGAACCCCAAGACGCAATTAATTGTGCTTGTGAAAAAGTATCTTTTGGTAAATCCTCTTGATTTATGGCGACGTNCATTTGCCTAATTTGATGGTCTTTTTTACGCTGAATACTTTTTAGAGACAANCCGGAGGATTGTCTATTGCCAATTGGCATTACGGGACTTTTAACAGTCGTTTTGGGTGGTGTTGGCGCCGTGGTTGTGTCTTCTATGCTTTCATTAGGCGTTTCAGATTTATTATCTGGGCTGTATGTTTGCTTTGATGGTTTATTTTCTTGTACAGCAGCAGGGGGCATTATAGGCTCAGATTTTGAAAAATAAGCGGCAGGAATTATGAAGTTAAGGGGCTTTTTTTTTTTCTCCATCAAAATTGATAGAGGCTAATTTCATTAAACAAATCTCCACCAGTAAACGTTGATTTCGACTGCTGCGGTAATTTAAATCACAAGTATTAGCAAGCGATAGGGCTTCACTCAGGAAACTAGCAGTAGCTTTTTCTGACTGTAATTTATATTTTTCATTGACTGTGGGACCAGTTTCCAACAATTCANGCGTTTCTGGAGTTTTGGATACAAATAAATCTCTAAAGTNAGTTGCAAGACCACTTATGAAGTGCTGACCTTCAAAGCCTTTGGAAAGCACTTTGTTAAATAAAATTAGAAGGGCAGGGATGTTATGATTTAAGATAAGATCTGTTGCCTTAAAAAAAANATCATAATCTAACACATTGAGGTTTTCGGCAACAGCTTGACGTGTCAGCTTAGCTCCTGAAAAGCTTACAACTCTATCAAAAATTGACAGGGCATCGCGCATGGCACCATCGGATTTTTGAGCAATGATGTGTAAGGCATCGTCATCGGCCTCTACACCTTGCTCTTTNGCAATAAGTTTTAAATAATTTTTGGCATCTGCAACAGTGATTCTTTTGAAATCAAAAATTTGACAACGCGATANAATGGTTGGGATAATTTTATGCTTTTCGGTTGTTGCTAAAATAAAGATGCAATGCTTTGGTGGTTCCTCTAAAGTTTTTAGAAATGCATTAAAAGCATTGGTGGAAAGCATGTGTACTTCATCAATAATATAAACTTTATAAGCACCAATTTGAGGCGGAATCCTTACTTGATCTGTCAAGTTACGAATGTCATCAACGGAGTTGTTNGATGCAGCATCTAATTCAAAAATATTGAAGGCATAATCTTCATTGTTATCAACCTCACCTTGGCTATTGATCATTTTAGCCAATATACGGGCACAAGTGGTTTTACCAACCCCTCTGGGACCTGTAAAAAGTAAGGCTTGCGCTAAATGATTGTCTTTAATGGCTTTTTCTAGGGTGGTTGTAATGGCCGACTGACCCACAACGTCCTTGAACGATTGGGGTCTGTATTTTAATGCAGATACAATAAAATTTTCCATTGTTAACAAATTTAAATATTCAAGTCTAAAATCATTGGGTTACGCAATATAAAATAATGAGGAGTTATCAACAATTTATGTATTTTTGCGACAAAGCAGATCGCCTTATCGCTGTTCGTTTTACGAAGAGAGGAAAGTCCGAACACCGCAGTGCAGCATAGTGGTTAACGGCCACCAATTGTGAAATTAGGAAAAGTGCAACAGAAAGAATGTACAGGTTAAGCTGTAGTGAAATCAGGTAAACTCTATGCGGTGCAATGCCATGTAAATCAACGCTTGAGTGCGGCACGTACAATGTTGAAGGGTAGGCAGCTAAAGTTTTCTGGTAACAGAAAACGTAGATAAATGATAAGGGCCTTAATGGGTACAGAATTCGGCTTATAGATCTGCTTTTTTTATTCAAAAAAACTAAAACAATTCCCCCCATAGGTTTTTACCTCAATAAAGTTTTCAATAAAGCTTAAATTGGTGTGTTTGGAGTGCTCGACAATGCAAATACCATTGGCTTTGAGAAGTTTTCGCTCGAAAATAGTTTGAATAAATTTTTCAAAATTAGCTTGGTCCAGTGCATAGGGTGGATCTGCAAAAATTAAATCATATTTTTGAATGGTTTTTTCCAAATAGGTAAACACATCTGAATTAAATGCTTCAATAGGCATTTCTAATAATTTAGAGGTTTCCTGGATANANTTNATACAGCGACGGTCTTTTTCAATGGCCTGAATGNAAGTGGTCCCACGTGAACAAAATTCATAACTTATATTNCCAGTACCNGAAAACAAGTCCAACACTTTTAGTGTGTCGAAATCGAATCGGTTTGACAAAATATTAAAAAGCGCTTCTTTGGCCATGTCGGTTGTGGGGCGGACTGGTAGCTTTTTAGGCGCCCGTAAACGCCTTCCTTTGTGATTGCCAGAAATAATACGCATTAAATACTATTTAGAAGTGTGAAGTTTTGAGTAGAATTGTTTTGCGCACATCTAATGTTTGAAAGACCAAGCATAGACACATGACGGATGTATTTGTAGGCCATGTCATACAATNCGTCGTTTTCTGCTATCGCGCCAAACAAAACGCATTTAAAATGCTCTGGGTTTAATTCCAACTGTTCCGAAGTAAAAAGTATGTAATATATAAAATCCTCTTTGGTTTGGTATTCAAATTGATTGTACAAGATCAGATTGTCGTCTTTGACTACAATTAAGTCAAAACATGAAGGTTCAACGTTTATAAAGACTTTTAGCTCAGAGTTGTTTTTCTCCAATTGTAAAATTTTATCAATAAGAACTGTAGCAGTATGCTTGTACTCAAAGCTTCCAAAACGTTCAAAGATATAATTATTGACATTTACATAGGGAACATAGACTAACATCATGTCTTCATTTTGAATGGCGTCGTAGGTTATAAAATCGGTTTTAAAAATTTTTGTGTTATACTTTAAATAATCTGATAAATGCGCTTCTTCAAACAGTGGTACAGGAACTAAAGTTTGCATTTCATTGTGATGAATGATTTGAACTTTAGCAAAGNTTGNTTGCAAGCTTTCGTGGGTATTGAAGGCCNTGATAATTTTCTCTAAAAGTACTTTAGGTGTGCACTTTTTTTCAAAATCTTGAGCTATGAAATTAACAATAGAATCTGAGAATGTATCTAGTATCAAAAAAGAAAGTCCACTCAAACCTGCTTGAATGGACAATACTAAATTCTGATCCGATATGTTATTGTTCGTTTGAATAATTCTTTGGCCAATTTCCGTTGGTATTTACTTCATCCATGGAACCNACTTTTAGAGTGGGTCCATTTACCCCTTCAACCGACTTCACCTCTTTTTCTTTGTTGACGAGATTTTTATCTTGGTCATATAAGAGTAATTCTTTGGCTACAGAAACTTCGAAAACGGGGATATTTAACCCATTTTGAGGCACATATCCAGTCTCTAATTTGAATTTTTGCTCGGCTTTTCCAACAGGGACATTCATCATGGTTTTGTAGCGCGTATCAACTCCAAATAGTGAGTCAAGAACGGGGACAAACCCCAAAGTGTCAATGATAACAATGTCTTTGGTGGTATCAACNCCATAGCGCTTTGTTAAAATTTTATCTATAATTGTAGAATCTCTTCTCTGGGTAATTGTAAATTTTTCATTTTCGATAAACTTGACCAATGAATCCCAATTGTTTTGAAATTTACCTGTTACAGTTTTGTGAGCCAGCTGTGAATCTCGAATGTCTTTTAGGTTTTCAATGACAACTTTATAGCGTTTTTCTTTCTCTTGATTGAACTGAATTTCTCCATATATTGACATAAAAGTCATGTAGGCTAAAAGAATTATAATTGCCCACAATNCAACAAGTATGGCAGATTTGAATTTTTTCGGAATGTAATTATCAATCAACCAAACAATTAGNATTGTTAGAANAATAACAGCGATGATAGAGAAGATGGCCATAGTTTTGTNTTAAATAAATTCAGATAAGACAAATCTACAATTTTTTTTTATTCAATAAAGTGAATGCGGCCAAAAATCATTCTTATCTTTGGNTAAACTATNTTCAGCTTTTTCATTTAATGACTGCATCTGATTTTTATCAATTGTTAAAATCGGGATTTCCTTTCTCACCAACCGCTAAGCAATCCCTTAGTTTACAACTGCTTTCTACCTATATATTTGAATCTTCAAAAGAAGATGTATTTCTTTTGAAGGGATATGCTGGGACTGGTAAAACAACCATCATTGGAACGCTTGTTAAAAACTTGTGGAAGTCCAAGAAACAAGTNCTTTTATTGGCACCCACAGGACGTGCTGCTAAAGTTGTTTCAAGCTATGCTGGCAAAGAAGCCTTTACCATTCACAAAAAGATTTACGTTCCAAGGACTGATAAAAATGGAAAGATGAGCTTTATTCTCGGTCCAAATAAACATAAAAACACACTTTTCATCATTGATGAAGCCTCTATGATTTCAGATGTTTCAACTCAATCACNTCTTTTTGGAAGTGGTGCCCTGTTGGATGACTTGATACANTTTGTTTATTCGGGCCATCAATGCAGNTTGTTACTCATTGGTGATACCGCGCAATTACCGCCGGTTAACATAGAATTAAGCCCTGCACTCAATGCCAATAAACTTGAATTAAACTACAATAAAAATGTCACTTCTATTGAATTAGATGAAGTGGTGCGTCAAGATCAAGATTCTGGTATCCTGTACAATGCGACAGAACTTAGAGAATNTATCTCAAACCAATTTTTTGATAATTTCGAATTTAAATTAGATGGGTTTATTGATATTATAAGACTTATTGATGGCCACGATATTATGGATGCCATTAACGATGCTTATTCCCAACTTGGAAACGAAGAAACAGCCTTGATTGTAAGGTCTAATAAGCGCGCAAATCTATATAACCAGCAAATCCGATCACGCATCCTATTCAATGAACACGAATTGACTGCTGGTGACTATTTAATGATTGTTAGAAACAATTATTTTTGGCTTAAACCAAGTAGTGAGGCTGGTTTTATTGCCAACGGTGATATTATTGAAGTTTTGGAAGTTTTCAACATAAAAGAACTTTATGGCTTTCGTTTTGCGGAAGTTAAAATAAGATTGGTAGATTACCCTAAAATGAAGCCTTTTGAAACGGTTCTTATGTTAGACACCATCGCATTGGAAACACCCTCTTTACCTTATGAGGATGCTAATGCATTGTATCAAGAGGTTCTAAAAGATTATGAAAATGAAACTTCTGGGTACAAAAAGTTTTTAGCTATAAAGAAAAACAAGTACCTCAATGCGCTTCAAGTAAAATTTTCCTACGCTATCACCTGNCATAAATCACAAGGGGGTCAATGGCACACAGTATTTGTAGAGCAGCCATATTTGCCAAATGGCATCGATGTAGATTATTTAAGATGGCTTTACACGGCTGTAACAAGAGCCAAAGAAAAAGTTTTCCTTATTGGTTTTAAAGATCAATTTTTCGAATCCTAAGCAATTAACAGTTCTTTAATTTATTGCTCAAAAAAAAAATGTATTTTTAGTGTCTAAATTGTATTTAATGATAATTATTGCGATGATCCCTGCACGCTACAGTGCCAGTCGATTTCCTGGTAAGCTATTGAAAGACCTAGGCGGGATGACTGTGATTGCAAGAACCTATCAAGCCACTTTGAATACTGGTTTATTTGACGCTGTATATGTTGTTACGGACAGTGCTGATATTTTCAACGAAATCCAATCTATTGGCGGCCATGTCATCATGAGTCAAAAGGAACATGAGTCCGGGAGTGACCGCATTGCAGAAGCTGTCGCAAACATAAATTGTGATATTGTCATTAATGTACAAGGTGATGAACCCTTTACAGAAAAGGAAAGTCTAGAAAAATTAATTGACGTTTTTAAATCTGATTCCCAAAAGGAAATTGACTTAGCTTCATTAATGGTTGAAATTGATGACAAGTCTGAAATAGAAAACCCCAATTGTGTAAAAGTNATTACTGATGCTAATAATTTTGCGCTTTATTTTTCGAGAAGTGTCATTCCACACCCAAGACTTGATTCAGCTCATATACAATATTTCAAACACAAAGGAGTTTACGCTTTTCGTAAAGCCTCGCTTTTAGAATTTACGAAGTTACCGATCTTGGGCCTTGANGCCAGCGAAAAAATTGAATGCATCCGCTACTTGGAGCATGGAAAGAAAATTAAAATGGTAGAATCTTTTATTGAAGGTGTAGAGATCGACACTCCTGAAGATTTGTTGAAAGCGCAAAAAATTTGGACTTCAAAATGAAATACAACCCAAACCACATATGAATTTTAAAAACTTCCCCATGGTGTCAAATGTCGTCTTTGGACGTGGTAGTTTCAATCAAATAGATGAAATTATCGCTCCAAAACGTCAAAATGAGTTGGCGCCATTTATCTATTTAATTGATGATGTTTTNAAGGAAAATGAAAATATACTCTCAAAAATTTCCTTAGCCTACTACGATTATATTATTTTTATTTCAACAGCGCAAGAACCTAAAACATCTCAAGTTGACGCGATGGTTGAAGAGATCATTCTAAACACCAAATCTGTTCCTTCTGGGATTATAGGAATTGGCGGAGGCTCTGTCATGGACCTGGCCAAAGCAGTCGCTTTGATGCTTACAAACGTTGGCTCTAGTGAAGATTACCAGGGCTGGGATTTAGTTAAAAACCCTGCTGTATTTCATGTTGGGATTCCCACAATTTCTGGTACTGGTGCTGAAGTATCAAGAACAACTGTTTTAAATGGCTCAAAAATTAAGTTGGGAATCAACAGTGATTTCACTCCCTTTGATCAAGTNATTTTGGACCCCGAACTTACAGAAGGTGTTTTAAAAAACCAATGGTTTTATACTGGCATGGATTGTTTTATACATAGTGTAGAATCTCTTAANGGGNATTTCATCAATGACTTTAGTAAAAGTTATGGTGACATGGCTTACGCACTTTGTAAAGAGGTCTTTTTAGGAGATCTTGAAGAACACGAAATGCAAAACAAACTAATGATGGCTTCCTGGCATGGCGGTATGAGTATAGCTTACTCTCAAGTAGGGGTGGCCCATGCGCTTAGTTATGGTTTATCGTTTGTCTTAGGAGTTAGACACGGAATAGGTAATTGTATTGTTTTCAACCAGTTGGAAGAATTTTATCCAAAAGATGTACTCATTTTTAGAGCAATGATGGCCAAACATAAAATCGTTCTCCCTTCAGGGGTCTGTAAAGATTTGACCGAGNTACAGTTTGATTCAATGATTGATATTGCACTAAAGCTTGAACCCTTGTGGGAAAATGCCATTGGTAAGGACTGGAAAAACACAATAGATAAAGCATTGCTCAAAGCCTTGTACAAGAAAATGTAATATCACGATGCTTTCAAAATTTATATACCGTAAAATATTAGGTTGGAAAGTCACTGGATTNAAAGATTTTCATAACGTCAAAAAAGCCGTCATCATTGCAGTTCCCCACACCAGTTGGCATGACTTTTATATTGGCGTATTATTACGCTCAGTAATTGNCGTTAAAGCGAATTTTGTCGCAAAGAAATCTCTTTTCAATCCGCTGACGGGTTGGATATTTAGGGCTTTAGGTGGGGCTGCTGTAACCAGAAAAGGTAATGAAAGACAAGTGGATGCCATTGCTAGACTTTTTGAAAATCGAGACATATTTAGAATGGCCATTGCACCAGAGGGCACTAGAAAGAAAGTTGAACAATGGAAAACAGGTTTTTACTATATTGCCAAAAAAGCAAATGTGCCCATCGTGATGTTTACACTAGATTTTAAAAATAAAGAAAATAGATTTTCCGAGCCCTTTTANCCAACGGGTGATATTAAAGCGGATTTTAAGCTAATGCGTGGCTTTTTTGAAGGAGTCGTGGGTAAAATTCCAGAGTATTCTTAAACCTCTACCATGGAGTGGTAAACATTTTGAACATCATCGTCTGCTTCAATTTTTTCCAATAGTTTTTCGACATCTGCCACTTGTGCTTCCGTCAATGCTTTTGTAGTTTGAGGAATGCGTTCAAATCCTGAGGATAATATTTCGATGCCTCTAGCTTCTAGTTCCGATTGAATGGTACCAAAAGATTCAAATGGAGCATAAATCAATATACCATCTTCATCCAAAAACACTTCTTCAGCACCATAATCAATGAATTCCAATTCAATCTCTTCTGGNTCTAATCCCTCCGNATTGATTCTAAAATTACAGCTGTGATCAAACATAAAAACGACCGACCCTGAAGTTCCTAAATTCCCGTCACATTTGTTAAAATAACTGCGAACATTTGCAACAGTTCTGGTGTTGTTGTCAGTAGCAGTTTCTACCAAAATCGCAATACCATGGGGNCCATAACCTTCAAATAAAACTTCCTTAAAATCGCCTTGACTCTTATCGCTAGCCCTTTTAATTGCACGTTCGATATTATCTTTAGGCATATTTACAGATTTAGCATTTTGAATGACAGCACGCAATCTCGAATTGTTCTCAGGATCACNACCACCTTCTTTAACAGCCATGACAATGTCTTTTCCAATCCGAGTAAACGCCTTACTCATTGCCGA
The DNA here is from genome assembly GCA_002684355.1 of Formosa sp. Taxonomy (GTDB): domain Bacteria; phylum Bacteroidota; class Bacteroidia; order Flavobacteriales; family Flavobacteriaceae; genus UBA3537. The sequence continues at coordinate 22,558 of NYVA01000009.1, forward strand.
CCAACGCTTCATTTTTCTAGCTTTTCTGAATTCAAATGCTCTTCCCATATTTGTTATTTATTGAGTTACAAAAATATCAATATCATTTAAAGGAAACAAAGTTTTAAATTATTAAGGGGTTTTAAAAAGCTCGTCCAAGACATCTTGGCATTTAAATTGCAAATACTTCGGCAATGCATTGTATTTTGGCAATACAGCAAGATAGCGTTCATCATTCGTGGTATAAACGAATTTATACTTAGCGGTTTTAATTCCCAAATACCTATTTAAATCCTTGAAAAAATCTTGGTGATGTACCAAGTCGGTGCTGCCACAATGAAAAATCCCATATTTATTTCTATTGACAATATAATGCAACTGTCGCGTCATTCTGTCCGCAGAACATACATTCATAACAAGGTTAGGAAATAATTCAACAGGAACCTCCAATTGATGCAGTTGTTTAATTTCCTGAATNCGATGAGATTTTAAGCCAAAAACCATTGGAAGTCTAANAATAGCCCATTGTCGTTTTGGAAGTTTTTGAAGCTGGTGTTCAATCCGAATTTTTAGATGTCCGTAAATGCTGTTGCTAAGCCTTGTATCATTTTCATAACTTGGATACTTGCTGTAAGCGTCAAAAACATTTGCGGAGGACAAAAATAAAATTTTGATTTTTGACTGATCTTTTAAATGTTCATAAATGTGACGATGGGCTAAGACTTGTGCTGGAAATGGACCTTTGAGGGCTGAAATTATCAGAGATGGTTTTACAGATTCAATGAGACTGACGATATCATCCGATTCAAGGATGTATTTGTAGAAATGTTTATTGGATTTAAAGTTTTTACTATCGGTATGGTAAGTCCCAAATGTTTTATAATATGGGGCTAATTCTTTATAAATGGAATGGCCTAAAAATCCACTAGCACCCAATATCAGAATACGGTGTTTTTTAGCTTTCATTTCCTCATTTTAGGGTTTGTAAAAAGGGGTTTTAACAACAACGGCTGCAACAATTTTTTTTCGAATTTTAACACCAATTGGTGTTCCAACCGCAGTATGATTAGTTTTCACATAGCCCATGCCGATTCCTTTTCCTAAAGAAGGTGACATGGTACCCGAGGTCACTTCTCCAATTGTCAATTCGTTGGTGTCAATAATTTCATAACCTTTTCTTGGAATACCACGCTCGAGAAGCTCAAATCCTATCAATTTTTGTTTGACACCTTCTTTTGATTGATTTTGAAGGTTTTCGGAATTTGTAAAGGTTTTTGAGAATTTTGTAATCCATCCCAAACCAGCTTCAATGGGGGAGGTGTTGTCGTCAATATCATTTCCATACAAGCAATAGCCCATTTCAAGGCGCAAAGTATCACGTGCAGCCAATCCAATGGGTTTGATTCCAAATGAATTTCCAGCTTCAAAAATGGAATTCCAAATATGCTTTACATCTTTATTCTTACAATATATTTCAAATCCACCACTGCCGGTATAACCTGTTGCAGAGATGATAACTCCATCGACACCTGCAAAATCACCTACTTTAAAATGATAGAATTTTATGGCGCTTAAATCCAAATTTGAAAGCGGCTGCATGGCCTGAACGGCTACTGGGCCCTGAATGGCCAAAAGCGAATAGTAATCGCTTAGGTTTTTCATTTTTACGTTCTCTAGGTATTTGGATTGTATCCAATTCCAATCTTTTTCAATATTACTTGCATTGACCACCATAAGATAGGCTGCTTCCTCAAGTCTGTAAACAATTAGATCATCGACAATACCACCATTCGAATTGGGAAAATAACTGTACTGTGCTTGTCCAATTTCCAAACGTGCAGCGTCGTTGGAACATACCAATTGCACAAGATCTAAGGCGTTTGGACCTTCGATTAAAAACTCTCCCATGTGGGAGACGTCAAAAACACCTATCGAATTTCTGACGGCAAGATGTTCTACATTAACACCATCGTATTGAACGGGCATTTCATAACCAGCGAAAGGAACCATCTTTGCACCTAAAGCCTTGTGTATTTCGTGGAGGGCAGTTTGTTTCATAAGTATTAATAATAGATTGCTAATTTAAGTAAATTTAGAATCTATTTTATACTCATAGGGCTAATAAATTTGCTTTGAAATCAACGTAGTTTACAATGGATTTGGCATTTTTTGGGCGCCCCATGACAGCTTTGATTTGAGGTGGTAATTCAATAACTTCAGGAACAAGGGGTTGAACGACATCTAAAAATTTTGTTGGATGTGCAGTTTCTAAAAAAACGGTGTGTACGTCTGGGTTTAATTTTAAATAGTGATGGCAGCCCAAATAGCCAACAGCGCCATGTGGGTCTGTAATATATCCGGTCGATTTATAAATGGAATCAATGGCTTCTCGAGTTTCTTCATCAGAAAACCGGTAACCAGATAAATTGGACTTGAGTGCCTGAAAATCATTGTTGTGAAGTGCTTGGATCCTAATAAAATTACTTGGATTGCCCACATCCATGGCATTGCTTATCGTTCGAACCGTTGCCAAAGGCGTATATTTTTTTGAAGACAAATAGCGTGTAACGACATCATTTTCATTATTTGAGGCTATAAAATGAGGGAAGGGGAATCCCAATTTTTGGGCCACCATCCCAGCACAAATATTTCCGAAGTTCCCGCTAGGTACAGAAAGAACTAAGGGTTTATTGTGTTGCTTGAGTTGTTTGTAGGCAAACATAAAGTAAAACATCTGCGGCAACCAACGTGCGACATTGATAGAATTCGCAGAAGTTAATTCTTTTTTTGTAGTTAAATCACTGTCTAAAAAAGCTTTTTTTACCATGTCCTGGCAATCGTCAAAAGTGCCTTCAACTTCAAAAGCTGTAATGTTTTGTCCTAGTGTTGTAAGTTGCTGTTCTTGTACATTACTGACCTTACCTCTAGGGTATAAAATAACAACTTTGACCCCTTTTACTCCTAAAAAACCGTTTGCAACGGCTCCTCCAGTATCTCCAGATGTTGCCACTAACACGGTTACTTCTTTGTTATTATTTTTATTAAAATATCCAAGACAGCGCGCCATAAATCGGGCGCCAACATCTTTGAATGCCATGGTAGGCCCATGGAAAAGCTCAAGTGTTGAAATGTTATCTTCAATTGAAACAATAGGGAATTCAAAGTTTAGCGCTTCTTTAATTATGGTTTTTAGTTCTGATTCAGGAATTTCTGAACCAACAAACTGTTTTATAGCATGAAAAGCAATTTCTATATTTGATAATTGATCTAAATTCTCCAGAAAAGAAGTGTCTAAGGGTGTTATTTTTTCAGGAAAATAAAGTCCTTTATCTGGTGCTAATCCTTTTCGAACCGCTATTTCAAATGAGGTCTTTGGCGCTTTTTTATTTAGACTGTAGTATTGCATGAATATTTAGGACAAAATTTTAATACCTTCTTTATTAATAATTGAAACATGGGTCTCAAAGTGAATATCGGTATTAGCCATAAGCGCGCGTTGATTGGCTTCAACTTTTTTAGCATTTTCTAATCCCTTACATAAACTAAATAGAGATGGGCCAGAGCCTGAAATTGAGCATCCCAATGCACCGTTTTCTAAACTTATTTTTCGCAAACTGTTAAAGTTTGGGATCAGTTTACTTCGGTGGGGTTCAATGACAACATCAATGAGAGATTTGCCCATAAGATTGTAATCGGAGGTGTGCAGTGCATGCACCAAACTACCCACATTAGACCACTGCCAAATAGCGTCTGAAAGGGGTATATTTTTAGGCAATACTGCTCTAGAGTCAGCAGTTTTAATTTCAATTTGAGGATGTACAATTACCGCATGTAATGCGTCGGGGGAGGGCAGTTGAATCACTTCTAAAGGATTGCTCTGTATGACGAGCGTAAAACCGCCTAAAACAGCGGGCGCAATGTTATCTGCATGTTCACTATTACTCGCAACTGCTTCGCCTTTCATCGCAAATTTTATAAGTTCAATTTTACTGAAAGGATTCCCCAGTAAATAATTCATTCCAAAGACACTACCCACAGCACTAGCAGCACTGCTTCCGATGCCACTTCCAGGCTTTATTTGTTTATAAATTTCAATTTCAAAACCAAATTCAACATCCAGCTCAGCATACATAGCAAGGGCAGATACACCGGCCACATTTTCATGAACATCATAGGGCAATTCAAAGCCTTCAATTTTGGTGATAAAAATGCCTTTTCGCTGTGATTTCTTCACTACCATTTCATCTCCAACCTTGTCCAAGCAGAAGCCTAAGACGTCAAAACCACATCCAACATTGGCGACTGTAGCAGGTGAAAAAATTCTGATTTTTTCCATGTTTATATAGTTGATGCTCTAATGATGTCGGCAAATAGTCCTGAAGCCGTCACTTCTGCGCCAGCGCCAGCGCCCTTTACAATTAAAGGTTGGTCTTTATAACGATTCGTATAAAACATGACAATATTATCTTTTCCTTCAAGGTTAAAAAATGGGTGGCCTTCTTCAATAGATTGTAGTCCAACCTTGGCTATCCCATCTTTAAATTCTGCTACATATTTTAACTGCGCATTGTTGTTTTTGGCGTCTTCATAAATTGCTTTAAAAACACTTTCTTGCGATTCTATAAATGTATAAAATTCTTTTACACTGTCTGCTTCTATTGCACCAATGGGCAGAAAAGAACTGTTCTCAATGGCATCCATTTCTATAGAAACCCCGGATTCTCTGGCTAAAATTAAAAGTTTTCTTGCGACATCCACACCACTTAAATCAATGCGTGGATCGGGTTCTGTATAGCCCTCTAACTGTGCTTGTTTTACAATATTCGCGAATTTATCATCTCCTTTATATTTGTTAAAAATAAAATTCAAACTTCCAGATAAAACAGCATAAATTGCTTGAATTTGATCCCCAGAAGCTACTAGATTGTTAAGTGTGTCAATCACTGGAAGTCCAGCACCAACATTGGTCTCAAACAAGAATGGCGCATTGTATTTAATGGACAATTGCTTTAATTCTTGGTAATAATCAAGGGTGCCCGAACAGGCTATTTTATTACAAGCAATAACCGCAATACTTTCTTTTAAGTAATGCGCATATGTTTCTGCTATGCTTGCATTGGCGGTAACGTCTACAAAAACAGAGTTTCTAAGATTCATTTTTTTTGCGCTTTCAAAAAATTCTAATGGAGAAACGCAGGCGCCTGTTTCAAGTACATTGGACCACGAATTCAAATCTAAGCCATCCGAATCAAATGTCATTTTTTTAGAATTACAAATCCCAACAACTTTGAGCTTTAATTTCAGGTTATTTTTTACATAATCTTGCTGTTGTTGTATTTGACTTAACAAGGTGCTGCCAACATTTCCAACACCAGCAATAAATAAATTTAAATGTTTTGTTTCGATTTCAAAAAACGATTCATGGAGGCAGTTAAGCGCTTTTTTGACGTCATTTTTAGAAATAACAGCCGTAATATTTCTTTCAGAGGCGCCTTGCGCAATTGCGCGAATGTTTACATTGTTTTTTCCTAAGGTGCTAAACATTTTCCCGCTGATGCCTTGGTGGTTTTTCATTTTATCTCCAATAACAGCTACTATTGAAAGTTGAGACTCAGAAACTATAGGATCAATTTTTAAAAGTGATATTTCATTTTCAAATTCTTTATCAATGGCTTGTTTTGCGCGGATTGCATCGCTATCTGATACACCCACGCAAATAGAGTGTTCAGAGGAGGCTTGCGTTGTGATAATGATGTTGATTTTTTCATTGGCAAGGGTATCAAACAAACGTTTTGAAAATCCTGGAATGCCTACCATTCCATTGCCTTGTAATGTCAATAATGAGATGTAATTGACATTGCTGATGCCTTTTATTGGATTGTTGGAACCATTGTTAACGTTTTGCGTAATAAGCGTACCTGCTTCTTCTGGTGCTAAAGTATTTTTTATTAGAATGGGAATGTTTTTGTTTAATACTGGTAATACTGTTGGTGGGTATAAAACCTTTGCCCCAAAATGTGACAGCTCTATAGCTTCCAAATAGGATAATTTTGAGATAGGTTTGGCCTGTTTAACCAGTTTGGGATTGGTTGTGTACATACCACTCACATCGGTCCATATTTCCAAGGCTTCAACTTCCAGTGCTGCTGCTACAATGGCAGCTGTATAATCTGAACCACCACGGCCAAGGGTTGTGTTTTCACCCAATTCGGATTTTGATATAAAACCAGGTAAAATGGTAATCATCTTAGAATTATTATTAAAATAAGTTCTAATGTTGTCATTGGTTTCTTCAAATTGAACGGCAGCATTTGTGAAACTTGAATCAGTGACAATTAAATTTTGACTATTTTTGAGCTGTACATTTAATTCTTGCTGCTGCATGTACTCAAAGATTAACAATGAAGAGATCAACTCTCCAAAGCTTAAAAGTTTGTCGGTAGTTTGAATGGACAATTCATTGACTAAATAAATTCCTTCTAACAATATTTCAAGCTCAGTTAATTTTTCTAAAACTAGATCTTTTGTATTCTCTAATGAAGATCCAGAGAGCAAGCCATTCATGACTTCAATTTGATGTTTTTTAATTTCACCAAAATCTGTCTTATAGTCCAAGTTACCCTGTATGGCTTTATCGGAAGCCGCCATGAGTTTATCGGTAATGCCTCCAATTGCTGAAACCACGACTACAATAGCTGTGTTTTCAGCTTTTGCTTTGACAATTTGTGTTACTTTTTGGATGTTTTCTGAAGAACCGACTGAAGTTCCTCCAAATTTTAAAACTTTCATTGTTGATGAATTGATTAGAGATAGGTGTTATTGAAACAACTTTAAAATATGACGACAATTATGATATAAAGAACCCCAAAGGGGTAATAACAGTTGACACAGTCATAGTGGCTGTAATACCAAAAAAGGATAAGGTATTTAAGATGTTTTTAGATATTATCTCGTTGCGTAAATGCATAGCCTAAAATTAGATTCAAATCTATTGTTTTTAATGCATTAAAAAAACAAAACATGAAAAATTACGAATTATTAGCCTATAAAGAGAATCTCTTAAAATTTAATCAAAAATTAGTTTAAATTTTAAGATTAATTCAATGGATTGAATAAAATGGTACAACGAAATTATTAAGCAGGAAGCAGTTTTGTTCGCACCTCTCCAAAACCAATTCTTACCGTCTTATTTTTACAATAGCCGCGCAATATAACAGTGTCGTGGTCTTCGATATAATTGCGTTCAGTTCCATTGTCTAATTGAACAGGCCTTTCTCCCTTCCATGCCAACTCTAACATGGATCCATAAGAATCAGCTGTAGGGCCAGATATGGTCCCACTTCCCATCATATCCCCAGCATTCACAGGACACCCGTTGACCGTATGATGTGCCAATTGTTGAGCAATGTTCCAATACATGTATTTAAAATTTGAACGCGTTACAATGGTTTCCTTGAAATTTTCAGGTTGAATGGCAACTTCTAAATGGATATCAAAACTTTTAGAGCCTTTGAATTGTAAATATGGCAGAGGTTCTGGGGATTGTTTTGGGGAGGCTACTCGAAAGGGTTCTAAAGCATCTAAGGTTACAATCCAAGGGGACACTGAAGAGGCAAAGTTTTTACCAAGAAATGGACCCAATGGGACATATTCCCAACGTTGAATATCACGCGCGCTCCAATCGTTAAAAAGCAGCAAGCCAAAAATATAAGATTCGGCACTCTCAATAGAAATGGTATCTCCAAGTTCATTGGCATCCGTTGTGATAAAAGCCATTTCTAGCTCAAAATCAACCGCTTTACTAGGTCCAAAAACAGGCGCTTCAGAAGCCGGCGGAAGGGTTTGGCCCTTGGGACGTTTAATAGGCGTGTTAGAGGGAATTATAGAAGAACTGCGCCCGTGGTAGCCAACAGGTAAATGCAGCCAATTTGGCATCAATGCATTTTCTTTGCCACGAAACATGGTTCCTACATTGGTAGCATGTTCCTTACTGGCATAAAAATCTGTATAATCTCCAATTTGAACGGGTAATTTCATTTCAATTTCATCCAATCTAAAAAGGACGGTGTTTTTATGTTGAATATTTGATTTAAGGCTTGGATTGTTGGCGTCAAATAGTTCTGCAATTCTATTTCTGACAGCCCGCCAAGTTTGACGGCCATCAGCAATAAAGTCATTTAAAGTGTCTTGTAGAAAAATATCTTCGGTTAATGGAATTCCATCAAAATAACCCAATTGCTGTAGCGCTCCAAGGTCAATAGCAGTGTCACCGATTCGCGTGCCAATGGTAATGACATCATCGCGTGTTAAAAAGACACCAAATGGAATGTTTTGAATTGGAAAATCGGAATGGGGGTCGACATGTAGCCAAGAAGCACGATCCGGGTTGTTAGCATAATTTGGCATGGTAATGAATGTTAATTAATTTTTAATAAATCTTTATTCAAATATATGTTTTTTAATGTATATGAGTGATGTTATACTTATTTTTGCAAAGTATAATCTATAACTTAAACCTATGCAACGCGACGCAGAAATTTTTGAACTCATACAAGCCGAAGAAAACCGTCAGCTCAACGGCATTGAACTTATTGCTTCTGAGAACTTTACAAGTGAACAAGTCATGGAGGCTACGGGATCTGTATTGACAAATAAATACGCTGAAGGTTATCCTGGAAAACGTTATTATGGCGGCTGCGAAGTGGTGGATCAGGTGGAACAAATTGCAATCGACCGTGCCAAAACCCTCTTTGGCGCTGCATGGGCCAATGTGCAACCGCATTCCGGCAGTCAGGCCAACACTGCAGTTTTTCACGCTTGTCTAAAGTTAGGTGATAAAATTTTAGGCTTTGATTTAGCCCATGGTGGGCACCTCACTCACGGCTCTCCAGTCAATTTTTCTGGGCGTTTATACAATCCTGTATTCTATGGTGTTGAAAAAGAAACCGGAATGCTTGATTTTGATAAAATTCAAGCCATTGCAACTGCAGAACAACCAAAGATGATCATTGCTGGGGCTTCGGCTTATTCCAGAGATATTGATTACAAGCGTTTTAGAGAAATTGCTGATAGTGTTGGTGCTCTTCTTTTAGGCGATATTTCACATCCTTCAGGATTAATTTCAAAGGGGATTTTAAACGATCCACTTCCACATTGTCATGTGGTCACCACGACCACGCATAAAACCCTGCGTGGCCCTCGAGGTGGTCTTATCATGATGGGTAAAGATTTTGAAAATCCATTTGGACTGACTTTTAAATCTGGAAAACCAAAAATGATGTCATCCCTTTTAGATTCTGCCATTTTTCCAGGAAATCAAGGGGGCCCTTTAGAACATGTAATTGCTGGGAAAGCTATTGCATTTGGAGAAGCACTGACAGATGATTTCATGCATTACATCCTACAAGTCAAAAAGAACGCAGACGCCATGGCCAAAGCGTTTGTGAAACGGGGTTATGATTTGATTTCAGGTGGAACAGATAACCACATGATGCTTATTGATTTGCGTAATAAAAATATTACAGGTAAAGATGCGGAAAAAGCCCTTGTCAAGGCAGACATCACGGTTAACAAAAACATGGTGCCGTTTGACACCCAAAGTCCATTTGTGACTTCAGGTATTCGGGTTGGAACACCAGCAATCACCACGCGTGGGTTACTCGAGAATGACATGGAAACCATTGTCGCTTTTATTGATGAAGTTATATCTAATTATGAGGACGAAGTGGTATTGGAATCCGTGGCCAAACGCGTCAATGCGATGATGGGACACAGACCACTATTTGCTTAAAAACTCTCTTTTAATTTTCGAATTCAATGGCATTGAGGGCTCCAAGCTCTGCAGGTGAGGGGCGAGGTGAACCTTTTAAATCCGTGCTCAGGCTTCCAGCATTGCTTCCAGCGCCGGCAGCGGGTGAATCGAGGGGTATTTCCATCTTGTTGGCACTGGTGTCAAGAAAAGCAGGGTCGGCATTAAAAATCATGTTCTCGTAAAGTGTGGAGTCTTGAAAATTATAATAAGGACTGGTAAAAATATTGTTAGGATCGCTAAAGCGCAAAAGACAATTTTTAAAATTGATATCGAAACCAGCCTCAGAACTATTTTCCAATAAAAGCTCTGGATTGTCATTGCCATAAATTATACAATTTGTAAAATTGGCACTAACCAAAGCATTAGGAATTGTATTTTCATCTGCATCAATTGTAAAGTTATTTAACAACAGTGATGGGAGTTGACGAAAGCCATTGGTCCAGTAATTGGCGATGGTAGCATGAACAACATCATAGTTGCCCCCAAATGTGGCTGCAAAGGATGAAAATCCAGTTTTGTTAATGACTAAATTTTCCGCTTTAATGTTGGTGGCACGCCCTAATATACCATAGAGGCTAGCATTGTAAATTTGAGTATTGGTAATCAACAGTTTTGAAAGATCGTCTTGGTTTCCATCTGTTAAAATACCGACTTTGCTGTTTTTTATGGTGGTATGGTTGAATTTATTGTCTGTACTGCCACTATACAGCCAAATGGTTTCCCATTGCCCAGGAACTTCTGAAAAGCCAGGTTCTAAGCGATGTCCTTCAAGAATGATTTCATTTTCCATGACTTCAGCATCCAGGCTTGGAAGCCCATTGGCATGAACAGAAGCGTTGTTGGTTACAAGCAGTCCAGAATTTGAATGAAAATGCAAACGCGCACCAGCATCAATTGTTAGGGTTTGTCCATCTCCTACTGCCGCAAATCCATATATCACGTATGGTTTTTCATTGGTAAAGGTCAACTCATCGTTTTCTAAAAACCGCCCTTGAAGGTTGGTTGCATCGGAAACGCCATCGCCATCCACATCAAAGTTTAAAGTTTCAATGACTGTGGTCCCGCCTGAATCTGTAATTTGTTGTGGGTAGATAAAAACGGCATCTTTTACCAAAGTCACCAATTCGACTGTCTGCACATTGGTCTGACCAAATTCAATCGCATCTGTGTATAAATATTGTACATCATTGGATACTAAATCTTGAATATCAATGGTGGTTTCAATAAAAACATACATGCTGTCTTTGGCCAATAATTCAACATCCGTAAATTCATTTCCCGATAAGGGAATATCTCCTGTCATTCCATCTACATTTAAGCGGTAATTGGAGTTTGGACCATTCTGAAGTTTGATTTTTGGAATCAAAATATTATCATCCGAAGTATTGTAAACTTTTAGGGTGTAAGTGCTGGAACCAATGTTGGTAAAAACGGTGTCTAAATATACGGTGTCTTTTGAAAAACGCAGGGCGCCTTCTGAAGCTGTGAAGTCGAAATCATTGCGACAAGAGCTCCAAAATAATAAAAAACAGAATGTTAGCAGGCAGAAGATAGACTGTTTCATAGATGCGTATTGATTTGTAAAAATATAATTTTTAATCGAAACGAATCGGATTAATTAAAAATGCTTAAAAGATTTTCAGGAATTCNTTTGGGNCGTTTTGTTTTTGGATCGGTCATACACCATTTTGTTTTGCTTTTTACCAACAGTTTCCCTGTTATAGCATTTAAAATTTCGACCTCTCTAACACTAATAACTCCTTCACATTTGGAAACATAGGTTTTTAGGTACAATGCTTCATTGACAAAAGCGGGCGCCTTGTAATCGATTTCATGTCGCATGACTACCCAAACATTGTCTTGGCGCTGCTTTGGGCTGGAAACAGATTCCCAGTGGGCTCTTGCTAAGCCTTGTATCCATTGTAAATACCGGATGTTATTGACATGGTTTAAATGATCGATGTCATCTTGAGTGACGGTTCGGGTGGTTTCAAAAACTTGCATTAATTGGCGGNAATGATTCGAACTTCAAATAGCTTATCCCAACGTTTNCCGGTGACAAACAGGGTTTTGGTATCTGGATTGTAGGCCATGCCATTTAAGACATCCAAACCAGGATGGTTGGTGACTTTGTTTTTTAAGTCTTTAAAATCCAATACGGCTTCAATGGCGCCATTGATTGGATTGATAATGGCGACCCCGTTCTTTTGGTAGCGGTTGGCATAAATTTTTCCTTCTACCCATTCAAGTTCATTTAAATTTGTCAATCTTCCTTTATTNGTATAGGCTTGCACAAAACGTTCTTCTTCTAAAGTTTCAGCATTTAAAATCCAAATGTTTTCTGAACCATCTGTTTTGTATAATTGCCGACCATCGTTGCATAATCCCCAACCTTCTTTGCTTTGACCGTAATTGAAGCTGCCTAATGTTTCAAAAGTATTGACATCGTAAATCAGGCCCCGACCTTCTTTCCAAGTGAGTTGATAGATTTTATCGTTTAAAACGGTTAAACCNTCACCAAAATAGGATCTAGAGAGGTTGACATTGTTTAATATAGCGTCATTTTTATAATCCAAGGCCCTGAGTTTAGATTCGCCATATTGGCCTGTACTTTCATANAAAACGCCTTTATAAAATTCCAATCCTTGGGTATANGAAGTGATNTCGTGGGGGTAGGTGTTGAGTAATTCATAGTTGTAAAGCTTGGGGGTGCTGCCATTTACAACAATGACTTTTTGAAGCGCCACTTCTTTTTTACCATCGTAGAAGACTTCCGCTTTTATCATTTTTTCACCTAAACTGCTGTTCTGAAGCGAGAAAATACCCGCAACAGGGCTGTTGTTCATCANATAGTTCACAGAATCAATTTTCTTGTTGCTTGGGTTTGAAATGGAGAGTTTTAGAGTGTCTGAATTGGAAATGACATTTTTATTGGCGTTGGTTTGTATTAAAAAGTGTTTAATAGGCTTTGAAGAATTTCCACAACCAGAGATCAAGGCAGCTAGAATTATGATTTTGAATACTTTGTCCAAATGCATGCGTTTGTTTTTATTTTTGGCAATTTATTTATTTATGTTCACTAAAAAAAATCCTAAAAAGATTATTAAAACATTGTATCTTTGACCGAGGCAAGTTCTACACAACCAGCTCCTGTTGAATCCTCCAGGGCGGGAACGCAGCAAAGGTAAATGGTCGTAGCGGTGTGATGTAGGTCGCTTGCCTTTTTTTTATGTCTTTTGGTTTTCTAAATCTTTCTATCTTTAACCTTCCTATTACGATATCATGTCAAAAACAATATTTATTACCGGCGGCTCTTCAGGGATTGGAAAATGCATTGGAGAGTATTTAACCCAAAAGGGTTATGAGGTTTATGGCAGCAGCCGAGACCCTGAAAAATACAAGGATTCAAAATTTACGCTTGTCGAATTAGACGTTACAAAACCAGACTCCATTCAAANATGTGTGGAAAATCTATTGATAAAAACAGGCCATATTGATGTGCTCATCAACAATGCNGGTGCTGGCATTACAGGGCCTTTAGAAGAAATTCCAATGGAAATGGTGAAAACCAATTTTGAAACCAACTTGTTTGGGCCTATAGGAATGATCAATGCAGTCTTGCCCAGTATGCGTGCACAAAAGGCGGGACTTATCATCAATATTACTTCAATTGCTGGTTATATGGGCTTGCCATTTCGTGGGGTTTATAGTGCGAGTAAAGGGGCCCTGGAAATCATTACAGAGGCCTATCGTGTTGAGTTAAAACCCTTTAATGTGCAGATGACCAACTTGGCGCCTGCGGCTTTTTCAACCAATATTGCGGCNGGTCGTTACCACGCGCCAGAAAAAGATGATTCTCCTTATAAAGCCACCTATGGTAAAACCTTAAAATTGCTCAACGGTCATGTGGATGCAGGGCAAGACCCTATAATTTTGGCCAAATTGGTGCACCGCATCATGCAAAGCAAACACCCAAAGATTCATTACAAAGCAGGGGCCTTTTTACAAAAGTTTTCGATTGTATTGAAACGCATTTTACCAGATTCTTTATACGAACGGCTTTTGATGTCTTTCTATAAGCTTTAGAAGAAAGCCGCTCAAGTTTTTAATAATTATTTGAATTGTAGCTTGTTATAGTTTTATAAAGTTTTATTTTTATAGCACAATTCTAAAAACCGATCAATCACATGAAATTTTTTATTGATACTGCAAACCTCGAACAAATTAAAGACGCTCAAGATCTTGGCGTTTTAGACGGTGTGACTACCAATCCATCCCTTATGGCTAAAGAAGGCATTACAGGGGCCGTAAACATTCTTCAACACTACAAAGACATCTGCGCCATTGTTGATGGCGATGTGTCTGCCGAAGTGATTGCCACGGATTTTGAAGGCATGGTGAAGGAAGGGGAGGCCCTGGCCGCCCTAAACCCGCAAATAGTAGTTAAACTACCCATGATTAAAGCAGGGGTAAAGGCTTGTAAATATTTTAGCGACAAGGGGATTAAAACCAATGTAACGTTGGTTTTCTCTGTTGGTCAAGCCATTTTGGCTGCCAAAGCTGGGGCCACCTATGTATCNCCATTTATTGGACGTTTGGATGATATTTCTACGGACGGTTTAAATCTCATTGCCGAAATTCGCCATGTGTATGACAACTACGGCTATGAAACCGAAATTTTAGCGGCTTCTGTACGCCACACCATGCATGTCATTGACTGTGCTAAAATTGGTGCGGATGTAATGACAGGCCCATTGAGTTCTATTGAAGGCCTTTTAAAGCACCCNCTTACCGANATTGGTTTGGCTAAGTTTCTAGCGGATTTTAAGAAGGGCAATTAATAAGCCAAATACTTTTATTTCGTTAAGTTCATTTGTGATTTTTTAAAAGTGNACTCCAAATTCATTAATTTGGAACTCAAGAATTTGAAAACTTTCCTTTATATTTTGATGAATTGGAACAGTTTCAGGTATATTTTGAAAACCAATAAAAAAATGACGATTGAAATCACACAAACTATATAATTTGTGTATAAATTATTTTTTATAGGTTTTGTTCAATGTTTGGTAACGTTAATTCTTGAAAATTACACACAACATCCCTCAAATCATAGCCTCTTGTAAGAAGCGGCACTATAACGTCATATTCGTTAAGATTTTGGTTTTAAGCGGGACAATAGACACAACTGAGTTTTATTGCGATCGGCAATAGGGCAGTAGAGGCTCCTAAAATAATCCCAGACCCCATTTGATGTATGCCTACAATTCTCTACTTTTGCAAAACTAAAATCTAAGAGCTATGCTTTCAGTATCAAACTTATCCGTTCAATTTGGAAAGCGCGTATTATTTGACGATGTCAATGTCACATTTAATGGCGGGAATTGCTATGGCATTATTGGTGCCAATGGGGCTGGTAAATCTACTTTTTTAAAAATATTATCTGGCAAACAAGAAGCTACTTCTGGCCATGTGCATTTGGAACCNACCAAACGCATGTCCGTATTTGAACAAAATCACAATTTATATGACGCGCATACGGTGCTTGAAACTGTATTAATGGGCAACAAGCCACTGTATGCCATAAAAACTGAAATAGACGCGCTCTACAACGACTATAACGACGCCAATGCAGATCGCATTGGGGAGTTACAAGTTCAATATGAAGAAATGAACGGCTGGAATGCAGAAAGTGATGCAGCGGCCATGCTTTCCAATTTAGACATCAAAGAAGCCTTGCACTATACNGACATGGCCGATTTAGATGGAAAACAAAAAGTACGGGTGTTGTTGGCACAGGCACTTTTTGGCAATCCTGACGTGCTCATTATGGATGAGCCCACCAACGATTTGGATTATGAAACCATCGCCTGGTTAGAAACCTTTTTAGCCAATTACGACAACTGCGTTATTGTGGTTTCTCACGACCGCCACTTTTTAGACGCCGTTTGTACCCATATTTCAGATATTGACTTTAATAAAATCAATCATTTTTCTGGAAACTACACCTTTTGGTATGAGTCCTCACAATTGGCCGCCAGACAGCGGGCGCAACAGAACAAAAAATCTGAAGAAAAGAAAAAAGAATTGGAAGAATTTATCCGACGTTTTTCGGCAAATGTGGCCAAGTCCAAACAAGCCACCAGCCGTAAAAAAATGATTGAAAAGTTGGATGTTTCCGACATTCGCCCTTCCAGCCGACGCTATCCTGCTATTATTTTTGAACGTGAGCGCGAAGCAGGAGACCAAATTTTAAATATTGAAAAGCTTTCCGCCGATTTAGACAATGAAGTGCTGTTTGACAACATCGATTTAAACCTTAGTAAAGGAGACAAAGTGGTGGTGTTTTCAAAAGATTCTAGAGCCACAAAAGCATTCTATGAAATTATCAATGGTAAACAAATGGCCAAAACGGGTAAATACAGTTGGGGCATTACCACTTCACAGTCCTATTTACCATTAGATAACAGTGCCTTTTTCTCTGAAAAATTAACCCTTGTCGATTGGCTGCGCCAATGGGCCACAACTGAAGAAGAACGCGAAGAAGTTTATATCCGTGGTTTTTTAGGCAAAATGATTTTTAGTGGCGAAGAAGCCCTCAAAACGGCCGATGTTTTATCTGGAGGGGAGAAAGTACGTTGTATGCTCTCGCGGATGATGATGCTTAGGGCCAATGTTTTAATGTTAGACGAGCCAACCAACCACTTGGATTTGGAAAGCATCACCGCCTTTAACAACTCTCTAAAAAACTTTAAGGGTACCGTATTGTTTACCACCCACGATCACGAATTTGCACAAACCGTCGCGAATAGAGTTGTGGAGTTAACACCCAAAGGCGTCATTGACCGCCACACCACGTTTGACGAGTACATGCAAGACGATAAAATCAAGGCATTACGAGAAAAGATGTACAGTTGATTGCAGCAGGCTTAGCTATTGAGCATGACAGGCATCACCAACATGGTAACAATCTCACCTTCATCCAAACCATCAACAGGAGTTAAAATACCGGCTCTGTTGGGTAAACTCATTTCNAGCTGAACTTCTTCAGACTCTAAATTCCCAAGCATTTCATTTAAAAATCGGGAATTGAATCCAATTTGCATGTCATCNCCTTGGTAATCACAAGTCAGACGTTCTTCAGCTTTGTTGCTATAATCAATGTCTTCTGCAGAAATATTCAATTCTGCACCTGCAATTTTTAGGCGAATTTGATGGGTGGTTTTATTAGAAAAAATAGAAACACGTCGCACCGAATTTAAAAACTGATTNCGCCCAATGGTCAATTGATTGGGGTTTTCTTTTGGAATCACCGCCTCATAATTAGGATATTTACCATCNATCAATCGGCAAATTAAAATGGAATTCCCAAAGGAAAACTTGGCATTGGAATCATTGTATGCAATGGTCACATCTTCATCGGCTGTAGCTAAAATCCCCTTCAAAAGGTTGAGCGGTTTTTTAGGCATGATAAACTCTGCCGTTTCACTGGCTTTAAGATCGGTACGCGTATACTTTACAAGCTTGTGTGCATCTGTGGCTACAAAAGTCAGATTATCAGTTGAAAATTGAAAAAACACCCCACNCATTACAGGCCTTAAATCATCGTTACNAGCCGCAAAAATTGTTTTATTGATGGCTTTTGCAAGCATGTCTGAANGTACAACCGTTTGGATTGGATCTGTTAATTCTATGGGCTTTGGAAATTCATCGGCACCAACATAGGCAAGCGCATATTTACCATGATTAGAACTAATTTCAATGGAGTTGTTAGATTCAACAACAAAGGTTAGAGGTTGCTCTGGAAACGTCTTCAAAGTATCTAACAAAAGCTTCGCAGGAACTGCAACCTGTCCTACGCTATCGCTTTCAACCTCTAAAGTCGTAGACATNGTGCTTTCCAAGTCACTGGCAGATACTGTCAATGTGGATTGCTGCAGTTCAAATAGAAAATTATCTAGAATGGGAAGCGTATTGGAATTGTTGATTACACCCCCAAGTACTTGCAATTGCTTTTGTAAATAAGTACTAGAAACTATAAATTTCATAGATTGTATTGTTTGTTATAAATTCCCTGATTTGTACAAATATATCTCTTAAGCCTCAATAATTAAAAATAACTTATTAACATTANGAGGGGTCTTTAAAATTTAAAATCAATCGTCAAAAAACTGAATGGTAACACTATCCATCATGTCCAATCCCATAAGGGTGGAAGCGCCACCAATAGTGGCTTTATTACTTTTATACATGGCAATCTCTAAATAATCGGAAGAATTAAAAACAACCATACCACGGCCCTCATCGTTCCGTTTTTGAATGGGAATTTCAAAATTTACAATATCAGAGTAGCGTTTGTATATTTTTGTAAACTTATNATTGCGCGCCATGATTTCAAAGCGTCGGTTTTTTTGTATGGATTCAAAAAAAGATTTTTTAATGTTTGTAATCACATTGTCATAGCGATCTATATAAATGACGTGCCCCATCAATTGGTGGTTTTTATCACTAATGAAGGGCGTGATGTTTTTTATGGGCTTAATATCCGAAATGGTTTTACCAATGACCTCTAAAGTACCACCACGTGCAATGTGCGCAGCGACTTTAACAAATACATCTAAAACAGGAAAACTTCCTAGAATTTTGTCATGAATATTAATTTCAACTATGNAATCGGGTTTCATTTCTGTACATACCATGCTCAANATCCCATTGTTAGCACATATGAAATAATGCCCATTAAGAGCCATGGCAATATGGGTGTTTTCGTTGTTTAGCTCGGAGTCAACTCCAATGACATGAATACTTCCTTTTGGAAAACTATTGAAGGCATTCTGGATGATGTAGGCNGCCTCAATGACGCTAAAAGGAGAAATATTATGAGAAATATCAACAATCTTAACATCTGGAATTTCAGAAAGCAATGCCCCTTTTACGGCACCAACAAAGTGTGCTTTCATTCCAAAATCGGTAGTTAAGGTAACAATTGACATTAAAAATTTATCTGTTGTATTTTAAATAAACAATTATAAGGGTGCCTGTATGACATCGTCCCTACAAACCTACATAATTTTTTGTTTTTAATTTTTATTAACAGTCTAAATATTTAAGTAAAATTGTTAGTACTTTTATACTGTATTTTTTATTCACAANACTGTAAATATTTTATCATTTGAACGAAATTATTTTAGAGTTAGANCAAATTTCTCCNAAGNAATTTTTCGGTCCTCAAAACAAAAACATTGAACTTCTTAAACGTTATTTTCCCAAGTTAAAAATTGTTGCAAGGGGAAATAAAATTACAGCCTTTGGTGATGAANATTTGCTTGAAGAATTTGACAAACGCATGGAAATGTTGTTCAGTCATTTTACAGCTTACAACAATTTGGATGAAAATATGATTGAAAGAATACTTACAAGTGATTCTAAAGATGATTATACCACCTCCAATGAAAGTGGTAAAGTATTGCTTCACGGCGTCAATGGACGCCTTATAAAAGCACAAACCACCAACCAGCGTAAACTGGTAGATGCGGTACGCCAAAACGATATGGTTTTTGCCATAGGACCGGCNGGTACCGGCAAGACCTATACAGGGGTGGCGCTGGCAGTTAAAGCACTAAGAAACAAAGAGGTAAAGCGTATTATCTTAACCAGGCCTGCGGTTGAAGCTGGTGAAAATCTAGGCTTTCTTCCTGGAGATTTAAAAGAAAAGTTAGATCCTTATATGCAGCCGCTATACGATGCACTTAGAGATATGATTCCTGCAGAAAAATTAGACAATTATATTGAAAAAGGAACCATTCAAATTGCACCGTTGGCTTTTATGCGCGGCCGTACTTTGGACCATGCTTTTGTAATTTTAGACGAAGGTCAAAACACCACCCACGCACAAATGAAAATGTTTTTGACACGCATGGGNAAAAACGCAAAATTTTTATTGACAGGAGATCCTGGTCAAATTGATTTGCCAAGGCGGGTTATCTCCGGGTTAAAAGAAGCCTTGCTAATTTTAAAGGACATAAAAGGCGTTGGTATGGTGTTTTTAGATGATAAAGACGTGATTAGACATAAACTTGTCAAAAAAGTCATTGAGGCTTATAAAAACATTGAAAATAGAGAATAGACCATGAAGACGAATCAAACGCTTATGGGAACTGATTTTAAGTTTCCAGGACAATCAAATGTTTATAAAGGAAAGGTCCGCGAGGTGTATACNGTTGGGAATCTCTTGGTTATGATTGCTACCGACCGCTTGTCAGCATTTGATGATGTTATGCCAAAAGGCATTCCATTTAAGGGGCAAATCTTAAATCAAATTGCCACCAAAATGATGAAAGCAACGGAAGACATTGTTCCGAATTGGTTGCTTGCAACTCCAGATCCCAATGTAGCCATTGGTCATTGTTGCACCCCATTTAAAGTTGAAATGGTCATCAGAGGCTATATGTCTGGGCATGCAGCCCGAGAATACAAAGCTGGAAAACGCCTNCTGTGTGGGGTTACAATGCCAGAAGGGATGAAGGAAAATGATCCCTTTGAAAGGCCCATTATCACTCCAGCCACCAAAGCTGAAAAAGGNAACCATGATGAAGACATTTCGAGAGAAGCAATTTTAACTCGTGGTATTGTATCTGAGGCTGATTATTTGGTCTTAGAAGATTACACCCGTAAACTCTTTCGGCGGGGAACTGAAATTGCCGCTGCTCAGGGCCTAATTTTAGTGGATACTAAATATGAGTTTGGAAAAACAAAAGATGGTAAAATCGTTTTAATTGATGAGATTCATACCCCAGATTCCTCTCGTTATTTTTATGCCGATGGCTATCAAGCACGTCAAAATACAGGAGAGGCACAAAAACAATTGTCTAAAGAATTTGTGCGGCAATGGCTAATTCAAAATGGATTTCAAGGCTTAGAAGGCCAAAACATTCCCTTTATGTCGGACGCATACATTGAAACGGTCAGCAAACGCTACATTGAACTTTACGAAAATATTACTGGGGATACTTTTGTACGCAGCGATCTGTCAAATATCAACCATCGCATTGAAACCAATGTCCTTAATTTCTTTTCGACTTTATAAAATCATTGATTTTAGACAAATAAGTGTAGGCGCTGTGCCTGTGTATCGCAATAGCGCTGATTAGCACTAGGAACATAAGTGCACCAAAAACAGCTTCGATAGGCTCTAAATTTTTTCCAATTATGCGATTCAAGCCCCAGCCTGTAAAACTCCCATACAACACAATAAAGTGAATCACATATATGGACAGTGTCTTTTGACCAATTTTNAAAATCAAAGGCTTTTTTATAAACCACTCAAAAGCATAAAAAATCCCAAAAATAATCAACACATTGCCCAGGCGTTCAAACAAATAATTGAAATTTGCAACCCGTTCAAAAAGTTCAATGCGTGTATAATTGAAAATTAATTGCAGAAAAGTGGAGGATAGGTAGACTAGAAGCAAACCGATAGCAAAGAAACCTATTACAATTTTTGTTTTAAAAGATTTACGGTTTAAATAGCGGTAAAATATGGTGGCTANGAAAGCCCCGTAGGCCATGTATCCAAACCATGGGATAATGGTAAATACTGAGCCATTTGATTTGCTAAGGTAATTGGCAAAAAACAAAGGGATACCTGCAGCTTCATAAGATCTATAAAGGGGTTCTGAGATGAAAATAAGCGTTGCGATGGCAAACATTAAAACTGAAAAAAAGTATTTATAATTTTGAAATATTTTATAAAAAACAATAATTAACAACAGTGAGAGTCCAATGCATTGCAACACATCAATAACCATAAAATAACCATCAAACTTTCCTTTAAACCATCTGAAAATAGGAATTCGCAAAGCATAACCAATTCCAATAAGCATTAAACCACGTGAAAGCCCTTTTTTTATGCGAATATTTTCTTCCGCTTTGTTATTGGTTTTTAACAGTAAATAGGTGAATATCAATCCGGAAATGGTAAAGAAAGTAGGGGCCGTAATTCCTCTGAAATAATGCCACATCGAGTATGCTAAGTTGGTGGGGTCTCGAAATTCTACTACCAATAAGGTATCGATAAAATGACCTTGCAGCATCATTAGGATCGCAAATGCTCGAACCGCATCAATAAAATACAAGCGCTTGGTTTTCAATTATTGGTCTTTGAAACAAAGGTAGTATTTTAAGCTAAANATAAGTGGCTTCTACAAAAGACTTCATTTAAATTTTATGCTTAAATTCGTAAGGAAAATTAGACCATGAATTTTTTCGAAATCAAAAACTTAGAAACCTACCAAGCGGCTTATGCTGCTTCTGTTGAAGATCCAGAAAAATTTTGGGCAGACCTAGCTGAAAATAATTTTTTATGGAAACGGCCATGGGATGTTGTCCTTAAACATGATTTTTCAGCTCCAAAAATAAGTTGGTTTGAAGAGGCTCAGCTCAATATTACAGAAAACTGTATCGATCGCCACTTGGATANAAACGGGGATAAAACCGCTATTTTGTTTGAACCAAATGACGCAAATTCAGCTGCAGAACACATTACATATTCCCAATTGCACCGCCGTGTGAATCAATTTGCAAATGTTCTAAAACGTAAAGGCATAAATAAAGGCGATCGGGTGTGTATTTACCTGCCTATGATTCCAGAATTGGCAATATCGGTTTTGGCTTGCGCTCGCATTGGCGCCATTCATTCCGTAGTGTTTGCAGGCTTTTCCGCAACGGCTTTAGCGACGAGAATCAACGATTGTGATTGCCGCATGGTCATTACTAGTGATGGCAGTTTCAGGGGTGCTAAAACCATTGATCTTAAAGGCATTGTGGATGAAGCCTTAGCCTCATGCCTGAATTTAGAAACTGTATTGGTCGTCAAGCGCATTCATTCAAATATTCAGATGAAAGCGGGTAGAGATGAATGGCTTCAGCCCTTATTAGAGACCGCTTCCGATCAATGTGAGGCTGCTGTAATGAACGCCGAAGATCCTCTATTCATTTTATATACATCAGGCTCCACTGGAAAGCCAAAAGGAATGGTCCATACAACCGCAGGATATATGGTGTATACGGCCTATACGTTTAAAAATATTTTTCAATACAAAAACGATGATGTGTATTGGTGTACGGCCGATATCGGCTGGATCACAGGTCACAGTTACATTGTTTATGGCCCTTTATTAAATGGCGCTACAACAGTTATGTTTGANGGAGTTCCAAGCCATCCCGATTATGGCCGTTTTTGGGATATTGTTCAAAAGCATAAAGTCAATCAGTTTTATACAGCGCCCACAGCGATTAGAGCATTGGCCAAACAAGGGGATGACTTTGTAAACCCTTATGATTTATCATCTTTAAAAGTGATTGGTACCGTTGGAGAGCCCATCAATGAAGAAGCTTGGAATTGGTACAACACCACCATTGGAAAAGAAAAATGCCCCATTGTTGATACCTGGTGGCAAACAGAGACAGGGGGAATTCTCATCAGCCCTATTCCAAATTGCTTTGGTGGAAAACCTACCTATGCAACCCTTCCATTTGTAGGGATACAGCCCGCGTTGATGGATGAAAAAGGGCTTGAAATTAAAGAGGCCATAGCCGAAGGTAGGTTATGTGTAAAATTCCCTTGGCCCTCCATGGCACGTACCATTTGGGGCAACCACCAACGCTATAAAGAAACCTATTTTTCAGCCTTTGATAGTTGTTATTTTACAGGTGATGGCGCCCTTAGAGAAGCCAACGGCCATTATCGTATTACGGGTCGTGTGGATGATGTCATCATTGTTTCTGGACACAATCTTGGAACTGCACCTATCGAAGATGCCATCAATGAACATGCACTAGTAGCTGAATCGGCTATTGTTGGGTTTTCACACCCCATAAAAGGTAATGCACTTTACGGCTATATCACCCTAAAATCAAACGATTCAAATATAGATTTGGAAAGTTTTAAAGCTGAAATAAATGGTCTTATTAGTAAACAAATTGGACCCATTGCTAAATTGGATAAAATTCAATTTACTTTGGGATTACCAAAAACCCGTTCTGGTAAAATTATGCGCCGAATTTTAAGAAAAATAGCCAATAAAGATGCTTCAAATTTAGGAGACATCAGCACCTTGTTAAACCCTGAGGTTGTTGAGTCCATTAAAAATAATTCCATTTAAAAATAGTTTATAGTATGAAATTCAAATTCATTTATATTGTATTAATGTTGTTGTCATNTACAGCATGTAAATTTGATAAAAGCTGCAATAAGTGCATCCAAAATCTATCTTATTTAGACAGCTCTAATAATGACGATCAATTCCTTGGCGGCATCAAAATGATTCCGATTCAAACTCCTAAAGGAGAATTTAAAGTTTGGACAAAACGCGTTGGTAACAATCCTACGATAAAAGTTTTGTTGTTACATGGAGGGCCTGGGATGACCCATGAAATTTATGAAAGTTTTGACGGATATTTCCCAAACGCCGGTATAGAATACTATTATTACGATCAACTGGGGTCTTATTACAGTGACCAACCAAAAGATTTGTCCCTTTGGGATTTAGATCGTTTTGTAGAGGAAGTTGAACAAGTTCGCGTAGCTCTAGGTTTAAACCGTTCTAATTTTTATTTANATGGCCAGTCGTGGGGTGGTATTTTGGGGATGCAATACGCCTTAAAATACCAATCGCATTTAAAAGGATTAATCATTTCAAATATGGTCCCCTCCATCCCTGAATATAATGATTATGCCTCTAATGTTTTAGCACCACAATTAGATGCTGAAGTTTTAAAAGAGATTATGTATTATGAAGACAAAGAAGACTACACAAATCCGCGTTATATGGAACTGCTTATGAACAATTATTATACCGCACACATTTTAAGATCTCCGGTTTCGGATTGGCCTGAGCCGCTTAACCGCAGTTTTAAACACATAAACCACGATGTGTACGTCACCATGCAGGGGCCAAGTGAATTTGGTGTTAAAGGAGATGCTACGCTAAAGTACTGGGATGTAAAAGCAGATCTTAAAAACATTACTACACCCACTTTAAGCATTGGTGCCACACATGACACTATGGATCCCAAACAAATGAAATTTATTGCTGAAGAAGTCCAAAATGGACGATTCCTACTGTGTCCAAACGGCAGTCATTTGGCTCAGTTTGATGATCAGAAAATTTATTTTGAGGGCTTGATAAATTTCATAAAAGACGTCGATAACGGAAAATTCTAACGCGACAGTTTTTTTGATATGGCATTCATTACAAAAGAATAATATTCCATGTCCGCTGGGACAATGGAAAAATCAGGATGTTTATGCGCTTGGCATTTTTTTAGCTCTTCAAAAGAAAAAAGCCTAACCGCATCTACTTCTTCTTTCTGAATGCTTAATGCTTCGATAGCTACTGNAAGTTTACACAAAAAAACGTGTTGAAATTCAGCATCTATAANCCCATTTGAGAATTTATTGACATTCTTTCGAACTGAAATAAGATCCAAATCTTCGGGCTTAACTGAAAGTCCAATTTCTTCCTCAATTTCTCGCATTGCTCCATCAAGAACTGTTTCACCCGAGGCCATATGTCCAGCAACAGAAACATCCCATAGATTAGGGAAAGTCTGTTTGTTCGCAGCGCGTTTTTGTAATAAAATATTTGGACTAGGGGTGTAGAACCAAATGTGAACGGTGGGGTGAAATAAACCTTTCTGATGCAAAACCGCTTTGTCAGCACTTTGACCAGTCGGTTTGCCATTTTCATTCCAGATATCTAAAATTTCCAGCAATCCTAGTTAAAATAACTAAAGGTTTCCCCAGATTTAATTTTAATAAGCGNTTCGTAAATCATACGAATGACATTTTCAACATCATCTCTGTGTACCATTTCGACAGTTGTGTGCATATAGCGAAGCGGTANTGAGATCAATGCTGAAGCAACGCCTCCATTGCTGTATGCAAAGGCATCAGTATCTGTCCCTGTTGCCCTGGAAAGCGCAGCGCGCTGAAATGGAATTTTATGGGCTTCTGCTGTATCTACAATCAAATCTCTTAACTTTTGCTGTACTGCAGGCGCATAAGCAATTACAGGACCTTCACCCATTTTACAATGCCCCTGTTTCTTTTTGTTGATCATTGGCGTGGTTGTATCGTGTGTAACATCAGTTACAATGGCAACATTTGGTTGAATGGTGTGTGTAATCATTTGCGCACCNCGCAAGCCAATTTCTTCTTGAACAGAATTGGTGACATAAAGCCCAAAGGGGAGTTCTTTTTTGTTTTCGTAAAGTAAACGTGCAACTTCTGCTATCATAAAACCTCCCATGCGGTTGTCCAAGGCACGACAGACAAAATGGTCATTGTTTAAAATATGGAATTCGTCTGGGTAAGTGATCACACAGCCCACATGCACGCCTATTTTTTCAACTGCTTTTTTGGATTGACAACCAATGTCAATAAAAATATTATCAGGCTTTGGGGGCTGTTCCTTGGCCATACTTCTTGTATGAATCGCAGGCCACCCAAATACGCCTTTTACAATACCTTTTTTTGTGTGGATATTGACAACCTTACTAGGTGCTATCTGATGGTCACTCCCGCCATTTCGAATAACGTAAATTAACCCATCATCTGAAATGTAATTGACATACCATGAGATTTCATCGGCATGTCCTTCAATGACTACTTTAAACTTAGCCTCTGGGTTAATGACCCCAACAGCAGAGCCGTAAGTGTCTGTAATAAAAGTATCAACATAAGGTTTTAAGTAATCCATCCACAGCTTTTGACCTTCCCACTCATAGCCGGTTGGTGCTGCGTTGTTTAAGTAAGCTTCTAAAAACTTTAATGATTTATTGTTTAAAATTTTCTTTTTGGCCATTGTTTATATTTTGGTTAAAAATAACAAAACTCTTCGATTTTAGAAGCAGGATTACAACATATTTTTTAACTTTGAAAAGNATTGATATAACATGATTAGACAGACAACTTTATTTTTTTTATTTACATTCTTTTTCTGCGAGTGTCAAACACCCCCAATCGACACAGATTCAATTCAAAAGCCTTATTTAATGATTGTAGGGGATACCATCATCAACAGCTCGATCAATTTATCAGAAGTTGTGATTCTGCCAAAATTGCGCATTAAATCTAAAGAAGACCGCCGCCGCTATTTAATCTTACAACGCAAAACGATTAAAGTCTATCCCTATGCTAAATTAGCCGCTGAAAGACTTGAAACATTAAACGAAAGAATTGAAAACGTCAAGAGTAAGCGCAAGCGTAAACAATACACCCGCCGGGTTCAAAAATTTGTGGAGGATGAATTTTCTGAAAAGCTTAAAAAATTCACAATTNCTGAAGGTCAAATCCTTATTAAATTAATCCACCGTCAAACAGGGGAGACTGCTTTTGATCTAATCAAGTATCTCCGAAGTGGTTGGCGTGCTTTTTGGTATAACAACACCGCTAAATTATTTAAAATGTCTCTTAAAATNCCTTTTGATCCAGAGGTTTCTGAAGAAGATTATTTCATTGAGGATATTTTGCAAAGGCAATTTCAAAACGGGGCTTTGGAATATCAACCCGCCCATAANGACTTTGATTTGTACGCGCTTTCAAAAAAATGGCGATCGGTTCCCAATAAATAACACAAATATTCAATCTTTTATTTTCTCGCTTATTACACAAACAGTATCGCTAATTAAATTATTAAGCCGTTTGTTACATGACACTTTATTCTGTGTTAAATTGTATATACATTTGAAGTAGCGAAAGTGTAAGGATTATAAACAATTCAAAACAAAATCGCCTTTTTTGCCCGAAATTCCTACTTAAGAAGCGTATCAAGAAACCCATATATTGTTTGCGCTTATTTATTTTACCAAAAATGCAACAATTAAAATGCGTTATTGTTATTTATGATAAAATCAAGCATCAGCTTTAAAGACTAGAATNAGCCGGCTGGAATTTTTTGGATCAAAAGTTTGTAAATCATAAGATCCAAAACAATCTATTAATTGAAGTCCATTTGTGGATAGCATTGCTTTAAAATCTTCGTGGCTGTATGCACGTACTTTTTCTTCAAAATTATAGGTTTCTGTTCCGTCTTTGACTTGAATTGATTTTCGAATAAAATTACCATCAAAAGCCCGTTTTATTTGAAAATTAACGCCATCTATATCAACACTGTTTTGGGGTACGAGTGTGTTGATTACATTGTGAATATTCATGAAATCAATAACACCAATGCCATCGACTTTTAAACTCTTCTTAATAGCTATTATTACCATAAGATCATCTTCCAGGGAATCAAAATACCCAAAACTTGTAAACATATTTAGCACCGCATTAAACTTTGATTTCATGGGTGTTCGCATGTCGTGAATTGCAAACTTTAAGCGATCGTTTGAATGTGTATTTGCTGTATCTATACTTTGCTTTGATAAATCTACCCCAGTAACATCGTAACCCAATTGATTCAAGAAGATGGAATGCCGTCCTTTACCACATGCTAAATCTAAAATCTTTTGATCCNTGGCAATATTTAAATATTCAACAAGGTTGGTAATAAACCGCTGTGCTTCATCATTGTTTCGATTTTTATATAGAATGTGGTAATAGGAAGTATCAAACCAAGATTGAAACCACTTTTTTTGAATTGACATATGTATTTGGACTAACGCTGGTAAAAATACTGTATTTTTGATATTTATTTCAAACTTTTTATGGAAGATAATTTTGAAATGGTCGCCAAAACATTGTTTGGCTTTGAAGAACTTTTAGAGAAAGAACTCAGACAGCTTGGGGCCCAATACATCAATAAGGGCGTCAGACATGTTCGTTTTACAGGCGACAAAGGTTTTATGTACAAATGCAACCTTGGCTTGAGAACTGCAATAAAAATTTTGAAACCTATAAAGCAATTTCATGTCAAAGACGAAAATGATTTGTACAAAAAGATCAAATCAATTGGATGGGAAGATTATCTTGATGCGGATGGAAGTTTGGCAGTAAGCGCTACATTAAGTGGAGACACGTTCACACATTCTCAATATGTGGCTTTAAAAACCAAAGATGCTATCGTAGATCGCTTTAGAGATTCAATAGGNGAACGCCCCAATGTAGATCTTCGATTTCCGGATCTTAAGATTGATGTACACATCGACAGAAAGTTTTGTTCTGTTTCATTAGACAGTTCAGGAGAATCTCTCCACAAAAGGGGTTATAAAATTGCCACCAATATTGCGCCAATCAATGAGGTTTTGGCAGCAGGCTTGGTAATGCTTTCTGGTTGGGATGGCCAATCGGACTTTATGGATCCCATGTGTGGTTCTGGTACTATTTTAATTGAGGCGGCAATGATTGCCTGTAACATTCCACCAAATTTAATGCGAAACGAATTCGGATTTGAACGTTGGAAAGACTGGGATGTTGATTTGTTTGAAAAAATTGAAAATTCTCTGCTGTCCAAAACTCGTGATTTTCACCATAAAATAATGGGTTTTGACAGGTCTCCAAGTGCCGTTCGAAAAGCATTGGAAAATGTTAAAAATGCGCATTTAGAGGAATTTATCTATGTAAAGCACGAAGATTTCTTTAAAACACAAAAAGGAGGTGAAAACCACCTTCACATGCTATTCAACCCACCCTATGGCGAACGACTAGATCTGGACATGGAAGCTTTTTACGGGAATATTGGAAGCACTCTAAAACATAAATACGCTGGCACCACCGCATGGTTTATTACTTCAAATCTTCAAGCCTTAAAGCATATTGGACTAAGAACTTCCAGAAAAATTAAACTTTATAATGCGAAACTTGAGGCCCGTCTAGTCCGTTATGACATGTATTNAGGTAGCAAAAAAATACATAAGAATAATATAAAATAAACTGCGCTAGCATTTCAAAAATTTTACTTTATAAATTTTTGAATAAAATTCACTTCTTCTCTTTGAAAACACAAAAAAGGTCTTATTTTTGCAAAGTTGAATTCAAAGCTAATTATGCTCACCACTTACGAGAAAGAAGAACGTAATGAAGGTAAACAACTTTATCATTACCAAAAAGGTGCCATTCAAAAAATATTCCAATGTTTTGAATCTGCCGTTGAAGATTATCATTTATTATATCAACTGCCAACCGGCGGTGGTAAAACTGTAATATTTTCTGAAATTGTCAGTCAATACCTAAAAACACAAAAGAAAAAAGTTTTGGTAATGACACACCGCATTGAATTGTGCAAACAAACCTCAAACGTATTGTCTGAATTTGGCGTTACGAATAAAGTCATTGACAGCAAGGCAAAATTAGACGATCAAAAGAATTTTGANTGTTTTGTGGCGATGGTAGAAACGCTTAATAACCGCCTTAAAGACGATAAATTAGATATTTCCGACATTGGTCTTGTGATTATTGATGAAGCCCATTACAATTCATTTACCAAACTTTTTAAGTTTTTTGATAAAGCATTTATTCTAGGTGTTACTGCAACCCCTTTAAGTTCAAATATTGAGCTTCCAATGACGGACAACTACAATGAGTTGATTGTTGGCGAAAGCATTGAATCGCTTATCGAAAATAGGTTTTTGGCTCGCGCCAATATGTATTCTTACAATGTTGGACTGACTTCCTTNGTTGTAGGCGCCAACGGNGACTACACTGTTAAATCTTCGGAAGATTTATATACCAATAATGAGATGCTTTCAAAACTGATGGATGCCTANANAGAGCGNTGTCATAACAAAAAAACCTTAATTTTTAACAACGGTATCAATACCTCATTATTTGTATACGACTTATTTAAGCGCGCTGGCATGCCCATTGCACACCTAGATAATACAACTACAAAAAAAGAGCGTGCAAACATTCTGAAGTGGTTTAAAGAAACACCCAATGCGATACTAACTTCTGTAAGTATACTTACCACCGGATTTGACGAACCTAGTGTAGAATCTATCATCTTGAATCGCGCTACAAAATCATTGACTTTATACTACCAAATGATTGGCCGTGGTTCACGTATTTTCAAAAACAAAGATACTTTTGAAGTTATAGATTTAGGAAATAATTTTCACCGATTTGGACCCTGGGGAAGCACCAATTTGGATTGGCACCGCATATTTAAATACCCAAGCCATTATTTAGATGGGATTTTAAGTGATGAAGAGCTTGAAAGCAATTTTGTTTATGAAATGCCAGAAGAGATACGGAAATCCTTTGATAAATCTGAAGCTCTGCACTTCGACATCAATAAAACTTATGTAGCCTCTATAAGAAGCGGGGAGTCATCTAAGGTTGTATTGAAAAGATCTATCGCACAGCACGCAAAGATTTGTGTTGAAAATAGCGAAGATATTTTTGATGCATTAATGCTTGTAAAATTACTGAATGATGATATTGATTTTAGAATCCATCGCTACTCAAAATGCATCAGTAAAAGCACGCATAATTTTTTAGCATGGCTTAAGGAAGACTACAAGAAAAAATTACGTTCACATTTGAGACAGAATTTTGATCTTATTAAATCTGAAATTTAGTTATAAAATGCTGCTTTATTTATTCATTTTACTGACAATAAACACACAAGAAATGAATCCAATTTTTGTATTTAGTACTGATTGTAAGTTAGATAATTGGCAAGTTATTGATGATATTGTCATGGGAGGGCTTTCTAATGGGCAGCTGATTTTAAATTCTGATGGAAATGGCGTTTTTAAAGGGAATGTATCCATTGAAAATAATGGTGGATTTTCTTCGATCCAACTTAATTTAGAGGGGGTTGAAACTGCAAATAATCAAATTATTGAATTACAACTAAAAGGAGACGGGAGCTCGTTTCAATTTAGAATAAAAGCTGCAAAATACGATCGTCATTCCTATGTATATGATTTCAAAACCACAGGCAAATGGGAAAAAATATTAATTCCTTTGAAAGATATGTTCCCAAGCTTTAGAGGATACACTCTCAATATTCCAAATTTTGACCAGCTTTCTATCGAGCGGATTGGATTTTTAAAAGCCTCCAAGAAAAATAGCGCTTTTCAATTGGAAATAAAAAGTATTGCGTTGTCAAATCAACTTTGATTTTTTTCTGAACGTCATATTTTTCTTTATACAACTGATTCAATTTCAGGTTTTTAACATCATTATATTGTAGTTGGATTTAGATTACTATTTCATAAATTAATATTTATAATTATCTGAATTTTATAGATTTGATTGTATTGAAATTTCAAATCGACAATGCATTAATGAAGTCACTTAACAAACATAGTAAAACCATAACACAAGATCCAACGCAACCAGCGGCACAAGCCATGCTACACGCTATCGGACTAACAAGAGAAGATTTCAACAAACCCATCGTTGGAATTGCAAGTACTGGATATGAAGGGAATCCTTGCAACATGCATTTAAACGATCTCGCAAAATTGGTCAAAGAAGGCACCATAAACAAAGGAGTTATCGGTTTAATATTTAACACTATTGGCGTCAGTGATGGCATTTCAATGGGGACACCTGGAATGCGATTTTCATTGCCTTCTCGTGATGTTATTGCCGATTCCATGGAAACGGTTGTCCAAGCCATGAGCTATGATGGGCTTGTTACAGTTGTTGGATGCGATAAAAATATGCCTGGCGCACTTATGGCTATGATTCGAGTTAATAAACCATGCTTAATGGTCTATGGCGGCACCATTGATTCAGGCTGTCACAATGGAAAAAAATTAGATGTTGTATCTGCTTTTGAAGCATGGGGCAGTAAAGTTTCGGGTACCATGTCGGAAAATGAATTTCAAAACATTGTTGAAAAAGCATGCCCAGGTGCTGGTGCTTGTGGTGGCATGTATACTGCCAATACCATGGCCTCAGCAATTGAAGCCTTGGGAATGACCTTGCCTTACAATGCCTCTAATCCAGCCACTGGAGAAGAGAAGCAATTAGAATCTGTAAAGGCCGGTGAAGCAATGCGAATTCTTCTTGAAAAGGACATTAAACCCTCTGACATCATTACCAAAGAATCTCTTGAAAATGCTATTCGTTTGGTAACAATTTTAGGAGGCTCAACCAATGCTGTTCTACACTTCTTAGCCATTGCCAGAGCTGCTAATATTAAATTCACATTAAAAGATTTTCAACGCATTAGCGATAGCACCCCTTTCCTAGCCGACTTGAAGCCTAGTGGTAAATACCTTATGGAAGACGTGCATCGCGTCGGGGGTATTCCAGCCGTACTAAAATACCTATTATCAGAAGGATTCATTCACGGGCATTGTCTGACGGTCACTGGAAAAAGCCTGGCTGAAAACCTGTCCAGTGTCAAAGGATTAACAGAAGGTCAAGATGTAATTAAGCCCATAGATAAACCCATAAAGACCACAGGTCATTTAAGAATGCTTTATGGTAATTTAGCGCTGGAAGGAAGCGTGGCTAAAATTACAGGAAAAGAAGGTTTGAAATTTAAGGGAAAAGCCAAAGTTTTTGACGGTGAATATGCAACTAATGATGGGATTCGCGATGGAAAGGTTGAAAAGGGAGATGTTGTTGTCATACGTTATGAGGGCCCAAAGGGTGGACCTGGTATGCCTGAAATGCTAAAGCCAACAGCTGCTATCATGGGTGCTGGATTAGGAAAGGATGTTGCTCTAATTACTGATGGACGTTTTTCTGGAGGGACACATGGCTTCGTTGTAGGTCACATTACGCCTGAAGCGCAAGAAGGTGGTACTATTGCCCTAATAAAAGACGGAGATATTATAACAATTGATGCTGAAACCAACAGTATCACCCTAGATGTTACTGAAGAAGAATTAAAAAAACGAAAGTCTCAATGGAAAGCCCCTAAACTTAAGGTGTCCAGGGGGGTACTATATAAGTACGCGAAAACAGTGTCTTCAGCATCCAATGGTTGTGTAACTGATGAATTTTAAGAATTATAGCTATGGAAAACCTAAAAACAAAACCTCAAACTAATTACCTGAATCTCCCCAAAGAAAAAATTACAGGTGCTGAAGCGGTTGTCCGCTGTCTCATAGCGGAAGGAGTGGACATCATATATGGATACCCAGGCGGTGCCATTATGCCTGTTTACGATGAGTTTTATAAATACCACAAAGAGATTTATCACGTTTTAACACGGCATGAACAAGGTGCTACACACGCTGCTCAAGGCTATGCTAGAATTTCTGGAAAAACAGGGGTCGCTATTGCAACTTCTGGTCCAGGAGCAACCAACCTTATCACTGGAATTGCAGATGCACAAATTGATTCCACACCCATGGTTTGCATCACAGGACAGGTACCATCTCATTTATTGGGAAGTGATGCTTTTCAAGAGACAGACATTGTTGGGATTTCAACCCCAGTCACAAAGTGGAACCACCAAATTACACGTGCTGAAGAAATTCCTGAAGTCATCGCCAAAGCATTTTATATTGCTCGCAGCGGAAGGCCAGGTCCCGTTTTGATAGATATTACCAAAGATGCACAATTTCAAATTTTTGATTTTACCTATAAAAAATGTGAAGTTATTCGAAGCTACAAACCAGTTCCAAAATTAAAACATTCCCAGCTTCAAGCGGCAGCTGAATTGATCAACTCAGCCAAAAAACCATTGATTGTTTGGGGACAAGGGGTTATTTTAGGAAAAGCTGAAATAGAGTTTAAGACCTTTGTTGAGAAAACAGGTATTCCAGCTGCCTGGACCATCATGGGTGTTTCAGCCATTGATACTGCACATCCATTGAATGTGGGTATGGTAGGAATGCATGGTAATTATGGACCCAACATTTTAACAAATGAATGTGATTTACTCATTGCGATTGGGATGCGATTTGACGACCGCGTCACTGGAAAACTCAGTGAATATGCCAAACAAGCCAAAGTGATTCACTTTGAAATTGATCCCGCAGAAGTTGATAAGAATGTAAAAACAGATGTAGCTGTTTTGGGAGATTCTAAAGAATCCTTAAATGAAATATTAGCTATGGTCAACGAAAACAATCATGATGATTGGTTGGGAAAATTCAAAGCATTGTCTGAAATTGAGTTTGAAAAAGTAATTAAAAACGATTTATACCCTAGTAAGGATGGCTTGACCATGGGTGAGGTACTCAAAGAGATCAACATTCAGAGTGGAGGTAAGGCCGCCATAGTCTCGGATGTAGGACAACATCAAATGATTGCTTGTCGTTATGCAGAATTTACGCAATCGCGTGGTAATATTACTTCTGGCGGATTGGGTACAATGGGCTTTGCACTGCCAGCGGCCATTGGTGCTAAAATGGCATGCCCAGGACGTGAAGTGGTCGCTGTTATAGGGGATGGAGGCTATCAAATGACCATTCAAGAACTAGGAACCATTTTCCAAACCAAAGCTGCCGTAAAAATTGTGGTTCTCAATAACGACTTTTTAGGAATGGTGAGACAGTGGCAGCAGTTATTTTTTGACAAGCGCTATGCGTCTACAGAAATGACAAATCCAGATTTCGTAACCATTGCAAAAGGCTACCACATTGAAGCCAAACGCGTTACAAAGCGCGAGGACTTAGCAGCTGCTGTTGAAGATATGATGCGCTCAAAAGCCGCTTACTTTTTAGAAGTATGCGTTGAGAAAGAAGACAATGTGTTTCCTATGATTCCGTCTGGGGTTTCAGTTTCAGAAATTCGATTAGAATAAATTAAATGGCTATGAAAAGTACACTTAAACAATATACAATTTCTATATATAGTGAGAATAACATCGGCTTATTGAACAGAATCTCCGCGATTTTTCAGCGCAGGCACATCAATATTGAAAGTATGAACATTTCGGAGTCTGAAATAGAAGGGGTCTCTAGATTCACTATTCTTGTTAATATGACTGAAAAAAATGTTAAAAAGATCATTGGACAAATTGAAAAACAGATTGAAGTCATCAAAGCCTTTTATCATACAGACGAAGAAACCATATACCTGGAATCCTGTATGTTTAAAATTAAATCTGATTTGCTTTTCGAAGAACGTCAAATCCAAAATATTATAAAGGACAGTGATGCACGAATCGTCACTGTAAACCGAGATTTTTTTGTTTTAGAAAAATCGGGGAGACGTCACGAAATTGAATTGCTTCACAGAGAATTAAAAGCTTTTGGCGTCATGCAATTTGTCCGGTCAGGGCGTATTGCAGTGACCAAAGATGAAATGAAAATTTCAGAAATACTAAACTTATTTAACTCATAAACTAAATATTATAAAATGGCAAATTACTTTAATACACTCTCGCTCGGACAAAAATTAGACCAGCTGTCTAAATGTCGATTCATGGAAAGCTCAGAATTTGAATCGGGAGTAGACGCCTTAAAAGATAAAAAAATTGTAATTATTGGTTGTGGAGCACAAGGTTTCAACCAAGGATTAAACATGAGAGACTCGGGTCTTGACATCTCTTATGCATTAAGAGATCAAGCTATTGCACAGCAACGTCAATCTTTTAAGAATGCATCTGAAAATGGCTTTACTGTTGGTAATTATCAAGAATTGATTCCTACGGCAGATGTGGTTTTAAATCTAACCCCAGATAAGCAACACTCCAATGTGGTAGATGCGGTTATGCCTTTGATGAAACAGGGCGCTACCTTATCATACTCTCATGGATTTAACATCGTGGAAGAAGGAAAACGAATACGCAAAGATTTAACGGTCATTATGGTCGCACCAAAGTGCCCAGGAAGTGAAGTACGTGAAGAATATTTAAGAGGTTTTGGTGTTCCAACGCTTATCGCTGTGCATCCAGAAAATGACCCTCAGGGAAAAGCTTGGGCACAAGCCAAAGCCTATGCAGTAGCTACTGGAGGCCATAAAGCAGGTGTTTTGGCATCTTCTTTTGTTGCTGAAGTGAAGAGTGACTTAATGGGAGAGCAAACTATTTTATGTGGTGTTTTACAAACCGCCTCTATTTTGTCCTTTGACAAAATGATAGAGGAGGGGATTGACCCCGCTTACGCCTCTAAGTTGATTCAGTTTGGATGGGAAACCATTACAGAAGCTTTAAAGCACGGTGGCATCACAAATATGATGGACCGCTTGTCTAACCCAGCAAAACTAAAAGCTTTTGAGATTTCAGAGGAACTCAAAAGCATCATGAAACCGTTGTTTGAAAAGCATATGAACGACATCATGTCTGGTCATTTTTCAAAAACCATGATGGAAGATTGGGCCAATGACGATGTTAATTTATTAAGCTGGCGCGCAGCTACTGGAGAAACCGCTTTTGAAAAAACAGCCGCAACAAAAGAACAGATTGCTGTGCAAGAGTATTTTGACCATGGGGTTCTCATGGTGGCCTTTGTACGCGCTGGTGTAGAATTGGCTTACGAAACCATGGTAGCTTCTGGGATTGTTGAAGAATCTGCTTATTATGAATCGCTTCACGAACTCCCATTAATTGCTAATACAGTGGCAAGGAAAAAATTATTTGAAATGAACCGTATCATATCAGACACTGCAGAATATGGTTGCTATTTATTTGACCATGCTTGTAAACCTATGTTAGTCGATTTCATGAAAACTGTCACAAAAGATATTATTGGAACTGCATACTCACCAGAAGTCACTGCCGTAGATAACGCAACACTTATTGCTGTTAATAAAAAGATAAGAAGACATTCTATTGAAGAAGTTGGCGCCATTCTGAGACAAGCCATGACGGATATGAAAATTATAAAAACAGTCGCATAATAAAAAATACGGCGTAATGAAAGACCCTCAAACAACTTACATTCCCACGGTTGAAGCGATTCAAGCGGCAGCAGAAAAATTGAAAGGCATTGCCTTAGTTTCTCCACTTGAGAAACACATTAGATTTTCTGAAAAGTACGAATGTAACATGCTGTTTAAAAGAGAAGATTTACAAAAAGTCAGATCTTATAAAATTAGAGGGGCTTACAACAAAATTTCTTCCTTATCATCTGATGAAACCAAAAATGGCATCATTTGTGCTAGTGCTGGTAACCATGCACAGGGAGTCGCTTTATCCTGTAATTTATTAAAGATAAAAGGGACAATATATATGCCTGCGCCCACGCCAAATCAAAAAGTTGAGCAAGTTAAAATGTTTGGTAAAGCGTATGTGGAGGTGGTTTTGGTAGGAGACACTTTTGATGATTCGTTTCTAGAAGCCATGGAAGAATGTAAAAAATATGGAAAACCGTTAATTCATCCTTTTAACGATTCAAAGGTCATTGAGGGACAAGGTACTGTTGGCTTGGAAATTATCCAGCAGACCAACGTACCGATCGATTATATATTTATCCCAGTAGGTGGAGGCGGTTTGGCCTCAGGACTTTCTTCGGTTGTGAAGGCATTATCTCCAAAAACCAAAATTATTGGTGTTGAACCTGCCGGAGCACCCTCCATGTCAAAATCTATTGACAATGGAGAACTTGTGAAATTATCTCAAATTGAAAAATTTGTGGACGGGGCATCCGTTAAACAAGTTGGCGATTTGACCTTCGAAATTTGTAAAAAATACCTAGATGTAATGACCACTGTGCATGAAGGTAAAATATGCCAAACAATATTGGAGATGTATAATAAAGACGCCATTGTAGCGGAACCTGCAGGTGTTATGAGTATTGCTGCCTTGGATAGTTTTAATAATGAAATAAAAGGTAAAAATGTGGTTTGCTTGGTGAGTGGTAGTAATAATGATATTACAAGAACTTCTGAAATTGAAGAACGAGCGCTGTTGTATGCCAATTTAAAACATTATTTCATTATTAAATTCCCACAGCGACCAGGTGCCTTAAGAGAATTTGTTGTGGATATATTAGGTCCTAATGATGACATTACGCATTTCGAATATACAAAAAAGATAAACCGCGAGAATGAAGTGGCTATTGTTGGGATTCAATTGAAAGAACAGGAAGACTTAAAACCGCTTATTACCAAACTAAAAGCGCGTAATTTTTTTGGTGACTACATCAATGATAAACCTGATTTGTTTCAGCTAATGGTTTAATTATAATTATTTTTAACATCACATAGTGTCTGTTTTATTATAATCCAAATTTGTACTATAATTTATATTATGTAAAATTGATATCAAACACGCTATTGTATATAATTCCTATCTTTGTACCACTATATCTAACACAATGAATATAATATCAATATTTCGCATAATTGCCTTTTTAGAGGGTCTCTCCTACAGCGCATTACTATTTGTAGCGGTACCCATCAAATATACATGTAACGATTCTAGTTATGTGAAAATGTTGGGAATGCCGCATGGATTATTATTTATCACCTATATTATTATAGCGCTGGTGCTGGTATTTTATAATAATTGGGTGAAAAAGAATTTATTAGGGGTTTTAGCAGCATCTGTAATTCCTTTTGGTACCTTTGTGGTGGATTATAAATTAAAAAAAACTTTAAATAAGGCTTAATTAATAATACGTTAACTAATGGAATATCTACTAAATGTATTAAAAAAACTACTTGCTTCCACAGGACTCAATGCTTCTATTGCAGAGTGGTCTAGCATTTTAGCACTTGTCATAGCATCTCTTTTGGTAATATTTTTGTTAGATTTTATCATTCGCACCATCATTAAAGTGGTTTTTTCCAAAATTGCGAGCCGTTCAAAGACAAATTTTGATGATATTATGGTTGCACATAAAGTGCCCCGTAATATCGCCCATATTTTTCCTCTAATATTGGCCTACAAAACGATTCCAAATATCTTTTTTGAGCACCCACAGTGGAAGTTTTTATTTGAAAAGTTCATTTTAGTCATCGGTATTTCACTTATTATATGGGGGTTGAGCAGTATCTTCAGATCCATAAGAGATTTTCTCAAAACCTTTGAACGTCTTAAAGACAAACCTATTGACAGCTACATTCAAGTGCTTATGATTTTCATATGGTTAACGGGGATTTTTGCCGTTTTTGCCGCAGTGTCTGGTATTACATTTTGGGAATTTATGGCGGGACTGGGGACGGTTTCAGCTGTTATCATCTTGGTATTTAAAGATACGATTCTTGGTTTTGTAGCCAGTATTCAAGTCTCAGTCAATGATATGGTACGCATTGGTGATTGGATCACCTTTCAAAAATATGGAGCCGACGGCGATGTGATTGAAATTAATCTCGCAACAGTTAAAGTTCGAAACTTTGACCACACCATTACGACCATTCCTACCTATGCCCTCATTTCAGATTCTTTTAAAAATTGGCGTGGTATGACACAATCAGGCGGAAGACGTATCAAGCGGGCATTAAATATTCGCATGTCAAGTGTTCGTCATTTGAATGAAATAGATATAAATAAGCTATTAAACATTGATTTAATCAAAGATTATATCATTCAAAAATCCGACGATATTACTGCTTACAATACTGAAAATGATTTCGACAAAACATTATTAATCAATGGAAGAAACCTCACTAATATAGGGGTGTTTCGCAAATACATTGAATCTTACATTGAAAACCATTCTGCCATCAATAAAGACTTGATGATAATGGCCCGTCAATTGGAACCGACTGAAAAAGGACTTCCCATTGAAATTTATGCCTTTAGTAGTGATAAGCGCTGGCAAAATTACGAATACATCATTGCTGATATTTTTGACCATGTCATAGCGGCCACTTCTACTTTTGATCTTAAAATTTATGAGCATAAATTCTAGAGACCAATTCCTTTTGAAAGGTCGTCCTGAAATCCCATCCATACAAAACACAACTAGAACCTTAGATCTTGAAGTTTTCCAAAACAAGGTCTTACGGCCAATTTTAAAATTACAGAACACTATTTTTGTAAGTGTATTCTTAGATGAGTTAAGACGTAAAAAACAAGATTTTATAACTTTTAGTTCTGAAGATAAACACAAAGCGATTCAACGCCATCTCAATACAAATTCAAGTTTAAAACAACGCTTTTTAGGTATTGTTATGGGACTTTTTACAAATACGGAAATGGACTTTTATCAGCGTCATATGTCAGCCATTAACAAACGTATCTTTTCAATGCTAAAGATACGTTTGAAGGACCAACTGATTTAGACTTTAAAATTCTATTTTGTGCAGAATCAAACCAGATGCAGGGGCAATAAAATTAATTTTTATTGTTGAATTTGGTCGTAAACTCTCCTCAATAAATTCAAGGTCTACCTCTCCTCTACCTAATGCTATTAGGGAGCCCATCATTAGGCGAATTTGATGTCGGCCATACCCCTTTCCAATGACGCGAAGCATATAACTTTTTCCTGGAAAAAAATTGGCTTTATATAACGTATTTTCAATCAGTTCACAACAATCTAAAGTTCGCTCGTATAATCCTTTATCTGTGGCCTTATAACAATAAGACTTAAAGTTATGAGTGCCTTGGAAGTATTTTGCACCTTGTTTCATTACAGCAATGTTTAACGGTTCTAAAACAGTTGTCAATATTGGCGCGCAAAATGGATGGCACTTCTGCCCTTCTGAAAACAAATAATGGTATTCTTTGAATTTAGAATCTTGAATGATGTTAAAATCGGCAGAAACTTGCTCAATCGAAAGGGCACGAATGTCTTGGGGTAAATTGGCATTAAAAGCGGCCAAAAATTGATCTTTATCCTCCAGCGGATGGTCTCTTAAGAATAATTCAAAAGCGGCCTCTTGAGCCGATACCATCGCATCGGTTCTACTGGCCGCTAGTGTTTTAAAATACCGATCTTTAAGCACATATTTTAAAGTGCGATCGATCATTAAGTGTAAGGTCTTGGTTTTGGGTTGCTTTTGCCAACCATGAAAGCGGTATCCTAAAAATTGAAATTTAAAAAGATAGTAATAACGCTTTTGAAACATGGTTTAAAACACCAAGGATACCATAATTATTGATTGCCTAAGATAATGGGCATGCCTGAATCACCAGAACCAATTACAATCACCTTGCTATTGGGTGATTCAGCCAGTTTAACAGTGGCTTCAATTCCCTTATCCTGAAGAATTTTTTCATTCAAAGACGCACTTAAAATGCGGTTAGCATCTGCCTTTCCTTGGGCTTCAATACGCTGTTTTTGGGCTTCTTTGTCGGCAGTAACCAATCTAAATTCGTACTCTAAAGATTGTTGCTCTTGCTTTAACTTTCCTTCAATCGCATTTTTAATGGTTTCTGGAAGTTTGACGTCCTCAACGAGCACACGTTTTACATTTAAGAATTGGCCTTTCATCAAATTTACCACTTCATCCAATATTTCTTGCTCAATCACATCGCGCTTGCTAGAGTATAACTGCTCAGGCGTGTAACGTCCAACCACACTTCGCGCTGCAGCGTTTACTGCAGGGTTTAAGAGTTCTAATACGTAATCTTGCCCTTTGGTTTTGATAAGTTTACCAAGATTTTCATATTCTGGCTCGTACCAGATGGTACCATTGACACGTACTTCAAGTCCGTTTACAGAAAGTACATTCATTTCATCGGATATCGATTGTTGACGTACTTTAAAAATTAACATAGAGTTCCAAGGCGCTACAATATGAAAGCCTTCACCATAAGTTTTTTCAGTATTTATACCTTCTCCAAAGCGCTCGAACAATACACCACCCTCACCAGGACCAATGGTAACAGCTGCTTTAGAAATAATGATTACGGCCAAGCCGATGACAAATATAATAGGAAGACCGATTTTAGGAAAATTTTGCATTTTATATAGATTTAGTTATTAAATTAATCCGAAATATTTTCTAATAAACCACTCGGATGCGAGACTTAAAAGTAACAGCAATAAAAGTAATTTAAAGTGAATCAAAGGTACAGATTTTTTCTCTACTTTTTGAATGCTTTTATACTGTTCATTGGCCAGTAGTTTAGAAATTAAATTATCAACTGTGTTTTCATAAAATAGCTGCCCATTTGTTTGAAGTGCCAATTGTTGAAGTTGCGTTAGATTGGCATTTAAAAACTGTTTTTCAATGCTAAAAGGTAATATTTCAAAGCGTCCAGCCGTCGAGAATTGCTTGTTCCTTAAGCGCACTTTATAGGAGTAGGATCCTGGTTGAAGACTTTCTAAATTGGCAACATATGTCC
Organism: Formosa sp.; assembly: GCA_002684355.1. Taxonomy (GTDB): domain Bacteria; phylum Bacteroidota; class Bacteroidia; order Flavobacteriales; family Flavobacteriaceae; genus UBA3537. The sequence continues at coordinate 65,386 of NYVA01000009.1, forward strand.
TGTTTTCGATTAACATGGGAAATATCAGAGGCTTCTTTAAATTTTTGGATTTAATTTCAATCTCCATATCAACATTGGAATTAAATTCAAAATTTTCACCAAAAAATTGAGCATATACGGCAATGCGTTCTGAACCGTCAAAAATTGATGCATGGGATACTTTTAAACGATTTGTTGATTTCTGGGTACTCAAATATTGGAAAATAGATCTAAAAAAGTTGTCAATTTTTTTAAAACTTTGATGCTGGCGGTAACAATACATACGCCATTTCCAGATATCTTCAGCCAATAAAACAACATGGCGTTTACCAGTATTAGAATAAGAAAATAACATAGGTTGTTGGGTATTGATGTTATTTACCGTCTTGAAAATCAAAATATTGTGTTGCCCTTTTAAAGTAGTACTGCCAAAAACTGTGGCGAGTGGTGGATAATTTTCAAAATTAATAGGCTCTAAAGCAAAGTCCTCAAAGTTCTGGTTAGAAGCGCCTTGATAAACTTCTTTTTGTGTCGTAGCTTCTTGATTAAAATTAGACTGAATGTCATTTAAAAAGCTCCAATCTGTAAAAGTACCACCAATGGTGAAAGTGTTAATATTGTACTTTTCAATGGCTTCATATGCCGATTTAAAACGGTTGTTGGGTTGGTACAAGACCGCAACAGTATAGGCACTGGCATTGTTTAGAAATTTTTCAGGGCTGAGCAGTTCAATTTCATAATTATTTTGCGTTTCAAGCATTGCCTTAAAGGCACCTAAATCGGGATGTGAACTTTCGGAAATTAAAGCAATTTTAATTTGTTGATCAATCACTTCTATACCAAATTCTACACTATTATTGGTCGTTAATTTTTCCTCTGTGAGTGTTGACAACACAGCACGAAAGCGCTGTAAACCAATTCTTTTGGCTTTTAGATATGCAATTGTAGACATCGAATTGGATTCTGGAGATAATTGTAAGAGTTTATCAAACAACAATGAGGCGCCCGAATAAATTTTCAAATTTGTTTGAATACTTCGGCTGCCATTGTAATTTACAAAAATCTCAACAGGAAAAGTATTCCCTAAAAAGGTGTATTTGTTGACATTTAATTGCTGAATTTTCAAATCTACATAAGGGGTCGTATCCCCTATTACGACTGGAAATACAGCCTGTGAAAGGAATTTTGATTGGTATAAATAAGAATTACCAATGGTTTGATTCCCATCAGAAAGCAAAACCACAGCCGCTTGATCGTCTTTATGAATCGCATTAATGGTTTCTAAACTTTTACCAATATTGGTTTGAGTTCCCGTGTACTCTAGGGAGTCCAATAAGGTAAAATCCTTGTCAAATTTATAGCTTTGGATTTCAAATTTTTCATTTAAAAGACCGTTTTCGGATAGCTTTTTTAAAGTTGAATTCAACAACTCTGTTCTATTTAAGAATTGAATCGACTGTGTGTTGTCAACTAAAATAGACAGTTTAGGCTTCACAATTAAGGAACTATTAAGATCTGTTTTTGGATTTAAAATTAACAACAATAAAGCCCCTATTGATATGGCGCGAAATGTAGTGAGCACCCATAAAAAAGTCGCAGATTTACGCCAGGGTTTGTATTGAAAAAGCGCTACAAGTAGCGCTATAATTGCAGTGACTGTGATGTAAAACAACAAAGACTCTCTCATGCTAAAATCATCCAAAAAACATTAGGTAAGCATGCCTCCATCTACATTAAGTGTTTGCCCGGTAACATAAGCTGAAAGGTCACTTGCTAAATAGACACAGGCATTTGCGATATCTTCAGCTGTCCCTCCTCTTTTCAATGGAATTCCAGCACGCCACTGGTCAACTACTGCAGGATCTAGTTTGGCAGTCATTTCAGTTTCAATAAAACCTGGTGCAATCACATTGCTGCGAATGTTACGTGAGCCAAGTTCTAAAGCGACAGACTTGGAAAACCCAATAATTCCTGCCTTAGAAGCGGCATAATTAGTTTGTCCTGCATTGCCTTTTACACCGACCACTGAACTCATGTTAATAATAGAGCCTTTGCGTTGCTTTAACATAGTTCGTTGTACTGCTTTGGTCATATTAAAAACAGATTTCAGGTTAACTTCAATAACTTTATCAAAATCTTCTTCTCCCATACGCATCAATAAATTGTCTTTGGTAATCCCCGCATTGTTAACTAAAATATCTATTTGACCAAACTCTTCAAGGACCTTAGCGGCGAGTTCTTGAGCTGCTACAAAGTCTGCAGCATTGCTTTGGTAAGCCTTTACTTTTGTTCCGTATGCTTGAAGCGATTTTTCAAGGGTTTCAGCAGCTTCTGAAGACGAGCTGTAGGTAAAAGCAACGTCAGCACCTTGTTGAGCAAAAACAGTGGCGATACCACTGCCTATGCCTCTGCTAGCACCTGTAATAATAGCGGTTTTACCTTTAAGTAATTTCATTTGATGTGTGTTGATTTATAATAATTCCAAATATAGGAAATCCCAAGTTATATGCAATCCGTTATGTGAAAATTACAATTGATCTAGTGGATTAAAAGTTTATCCTAAAACTTCAGCGACTTTTTTTCCAATTTCTGCGGGGGAATCTACCACGTGCATACCACAAGCACGCATGATGCGTTTTTTAGCTTGGGCGGTATCGTCGCTGCCACCAACAATGGCTCCAGCATGGCCCATGGTACGTCCAGCAGGTGCAGTTTCTCCAGCAATAAAGCCAACGACAGGTTTATTACTACCACTTTCTTTATACCACTGGGCAGCATTACCCTCTAGCTGACCTCCGATTTCGCCAATCATAACCACACAGTCTGTTTCAGAATCATTGATGAGCAGTTCCAAGGCCTGCTTTGTTGTTGTACCAATAATAGGGTCACCTCCAATACCAATGGCTGTAGAAACACCTAAACCTTGCTTTACTACTTGATCAGCAGCTTCATAAGTTAAGGTTCCAGATTTGGAAACCACACCAACACGACCCTTTTTAAAAACAAAACCAGGCATGATACCTACTTTAGCCTCATCAGGGGTAATGACGCCAGGACAATTTGGGCCTACCAAGCGGCAGTTTTTGTCTTTAATGTAATTTGAAGCCTTTATCATATCGGCGACAGGAATACCCTCAGTAATTGTAATAATAACATCAATCGCTGCATCGGATGCTTCCATAATTGCATCGGCTGCAAATGCTGGCGGAACAAAAATAATCGTTGTATTGGCGCCAACAGCTTCAACAGCCTCTTTAACGGTATTAAAAACAGGCTTTTCCAAATGAGTTTGTCCACCTTTACCAGGTGTAACGCCCCCAACGACATTGGTGCCATAAGCAATCATTTGTTCGGCGTGAAACGTTCCTTCGCTACCTGTAAATCCTTGAACAATTATTTTGGAATCTTTGTTTACTAATACACTCATTAAAGACTATTTTTTGATTGATACAAATGTAATTTTTTGAAGTTGATTTTTAAAAACAAATGTTATTTTTCTTTTAACTTTTGTATCAAGTCTGGTAATTGTCTAAGATTGGCCAATTCCTTGAGTTTTGAGCGCGATTCCTGTATGGGCGTTCCAAAGTAAGTTTTACCACCAGCTACCGACTTTGTCACCCCAGTTTGCCCTAAAATAACCGCTTTGGATCCTATGGTAATACCACTGTTGGTTCCAACTTGACCCCAAAGCGTCACTTCATCTTCAATAACGCAACAACCTGCAATCCCAGTCTGAGATGCAATTAAGCACTTTTTACCAATTAATGTATCATGACCAACTTGAATTTGATTGTCCAACTTGGAGCCAGCACCAATGGTAGTGTCACTTGTAACCCCTCTATCAATAGTACATCCAGTTCCTATATGAACATCATTTTCAATGCATACACGACCACCAGAAATTAAGGGATCAAAGCCCTCAGGTCGCTTTTTGTAGTAAAATGCATCGCCACCAATCACAGTCCCTGAACCAATCACGACATTATCGCCAATATAGGTGTCAGATACAATGGTCACATTGGCGTGTATGAGGCAATTGCTTCCAATTTGAACATTTGGACCAATAAAAATACCTGGCTGTAATTGCGTTCCCTCACCTATTTTAGCTTTCGGGTCAATATTTACAGATGCGCTAATGAAAGGTTTAAAATGTTTGGTTAATTTATTGAAATCACGAAATGGGTCATCTGAAATGAGAAGAGATTTGCCAACTGGGCAGTCAACTATTTTATTTATTAAAACCACCGTTGCAGCCGAGTTTAGCGCTTTTTCGTAATATTTAGGATGGTCCACAAAAACAATATCACCAGCTGTAACCACATGAATCTCATTCATTCCTAATACGGGAAAATCCGCATTGCCTAAAAAATCACAATTTAGAATTGCTGCAATTATTTCAAGGGTCTGAGGAGTTTGGAATTTCATGGCATTTACGCTTTGACTCTTTCTTTATAGGTCCCTTTGGCTGTTTCTACCTTTATTTTATCGCCTTCGTTAATAAACAATGGCACCATAATAGATGCGCCTGTTTCAACAGTCGCAGGCTTGGTGGCATTGGTTGCAGTATTGCCTTTGACACCTGGTTCAGTTGATGTAACTTCCAAAATAACACTGGCAGGCATGTCTACAGAAAGTGGCATCTCGTCTTCAGAGTTAATGATAACTGTTACAAGCTCACCTTCTTTTAGCAAACCGGGATTGTCAATGGCCGTTTTGCTGATTGTAATCTGGTTGTAATCTTCAACGTTCATAAAATGGAATTGATCGCCTTCGGGATATAGGTATTGGAATTTATGGGTCTCCACACGAACATCGTCAATTTTATGCCCTGCAGAAAAGGTGTTGTCAATCACTTTACCTGTGGTAACACTTTTTAACTTAGTACGAACAAAAGCTGGACCTTTTCCAGGCTTGACGTGTAAAAATTCAATAACCTTAAATATATCATGGTTGTAACGGATGCATAAACCATTTCGAATATCGGATGTATTTGCCATAATTTTAATTGGATTTGAAGTACCCTTTCATAATACCGCGATGAGAGTTTTTAATGAATTGTAATATTTCATCGCGTTCAGAAGTTGCTTCCATTTCGGCCTCAATAATTGCTGAAGCTTGTGAGTTGTTATAATTTTTTTGATACAATAACCTGTAAATACCTTGTATTTCTCTAATTTTTTCTGTGCTATAGCCTCTTCTTCGTAAACCTACAGAGTTGATCCCCACATAAGAAAGCGGCTCACGTGCAGCCTTGACATAAGGAGGTACATCTTTACGAACTAAAGACCCCCCTGTTACAAATGCATGATTTCCAATAGCACAGAATTGATGTACTGCTGTCATGCCGGCTAAAACAACATAATCACCTACTGTAATATGTCCTGCAAGTGTACTGTTATTAGAAAAAATACAATTTTTGCCAACAGTACAATCATGCGCTATATGGCAATAGGCCATGATGAGGCAATTGTCTCCAATAACTGTTTTCATTCTGTCTGTCGTTCCTCTATTGATGGTAACACATTCTCGAATGGTAACATTATTTCCTATTTGCACAATAGTGTCTTCGTTATCATATTTTAAGTCTTGTGGGTTTCCTGAGATAACAGAACCAGGAAAAATATTGCAGTTTTTACCGATTCGTGCACCTTCCATGATGGTCACGTTAGAACCAATCCATGTCCCCTCACCGATTATGACATTATTGTTAATCGTTGTAAAAGGTTCGATTACAACATTTTTGGCAATCTTAGCACCGGGATGTACATAAGCAAGCGGTTGATTCATCTTTTAAAATTTTATTTGATTTTTGAAATTTGTGCCATCAATTCAGCTTCGGCACATAATTTTCCATTGGCATAAGTAAATCCTTGCATGTGACAAATACCCCTTCTGATCGGAGTGATCAATGAACAGCTAAAAATAAGTGTATCACCAGGGACAACCTTTTGTTTAAATTTAACTTTATCAATTTTCATGAAAAAGGTTAAATAGTTTTCAGGATCAGGGACCGTGTTCAGAACGAGAATACCACCTGTTTGTGCCATCGCTTCAACAATGAGTACCCCTGGCATGACAGGAACACCAGGAAAGTGACCTTGAAAAAAAGATTCATTCATCGTTACATTTTTAGATCCGATGACATGATTGGGAGACAATTCAAAAACTTTATCAAGCATTAGAAATGGTGGGCGGTGTGGTAACATGTCCATAATGGCATTCACATCCATAACAGGTGTTTGATTTAAATCAACCGCTGGCATATTGTTGCGGCGTTCTATTTTAATGATTTTTGCCATTTTTTTAGCAAATTGTGTATTGACAAAGTGACCAGGTTTGTTGGCAATAACTTTGCCTTGAAGACGAATGCCTATTAGCGCTAAATCACCTATAACATCTAATAGTTTATGACGCGCGGCTTCATTTGGATAATGTAAGGTAAGGTTGTCTAAAATACCATTGGGCTGCACAGAAATTGAATCTTTATTGAAAGCTTCTTTTAGTTTTCCCATAGTGTCTTTGGACAAAGGCTTGTCTACATACACAATGGCGTTGTTTAGGTCCCCTCCTTTGATTAAACCTTCTTCCAAGAGCATTTCTAGCTCATGTAAGAAACTAAAGGTTCTGGAGTTGGAAATTTGAGATTTGAAATTTGATAATTTTGACAAGGTTGCATTTTGGGTTCCCAAAACCTTGGTGCCAAAGTCCACCATGGTAGTCACTTGGTATTTATCAGATGGAATAATAGTAATGTCACTTCCGGTCTCTTCATCCACATAAGAAATGACATCTTTTACGACAAAAACGTCTCTAAAAACATCCAATGTTTTGATTCCAACAGACTCTAAGGCTTCAACAAAAAACTTAGATGAACCGTCCATAATAGGCGGTTCTGCGCTATTGAGTTCAATTGTGACATTATCAATTTCTAAGCCTACCAAAGCGGCTAAAACATGTTCACAGGTTTGAATACTCACCCCGTTTTTCTCAAGGCAAGTACCCCGTTGTGTACTGGTAACTAAATTTGCATCCGCTTTAATCATAGGGGCGCCTTCAAGATCTTTACGTATAAAAACATAACCAGAATTCGCAATTGCTGGCAAAAATTTAATTTCAACTTCTTTACCCGTATGAATTCCGACGCCTTTGAGGGATGTTGCTTTTGAAATCGTAGTTTGTTTAGCTTGGGTTTTTGTTATCATTTTTTATTGTTTTTTTCAAGCGCAGTGATAGTTTTGGCGAGTTTTGGTAGGTTTTTAAAATGAACATAGGATTTGTAATAGTCGCTCAAACCGAATGCGGGAGTACCTTGCAGAGACTCATTATTTTTAACATTTTTGGTAATTCCAGATTGCCCTTGAATTTTTACATTATCACCAATATTTATGTGGCCAGCAATGCCAACTTGCCCTCCAATTTGACAATTCTTACCAATTTTTGTAGAACCCGCAATCCCCGTTTGAGCAGCGATGACTGTATTTTCACCAACTTGAACGTTGTGAGCAATTTGAATTTGATTGTCTAATTTTACTCCTTTGTGTACAGTTGTAGACCCCATTGTTGCACGGTCAATGGTGGAACTGGCTCCAATGTCAACACAATCGTGAATGACTACATTACCAATTTGAGGCACTTTTTTGTAAACCCCCTTATCGTTTGGTGAATATCCAAACCCATCTGCACCAATTACTACATTAGCTTCAAGATTGCATTGATCCCCGATACTACAGTCAGAATAAATTTTCACTCCTGAGTGAAGCGTTGTTCCATGACCAATTTTTACATTGTCTCCAATATAACAATTTGGATAGATTTTTACATTATCCCCAATTTTAACATTATCTCCAATATATGAAAATGCACCAATGTAAATATCCACTCCATAAGATACAGAATTTGATATTTGAACAGGTGATTCAATACCGATTTTGGTTGATTTAACAGCATTGTAATGTCCCAAGAGTGTTGAGAACGCAGTGTAGGCATTGGGAACTTTAATCAAAGTGGTATTGAATTCCTTTTCGGGAATAAAATCATCGTTTACTATTGTAATAGAGGCATCTGTTGAATATATGAAAGGGGTGTATTTTGTGTTTGAAAGAAAAGTAAGAGACCCTGGAGAACCTTCTTCAATTTTAGAAAGTTTAAAGACTTCAACATTCTCATCCCCAACAACGGTACCATTGAGTAATTCTGCTATTTGGTTGGCTGTAAATTTCATACCATTGCAAAAGTATAAAAAATTATCATAGCATCACTTTGGGAGAGCAGATATAGTACTGTGTAACTTTTTTTGTCAACCCCTTGACATTTAATAATTCAGAGCTTTGATTTAGATTTGAAGTTTTTCCATTTTTATGAAGAATTGAAATGGGATGTATTTCAGAATCATAGCCTGTATTTGAAATGACCCCATCAAATACAAAAAATGGTATTTCGGTGTCGTCTAAATTTAAATGTACTTTGAATTTTGTTTTGATTTTTTCTAAAGCTGATTTGATATCGTGCTTTGAATAAAATTCAATCTTAAGCAATTGTCGATCTAAAAGTCTTTTAGAAAGGTTGCTTAAAACATAATCTGGATGATTTTTCCACGATTTCAAAGCAGAAAAAAGATCATTATCATCTAATTCGGAAAAGTTTTCCAATATGGCTTTTGTAAGTTTTGATGGATGGATTTCAGTTTTTAAGAAAAAATCAAGTCCGTGACTTACAAACAAGGGTACATTTGATTGAGAAAGCATTTTGGCGCGTTTTAAAACATTGATGATCATGTTCTCTGCTACAACCCCTGTTTTATGCAGATATACTTGCCAATACATCAAACGGCGAGCTGAGAGAAACTTCTCTATTGAATAAATTCCTTTTTCTTCAATAACCAATTCATCTGAGATAACATTCATCATTGAAATCAAACGCTCACTGTTGATATTGCCTTCTGAAACACCTGTGTAAAAACTATCGCGCTTTAGGTAATCGGAACGGTCCATGTCCAATTGGCCAGATATTAATTGACCAAAAAACGGTCGCTTATAGTCCCCTTTAAACATGGTGATGGCTAAGGATAATTGCCCATTAAATTCATCATTTAAAATTTCCATAAAACGCAATGAAATAAACTCATGGTTAACTCCTTCTAACAAACTGTGTTCAATGGCATGGCTAAATGGGCCATGTCCAATATCGTGTAAAAGTATGGCGACATACAGGGCATTTTCCTCCTCTTTTGAAATAAGCGTCCCTTTAAATTTTAAAATTCTAACAGCTTTTTGCATCAAATGCAAACTTCCTAATGCATGATGAAAACGCGTATGGTGAGCACCGGGATAAACAAGATAAGATAGCCCCATCTGAGTTATTCTTCTGAGTCTTTGAAAATAAGGGTGGTCAATCAAGTCAAAAATTAAAGTACTGGGGATTGTAATAAATCCATAAATTGGATCGTTAAATATTTTGAGCTTGTTTTTGGTATTCAAAGGAATTAAATTTTATTTTAGACGCTAAATGGAGAATCAAAGTTATATTGATCGTAAAAGTAATAAAAATCAGTGTATATAATTTTTAAACAGATGTATTTATGAGAGAAATCAATGTTTTGTGGGTGGATGATGAGATTTCATTTTTAAAACCTCACATTATATTTCTTGAGAAAAAAAACTACAAGATACTACCTTGTCAAAGTGGTTCTGAGGCACTTGAAATATTTAAGTCTGAAGATTTTGACATTGTTTTCTTAGACGAGAACATGCCAGGTTTATCGGGCCTAGAAACCTTGGCTGGATTGAAGGAGGTAAAATCCAATATTCCTGTTGTAATGATTACCAAAAGTGAGGAGGAATACATAATGGAAGAAGCGATTGGCAGTAAAATCGCAGATTATCTTATCAAGCCCGTTAACCCTAATCAAATTCTTCTCAGCCTTAAAAAAAACTTAGACCACAGCCGTTTGGTAGCTGAAAAAATATCTTCAAATTACCTTCAAGAGTTTCGAAAAATAGCCATGGAAATGAACCATGTTAATTCTTTTGAAGCATGGGCTGATTTGTATAAAAAAATAATTTATTGGGAGTTGGAATTAGAAAATTCTCAGGATGGAACAATGTTTGAAATATTAGAGGCGCAAAAAACAGAAGCAAACGCACAATTTTCTAGATTTATTGATAAAAATTATCCTCAATGGTTTCAGAATAAAAATGCCCCCGTTTTATCCCACACACTTTTTAAAACCAAAATCGCGCCAGAAGTTGGAATAGGGCATTCCACTTTATTAATTGTTATTGATAATTTGAGGTTTGACCAGTGGAAAACAATTGAGTCAACCGTCAATACACACTATAAAGTGAAAGATGAAATGCTTTACTACAGCATATTACCGACTGCAACGCAATATGCTCGAAATGCCATTTTTTCTGGTCTTACTCCAAAGGAAATGGAAACACATTACCCAAAATACTGGAAAAATGATACCGACGAAGGTGGTAAAAACCTGTACGAGGATAAATTTTTAGATACGCAACTAAAACGCTTGGGGCTTTCAAATTTAAATCACGAATACATAAAAATTACAAATTTGAAAGCTGGAAAAAAATTAGCTGAAAATTTCAAAAGTAAAGCCAACAATGATTTAACAGTTCTTGTATACAATTTCGTTGACATGCTCTCCCATTCTAAAACAGAAATGGAAGTTATTAAAGAATTAGCCTCGGACGATCGCGGCTATCGATCCCTTACACATAGCTGGTTTAAAAACTCTCCATTATTAGACATTATAAAGCAAGCGCAACTACTTAAATTTAAACTTATTATTACCACAGATCATGGCACAATAAATGTTAAAAACCCTTCAAAAGTTATTGGAGATAAAAATACCAGCCTAAATTTGCGCTACAAAACAGGTCGCAGCCTAAGCTTTGATGGTAAAGACGTATTTGCAGCTAAAGATCCAAGCAGTATTGGGCTGCCCTCTATATCGATGAATAGTGCCTTTATTTTCGCAAAAAATAATTTATTTTTTGCCTATCCAAACAATTACAATCACTATGTTAGTTACTTCAAAAATTCTTATCAACACGGTGGTATTTCATTGGAAGAGGTATTGATTCCATTTGTTGTTTTAAATCCAAGATAAATTGCGATGAGCGTCAAATATTTTTTAGGAGACATTGATAAAATAGCACGAAAATTATTGGAAGAATCCAAAACAAAAGTCATTCTTTTTAAAGGAGAAATGGGCAGTGGAAAAACAACACTAATATCTGCCATGGTGAAAATTTTAGGAGGAGATTCAAAAGCATCCAGTCCTACATTTTCAATTGTGAATGAATATAAAGTGAAATCAGATATTGTATACCATTTTGATTTTTATAGAATAAAAAATCACTCCGAAGTATTGGACATTGGAATTGAAGACTATTTTTACTCTGGAAATTGGAATTTTATCGAGTGGCCTGATAAAATTAAACATATACTTCCTGATAAGACAACTGCCATCAAGCTTACAATTTTGTCTGACCAAGAGCGTGAATTAGAATGGGTTTAAACTCAAGTCGGATAAATTAAGTTGAAAAAATAATTGTAATTTGCAATAACAATACAACCAAGAATGCAAAAATTAAAATCTCCTTTTTCAAAGGCACAACTGTTGCCAAAAGAGGAACGCCTAGAGATTTCAAGCGACAGCACATCTTTATTCATCGGCATCCCTAAAGAACGATCTTTTCAAGAAAAGCGTATTTGTTTAACGCCAGATGCTGTTTCTGCGCTCACCAATAATGGTCATCGGGTATTGATCGAAAGCGGGGCTGGAAATAATGCCGCTTTTGAAGACAAAGAATACAGTGATGCCGGAGCTGAAATTACGAGTGACACCGCCAAGGTGTTTTCATCACCAATCATTTTAAAAGTTGAACCCCCTACCCTTGATGAAATTGAAATGATTAAGCCTAATACGGTTTTAATTTCTGCGCTTCAATTGAAGATGCAAAAGAAAGCTTATTTTAAATCCCTTGCAAAGAAAAAAATTACTGCCCTTGGATTTGAATTTATAAAAGACAATGATGGAACGTTTCCTGCAGTCAGACAGATAAGCGAAATTGCAGGTGCAGCCTCAATTTTGATCGCCTCAGAAATCATGTCCATCACTAATGAAGGCAATGGTTTAATGCTTGGAAATATCAGTGGGATCCCACCAACAGAGGTGGTTATTATTGGGGCTGGTATTGTTGGTGAATATGCTGCCAAGTCAGCAATTGGCCTTGGTGCCAATGTGCGAGTTTTTGACAATTCCATTGCTAAATTAAGAACACTACAAGCCAATATTGGAAGACGTGTCTATACTTCAACAATGCAACCCAAGAATTTGATCAAAGCGCTGATGCGCTGCGATGTGGCAATAGGAGCTATAAAAGGAAAAAACAGAGCTCCTATTCTAGTCAATGAAGCTATGGTAGAGCTTATGAAACAAGGGTCTGTAATTGTCGACGTGAGTATTGATATGGGCGGTTGTTTTGAAACTAGCGAACTCACAACTCACGACAAACCGACTTTTGAAAAACATGGCGTGATACACTATTGTGTGCCTAACATTCCGGCACGCTACTCAAGAACTTCATCGGTTTCTTTGAGTAACATTTTCACGCCTTACCTACTTGAAATATCTGATGCCGGTGGTCTTGAAAATGCCATTCGCCAGGATCATGGGTTGAAGAACGGGCTCTATTTATACCATGGCGTCATTACCAATAAGTCAATTTCCAACTGGTTCAATTTGGATTCAAGCGATTTGAATCTTTTAATTTTCTAATACCATATGAAATTTAAACATCGACTTGGATTTTTCCTTGGCGGATTTTCAATTGGACTTGTTTTTCTAGCTTTTTTTCTCAAGCAAAAAAAAACAAAGTTTGCGTATGGACCCAATGACAGAGTTCTAAAAAATATTAACGATAAACCCATTCAGTTTTCTGAAAATGTCAGAAGCACTATAGAGATATTTCAAATCGACACGCTAGCTATTTATGAAGTTTTAAAAAATGGTAATGTTAATTTCAACGAAAGTAATACGCGATTGGATAGCTGTAAGCTGTATACAATTCAAAGCGATTATTTGAAATTAAAAGTAGAGAACTGTGATAAAGCGGCTGTGGTTATTAGTCTTAAATCTATAGATTAAATATTTCTGCGCTTTTTCTCCTTTTTTATCAATTCCAATTCACGGTTGGTTTGTCCGGCTACAGAGGTGTTTTCTTCTGCCCTTCGAATCAAATATGGCATGACATCTTTTACAGGGCCAAAAGGTAAATACTTGGCAGCATTATATTCGTATTTTGCCAAATTGAAGCTAATGTGATCGCTCATTCCGTAGAGCTGCCCAAACCATACTCTAGGATCATTCTTTTTGATATTTAGATTGGATAAAGTCTTTAACGCTAATAATGTGCTATTTTCATTATGGGTGCCAAGAAAAAGACTGATGTCAGGGAGATGCTTAAGAATAAACTTTAGACAATTATCAAAATTTATGTCCGTATCTGCTTTAGTATTGCAAATTGGAGATTTGATATTTTTAAATTCGGCGCGCTTGCGTTCTTTTTCCATATAGGCGCCTCGAACTAATTTAAAACCCAATTTAAAGTTTTCTTTTTTTGCAATAGCATACAGTTCTTTTAGGTAGTCCAATCGATTCCAACGGTAGGCTTGAATTGTGTTGTAAACAACTACGCTTTCTTTGTTGTAGTCCTTCATAATTTCTAAAAGCAAGGTATCAGCTGAATCTTGCATCCAACTTTCCTCGGCATCCACAAGAACCGCAATTTTCATTTTCTGAGCGTATTTACAAATGGTATGAAAGCGTGTTTTAATTCGCTCCCATTCTTTGTTTTCTGCTGGCGTTAGTATATCGGATTTACTAACTTTCTCATAAAGCTCAATACGACCTACAGCAGTAGGTTTAAATACAGCAAATGGCATCGCTTTGTTTTCAGCAGCAAAAGCGATTAGTTCTAAGGTCTTTTCAACCACAAAATTAAATTGCGCTTCATTTTGTTTCCCTTCAACGGAATAATCTAAAACGCTATAAACCCCACTTGTATGCATCCGGTCGATTTTAGTCATGCAATCAGTTGCATTGATACCACCACAAAAATGGTCAAATACAGTTGATCGAATTAAGCCCTCAACCGGGAATTTACTTTTTAAAGCAAAATGCGTGGCCGCAGCTCCAATGCGAACTAAAGGCTGGTTGGAAATCATTTTAAATAAAAAATAAGCCCTTTCGAGCTCAGCATCTGTTTTTAGATGGAAGGCAATTTCCGTGTTTGAAAAATCTATGTGGGGATTGGATGATCTCATACATCAATAAAATGTTCATTTCAAAATTATAGAATTCTAATAAATTTCATACTATATTTGAATAACAAAATGAAATCAATTCTAACTACATCCTGCGCCATCCATTTTGGCGAAACTGCATTTCAAGCACTGCACAGCTATTTACAGTCTAGTAATCACTCCAAAATAATTGTTTTGGTAGACTTTAATACAAAAGCTTCGTGTTTGCCTGTACTTATTGATAAGATTGCAAATAATTTAAAAATTGAAATTATTGTAATACCTAATGGAGAAATTCATAAAACAATCATTAGCTGTTTAAATGTCTGGAGACGCCTTAGTGAACTAGGTGCAGATCGAAATTCATTGATGGTCAACCTTGGAGGTGGAGTCGTTACTGATCTTGGTGGTTTTGTAGCATCTACTTTTAAACGGGGTCTAAAATTTATCAATATTCCTACTTCCCTACTCGCTATGGTCGATGCTTCAGTAGGCGGTAAAACCGGCGTCGATTTAGATCTTTCTAAAAATCAAGTTGGGACCATTTCTTTCGCTGAGATGGTACTCGTTGATGCAAAATTTTTAGACACACTACCAAAAGAAGAATTACGCTCAGGAATGGCGGAAATGCTAAAGCACGGTTTAATTTCTGACCGTTTGTATTGGGATGCGTTAAAAGGACTTAAATCGCCTAAAATAGCTGATTTAACGCCTTCTATATATCGTTCTGTGGAAATTAAAAATACAATAGTAACTCAAGACCCTAACGAAATGAACGTTCGGAAGTTTTTAAATTTTGGACACACCTTGGGGCACGCTATTGAATCGTATTGTCTAGACAGTAAAACCTTAAAAACTTTGCTACATGGTGAAGCAATTGCAATTGGAATGGTCTTGGAAGCCTTTCTATCTTACAAGCTGTGTGGATTGAGTGAAAATGACTTAATAGCTATTAAAACCACTTTTTCTGAAATTTATGAAAAGTGTGAATTTGGGGATGAAAACATTAAGTCTATATTGAATTTAATCAAACACGATAAGAAAAACACCCATGGCCGTGTTAATTTCGTCTTGCTTGAAGCTATTGGGAAATGCCGCTTAGATGTTGAAGTGGGCGAGGCTTTAGTATATGATGCCTTTAGATATTATGCAAAAGATTAACTACTATAATTCATCAAAAATAGAGTGCATCAAACGCTTTTTATCATTTATACTTTCTTCTAATGAAATCATAGTCTCCGTTCTGTATATCCCTTCAATATCATCAATTTTGAAAATAATTTCTTTTGCATTGGTTGTACTTTTGGCACGAATTTTACAAAAAATATTAAACTTCCCTGTCGTGATGTGTGCAACAGTAACATGAGGAATTTCATTAATGCGTTGCAAAACAAACTTGGTTTGGGACGTGTTTTGTAGGTAAATACCGACATAAGCAATAAATGAATAACCTAATTTTTGGTAGTCTAAAGTCAAAGATGAACCCTTGATGATTTTTGCATCTTCCATTTTCTTAACACGTACGTGAACGGTACCGGCAGAGATAAGAAGTTTTTTTGCGATATCAGTGAAAGGGGTTCGCGTGTTATCAATCAGCATACTGAGAATTTGGTGATCTACCTCGTCAAGTTTGAATTTGGCCATTTTTTTAAAAAATAATTATTAATTCGGTAAATTTAACAAATTATATACAACAAAAAGCCGATTAGCGTCAATTATTATTAATAAAAAGTGTGAATTGACCCCTATTTATTAAAAAATGACTAATTGTGGCCCCCAATTCAATTTTTTTATTTTTTGATAGTGCCAAGGCTTCAAATTCACCATCGATAAATCGGTGTGCAACGTAGTCTTTTAAACAATCAATAACACTTATCTTGGGAACAAAATGAATTTGATTTTCAGTCAAAACCTCTTCATAAAGAATTCCTATGTCAGTTATTGCGGTTTTTCCATCCACTTCAACAGAAACATTTTTAATCAGAACATCAAAAAATAAGGGTTTATTTTCAGGAATATTAAGGTAAGTTTCTACAGCATCTTTAGGTAAATTTTTTTGACTTATACATTTAATGGCACTTAACAAGGCTATGAGCATGTATTTTCGGGTATCTTCCCTATGGTAATCACCTGAGTGTCCGGCCTCAAAAAGGATTGTAGGCACTCCCAAAGATTGAAACTGATCACCCACACAATTAATGTTAAAACTATCGTCAAACCTAGAAATTTGATCTGGTATAAATAATTGCAATACATTGTTAATTTTAGTAATAACCCCCATCGCTTGCTCACGGTTAGAAGAAATTGAACGCTCCTTATCTTCTGCGGGGGCCAAAAAACTTAAGCTAGCTGAATTTTTAGTACCACCAACACAATATATACTGCGTTGGTCATGCATATTAAAACAAAAATCAGGCTTGAATGTGTTAAAAATTGTTCTTAAAACAAGACTTTCGCTTTGAGTGAGTGCTTGTGCATCTCGATTTAAATCTATTCCATTCGCATTGAATCTATTGTAATCATGTGCACCATCAGGATTGAGAATCGGAATTATAAAGAAAGAACAGTGCTCTAGAAAGGATGAAATCCCCAAATATTCTATATTAAATATAAAATCAAAAAGTGCCTTAGTAGAGGTAGACTCATTGCCGTGCATCTGAGACCAGATTAAAATTTTGGAGGGTCCGTTGCCGGCTTTTACCATAAAAATTGGTTGATCGCGTTCAGAATGACCTGCTATCTCATAACTAAAACCTTTGGGAAGTCTGTTCAGAATTGGTAAAATATGGGCGTTGGTAATATACCGTCCATTAAGATCTTGAACCTTGCGGTCTGAAAAATTTGAATGTATGTTTTGATACAGTTGCATTTTTGGCTATAGTCAATTACAAAAGTAATCAATCTCTTTTTTACATTTGTAAACTGAATTTTAGGGTTTTTCAGTTTAGAAATGTACATTTTTTAAGCATGTTTATTGAAAATTTTGATTTATTCTTAATTTTACAATTAAATTATTGTAAATCAGTTATTTAATAAATTTATATAAAGTTATTAATCAATTAATATTAAACATTTTTGTATCTAAAAATAAAATTTTAAATTTGTAAATAACAACTTAATACACAAATGTAAACTATTATGAATGCGACTAAATTTGGTAAGCGCTTAAAAGAAGTTATTGAACATTATAGCCTCTCTGCATCGGCTTTTGCAGAACTAATTAATGTACAACGCTCCAGTATTTCACACGTTCTTAGTGGTCGAAACAAACCAAGTTTAGACTTTATTACAAAATTAAATACAGCCTTGCCAGATGTTAATTTGTATTGGTTGCTAAACGGATCCGGGGAAATGACCCTCAAACCCTACTCATCAGTTACAGAAAAAAGTGATAAAATATTTGAAAACGGCGAAAATAAATCTAAAAACAAAATACCTTCTAAAAATATGATTTTAAACAGCGCCAAGTCTATAGCGCGCATTGTTGTGTTTTACAACGATGGCACCTTTAGTGATTACACTGAAAATGAAAATAACTAAGAAGTCCGTGGTCTCTTTTGTATCTTTACAGTATGAAATTTAAAATCTTACTAATTATTTTTTTAGCAAACTCTTGTTACGAAGTACAGCGGGACTGCAATGCTTTTAGAACGGGCACTTTTGAGAGTGAGATTATTTTAAACGAAGTGTTGTTTACCTCAACTTTTAAACGGACTGAATCTCTACAAGTTGAATCTTTTAGAGGGCAAGTGGACTCTGTAAGTGTACGATGGATCAATGATTGTGAAATGATTTTTAAAACAATAAACCCAAAAACATTGGCTGAAAAAAAAGACATTCACCTTAAAATACTAAACACAACAGACAATACTTACAACTTTGAGTATGGCTATGTTGGGGAAGCCAATAAACAGAAAGGCACCGCCAGAAGACTGGATTAAAAGAGTGTTGTTTGCCCTGCCTCAGAACTGTTAGAGTCTTCATCATCAATACCGTCTGTTGCCTCTAAATTAGAGATTGGTTCCGAAAGTATTTCAGTACTACTTTGCAAAGAAGGGGTGATTTTCACTTCTTCTTCATCTATAACATCTAGCTCATCTGCATGAATTTCTTTAGGAGGGTCATAAGGTAATGAGGGTAATAAGTCAATTTGATTGACTTTTAATTTAGACAATTGATTTCCCAATGCATTGATGCCTTTTACAGCTATAAACTGTTCAATGTCGATACTTTGATTGGGTTTTCGCTCCCTACCTCTATCCTTGGAAAAGGTAATGTCTACAACGGGGCGCCAATCGGTACTGACGATTTCAAGCCTACTTTTTGCGTGTGATGAGATAAATACTTCTTCTTTATTTTCATTTTCAACCAAGAAACGCTTGACAAAATATTTTTCTTTTGCGCCATCAAAATACACCACTGAAATGGGTTTGAAAGGCATCCATTTTTCCAAAACAATCATATCCTCACTAAAATGGGTTGAAACATCTGGTATAATGGTTTTAAGGTTCCCCGATTGTGTAATGATCAACAACCGATCCTCACCTCTAAATTCGCCAATTAAATCGCCTCTACCATCAACATTAATGCGCTGAATAGTGTCATCAAACCAAATTTTACGCGGTTTTAAGGTGCTGACGCCTTTTTCTTTAAGTTCTATACGTTTTACCGCATGTTTGGTGACTAAATTGCCTTTAGAAGCCCTGCCTTTGATCATAATTGCAGCAAAGTCAATGTCCCACTTTAATTTTTTAATACTCCCGACCTGGCGCAATAAAACGGAAACTATTTCAGCCTCACCATTGGGATTGGCTGAAAAATATAGCACATTTGTTTGCGGCTTTCCTTTGGTTAAATCATAGGCTTTGTCCCTTGTGATTGAGGTCACTGCAAAACGCTTTATAAAAGTGGCCCCACCCTTTCCATCTTTGTATATCATATTATAGATGGTTCTCGCATCTTTCTTTTTAAAAACAGCCACATGCAAAATATTTTTTCCAATAAAAGTTTTGGTGTCCACTTTGGTTACCATCATGGTCCCGCTTTTGGTGAAAACGATGATGTCGTCAATATCGCTACAATCGCAAACATATTCTTCCCGACGCATCCCGGTTCCTACAAAACCTTCCACTCTATTGACATATAACTTTGTGTTGCGAATGACCACTTTAGTCACATCTACATCATCAAAGACTTTAATTTCTGTCTTGCGTTCTTTTCCTTTACCGTAATCTATTTTAAGGCGTTTAAAGTAAGAAATGGCATAATTAATAAGGTTGGATAAATGGCTTTTTACTTCTTCAATTTGAGCCTCAAGTGCTTCTATCTTTTGCTGCGCTTTGTCAATATCAAACTTAGAAATCCTTTTAATTTTTATTTCTGTCAAGCGCGCAATATCCTCTTTAGTGACCGGGCGTTTAAGATGTTGGATGTGCGGCTGTAATCCACGGTCAATTGCGGCGATCACGCCCTCCCAAGTTTCCTCCTCTTCAATGTCGCGGTAAATTCTATTTTCAATAAATATACGCTCTAAGAATGCGAAATGCCATTGTTCCTCCAGCTCATTGAGTTTGATTTCTAGTTCTAATTTTAACAATGCAGCCGTATGATCCGTAGATTGCCGAAGCATCTCAGAGACTCCTACAAACAAAGGTTTATTGTTTTCAATCACACATCCTAAGGGAGATATTGAAGTCTCACAATTGGTAAAAGCGAAGAGCGCATCAATGGTCTTATCTGGAGATATTCCAGATGGTAAGTGAATTAAGATCTCAACGTCTGCCGCCGTGTTGTCTTCAATTTTTTTAACTTTAATTTTTCCTTTGTCGTTGGCTTTTAAAATAGAATCAATCAAAGAAGAAGTGGTGGTCCCAAACGGTACTTCCGTAATCACAAGGGTGTTTTTATTCAACTGACTGATGCGGGCCCTACATCGAACTTTACCCCCTCTTAGGCCATCATTGTAATTGGTAAAATCTGCAATACCCCCAGTGGCAAAATCAGGAAGTATGGTAAAACGTTTTCCGGAGAGGTGTTTGATGGAAGCCTCAATGAGTTCTATAAAATTATGCGGCATTACCTTGGTAGACAAACCAACTGCGATGCCTTCTGCACCTTGGGCTAAAAGCAAAGGAAATTTGACTGGTAAATTTACAGGTTCTTTACGGCGACCATCGTAGGAGGCTTGCCATTCTGTAGTTTTTGGATTAAAAACCACATCTAATGCAAACTTTGACAAGCGCGCTTCAATGTATCTAGAAGCAGCCGCGCGGTCCCCTGTTAAAATATTTCCCCAGTTCCCCTGGGTGTCAATGAGCAAATCTTTTTGACCAATCTGCACCATGGCATCAGCAATACTGGCATCGCCATGTGGATGGTATTGCATGGTGTGTCCAACAATGTTCGCGACTTTATTGTAACGGCCATCATCCAAATCTTTCATGGATTGGAGAATACGCCGTTGAACAGGCTTAAAACCATCCTCTATGGCTGGAACGGCCCGTTCCAGAATAACATAGGAAGCATAATCTAAAAACCAATCTTTATACATTCCAGTGACCCGGGTAATGGTTTCTTCACTTTGAATGTTTTCGTTAGAGATATTGTCTTCTGGTTCTAGCATTTATGAGGGCTTTTCGGTAGCGATCAAATCGAGTTCAACTTTAAGGTTATTAATGATGAATTTTTGGCGGTCTGGCGTATTTTTACCCATGTAAAATGAAAGCATTTCTTCAATCGTTGTTTCTGCATCTAACATCACTGGGTCTAATCGGATATCATCTCCAATAAAATGCTTGAATTCATTGGGAGAGATTTCTCCCAAACCTTTAAAGCGTGTAATTTCAGGCTTTGGTTTTAATTTATCAATGGCGTAAATGCGTTCTTCTTCCGAGTAACAATAAATAGTTTCTTTTTTATTCCGAACTCTAAAAAGTGGTGTTTGTAGGATGAAAAGATGTCCCTCTTTGATGAGTTCAGGGAAAAATTGAAGAAAAAAGGTAATCAAAAGCAAGCGTATATGCATTCCATCTACATCGGCATCAGTCGCAATAACAATGTTGTTATATCGCAAATCCTCAATAGACTCTTCAATATTAAGTGCTGATTGTAGCAAGTTGAATTCTTCGTTTTCGTAAACAATTTTTTTAGTCAATCCATAACAATTGAGCGGCTTCCCTTTTAAACTAAAAACAGCTTGTGTATTTACATCTCTAGACTTAGTAATGCTTCCAGAAGCAGAATCTCCTTCTGTGATAAAAAGGGTTGTTTCTAAATTTCGATTGTTTTTGGTATCACCAAAATGCACACGACAGTCGCGCAATTTTTTATTGTGTAGGCTGGCTTTTTTGGCACGTTCCTTTGCGATTTTACGAATACCTGACAGTTCTTTTCGTTCCCGCTCTGCTTGTAAAATTTTTCGTTGAACAGCCTCAGCAGCATTTGCATTTTTATGTAGATAATTGTCCAATTGCGTTTTTACAAAATCATTGATAAACGTTCGGACTGTCGGAAGGCCACCCCCCATTTCGGTAGATCCTAATTTGGTTTTTGTTTGGCTTTCAAAAACAGGCTCCATCACTTTAATGGCGATGGCTGATATTATAGATTTACGAATATCAGAAGCATCGTAGTTTTTGCCAAAATAATCTCTAATGGTTTTTACATAAGCCTCACGAAAGGCGGCGAGATGGGTCCCCCCTTGCGTCGTATTTTGCCCATTAACAAAGGAATGGTATTCTTCGCTGTATTGTGTTTTACTGTGAGTCAGCGCAACTTCGATGTCGTTGCCTTTGATATGAATGGTTGGATACAGCCGGTCTTCTGCTTTGGAATTGTCTTCCAAAAGGTCTTTAAGGCCATTTTCACTAAAGAATTTTTCACCGTTAAAGGTAATGGTGAGCCCGGGGTTTAAATAAACATAGTTTTTAAGCATGCGTGCCACATACTCATTTCTGTACTTGTAATTTTTAAAAATCTCAGGATCGGGTATAAATGAGACTTTGGTACCCTTGCGTCTGGAGGTGTCATCTAATAGGTCTTGGTTCTTTAAAACGCCCAATTCAAATTCCGCTGAAGCTGATTTGCCTTCCCGAGTCGATTCAACCCGAAAATAATTTGAAAGTGCATTAACGGCTTTAGTACCAACGCCATTCAAACCGACCGATTTTTTAAATGCTCTGGAGTCGTATTTTCCACCTGTATTCATTTTAGAAACGACATCGACTACCTTACCCAATGGAATCCCACGTCCATAATCTCTAACAATGACTTTGTTTCCTTGAATGGAAATGTCGATAGACTTTCCAGCCCCCATGACATATTCGTCAACAGAGTTGTCTAGTACTTCTTTGAGTAAAATATAAATTCCATCATCGGCAGAAGAACCATCTCCAAGCTTGCCAATGTACATTCCTGGGCGCATGCGAATGTGTTCCTTCCAATCGAGGGATCTAATATTGTCTTCAGTATAGGCTGTGTTTTCGACCATAGAGGCTTACAGATGAAGTGCTAATATACTGCATCATCGCAAAAGATAAAACCTTTAAATCACAAATTAATTAACAAAAAATAAGTGGAAATGTTGAGAAATATATTTTCTAAAAATGGTGCTTATTTATTAAACATTAAACAGAAAATGAACCACATCTCCATCTTTGACGGTATAATTTTTTCCTTCGACCCGCATTTTACCGGCTTCCTTGACTTTAGCTTCACTGCCAAATTCTACATAATCGTTGTAGGCAATGACCTCAGCGCGAATAAAACCTTTTTCAAAATCTGTGTGAATCACTCCGGCAGCCTGTGGCGCCAAACTACCAATAGGAATGGTCCAAGCTCTTACTTCTTTAACACCTGCTGTAAAATACGTTTGAAGTTTTAATAACTTGTAAGCGGAGCGAATCAATTTAGCTGAGCCAGGTTCTTCCAATCCAATGTCTTCTAAAAACAATTGGCGCTCTTCAAAGTCATCCAGTTCATTGATTTCAGCTTCGGTACCCACAGCAAGCACCAACACTTCGGCATTTTCTGGGGCTACTGCTTGTTTGACTTGATCTACATAATTGTTACCACTAACAGCGGCTTTTTCATCCACATTACAGACATACATGACAGGTTTTGCTGTAATGCACTGCAAAGGCTTTACAAAGGCCGTATAATCATCCTCAGACAATTCAAGGCTACGAACAGAAGCACTCGCTTCTAAATGGGCTTTTATAGTTTCTAAAACAGCGGCTTCTTTTTGAGCCTCCTTATTACCTGTTTTAGCAGTGCGTTTTACTTTTTCAAGTTTTTTTTCAACCGTTTCTAAATCTTTCAACTGCAGTTCCATGTCAATTGTATCTTTGTCGCGAAGGGGGTCTACACTACCATCGACATGAACAATATTATCGTTGTCAAAACAACGCAACACATGCAAAATGGCATCTGTTTCACGAATGTTTCCCAAAAATTGGTTACCAAGTCCTTCGCCTTTACTAGCGCCTTTTACAAGACCTGCAATGTCAACAATCTCAACGGTGGCTGGCACTACACGCTCAGGCCTGACCAAGCCTTCTAAGTTTGAAATTCTGGGATCCGGGACATTGACCACGCCGATGTTTGGTTCAATGGTGCAAAAGGGAAAGTTCGCGCTTTGAGCTTTGGCATTTGACAAACAATTAAAAAGAGTTGATTTTCCAACGTTGGGCAATCCGACAATTCCTGCTTTCATGTTTTAAAATTTCTGGCAACAAAAATACACAAATGAAGCTTTAAACAAACCATTGGTGGAGATTTAGTTTAAGTACTTTGAATATTTGAATTATTAAACATTCCTTTTTTAAGAAATTTAATCTTCGGCGTGCATAAACCGTTGTTTTCCAAGCAAAACATCTTCTGTTTCTACATTGGCCTCATCAGGCACACAGCAATCAACTGGGCAAACAGCAGCACATTGAGGTTCTTCATGAAACCCTTTGCATTCAGTACATTTATCAGGGACAATAAAATAAAACTCATCACTAATGGGTATTTGCGGTTCGTCGGCGTTGACCTGCTTTCCATTAGGCAAAATGATTTGACCATCCAAACTGGTACCATCTTTGTAACGCCAGTCATCTGCTCCTTCATAAATTGCGGTATTGGGACATTCGGTTTCGCAAGCACCACAATTGATACAGTCTTCAGTTATTATAATAGCCATAAACGCTTAAAGTAAATTTATTACTTAAATTTGTAAACGAAATTAATACCAAAATTAAGGTTTAACAAATTATGAATCATAAAAATATTATAATTCAGTCACTTGTCAGATTGGGAGCATTCATGTCTCAATTCAAAGGGTCAGCACCAATTATGTCTGAAAAGGCACTGCATAATGATATTTTTTTTGAAGGATTTAAACACCAATTAAAGCTTGCAAATGAACACAATGGCTGGTTTACTAAAGCGAACCTTTGTTACGCCATAAAACAGTGGGCAGAATTGCTTCAAAACAGGCCTCTTGAATTATGGTTAGCACCCTATCACATACCTACAAAAAATCCAAAAACAATTGCAATAATTATGGCAGGCAACATTCCCTTGGTTGGGTTTCACGATTTTATTTCGGCTTTGGTTTCAGGCCACAGCATTATTGTCAAGCAATCTTCTAACGACCGCCATCTTTTACCCTATTTAGCAGCCTACCTAACTCATTTAGAACCGCATTTAAAGTCCAAAATTAAATTTACTAAAGAAAAACTTCAAGATTTTGACGCGGTAATTGCAACGGGAAGCGACAATACAGCGCGGTATTTTGAGGCCTATTTTAAAAACAAACCTTCAATAATTCGCAAGAATAGAAATTCAATCAGTATTTTGACTGGTATGGAATCGGAAGCCGATTTAAAATCTTTGGCAGAAGATATTTTTAGATATTACGGCCTGGGATGCCGCAGTGTTTCCAAGTTATTTGTTCCTAAAGATTATGATTTTGATATGTTTTTTAAGGCCGTTTACGACTGGAATTTTATAATGAAAAGTGCTAAATACGCCAACAATTATGACTACAATAAAGCAGTATATCTAATGAGTGAATATGATTTGATTGAAAATGGTTTTCTAATACTTAAGGAAGATACCAACTATGCCTCTCCCATCGCAACTTTATTTTACGAATTTTATGAAGACTTAGAATCTTTAAAACTTAGAATTAAAGCCGATGCTTCTCAAATACAATGTTTGGTTTCTAAAAATTTTAGTGAAAATGAAGTAACATTTGGTGCGACACAACTGCCCAAATTGAGCGATTATGCCGATGGGATTGACACTGTTGATTTCCTGTTGAAAATATAACTTAATATTATCATTCTTTTTACTCTATTTTCAATAATTAATTCAGACATTTACGGCTTAACTTTTAATGGAAAACATCCACCAAATGAAACGACATAATTTTAGCGCAGGCCCATGCGTTTTACCACAAGAAGTCCTCGATAAATCTGCCCAAGCTATCATGGGTTATGACAATGGGCTTTCACTTATTGAAATCTCTCACCGCAGCAAAGCTTTTGTAGACGTTATGGAAAATGCACGTGCACTAGCACTGGAGCTCCTGGGTCTTGAAGGCATGGGTTATAAAGCCTTGTTTTTACAAGGTGGTGCAAGCACCCAATTTTTAGCTGTGGCACTAAATTTGTTAGAAAAACGCGCAGCCTATTTAAATACCGGAACGTGGAGTGATAAAGCCATTAAAGAGGCTCGTATTTTTGATGATATATTAGAAGTCGCCTCTTCTAAGGATGCCAATTACAACTACATCCCTAAAGGTTATGACATACCTTCAGACCACGATTATTTCCACTGTACTTCCAACAACACCATTTTTGGAACACAAATTAAAGACTTTCCAGACTGTGACATTCCTATGGTTTGTGACATGAGCAGCGATATTTTTTCAAGAAGTATCGACTTCTCAAAATTTGGGTTGATTTATGCAGGTGCGCAAAAAAATATGGGACCCGCAGGCACCACATTAGTGGTGATTCAAGAAGATATTTTAGGAAAAGTATCTCGTAAAATTCCTTCCATGATGGATTATAAAGTACACATTGGCAAAGGCAGTATGTTCAATACGCCCCCGGTTTTCCCAGTTTATGCTTCTATGTTGAATTTGAAGTGGCTAAAAAATAAAGGCGGTATTGCGGCCATTGAAAAAGAGAATGAAAAGAAAGCCCAACTAATTTATTCTGAAATTGACTTAAACCCACTTTTTGATGGGTTTGCTGCCAAGGCAGACCGCTCAACGATGAATGCGACCTTTGTCTTGAATAATGATGATCTTAAAGAGAGTTTTGATACCATGTGTCAAGAAGCTGGCATCAATGGTTTGAACGGCCACCGCAGTGTGGGTGGCTACAGAGCCTCAATGTACAATGCTTTGACGCTTGAAAGCGTACAGATCTTGGTAGAAATTATGAGTGAATTAGAACGAAAAGCATAAATAACAATGAAGATATTAGCAAATGACGGCATTTCAGCAAATGGCGTTGAAGAATTAGAAGCTGCTGGATTTAAAGTCAGCACAGTCACAGTCGCCCAAGAACAATTGGAAAATTACATCAATAATGAAGGCATTGTAGCACTGCTTGTTAGAAGTGCTACCAAAGTCCGTAAGGATTTAATCGACGCCTGCCCCAGCCTTAAAATAATTGGACGTGGTGGTGTTGGAATGGATAATATTGATGTAGAATATGCCCGCGACAAAGGATTGCATGTGATCAACACGCCTGCAGCCTCTTCGGAATCCGTTGCAGAATTGGTCTTTGCCCACCTTTTTTCTGGAGTTCGATTTTTGTATGATTCCAACCGAAACATGCCCTTAGATGGAGATTCTAAATTTAAAGTCCTTAAAAAGGCTTACGCAAAAGGCACTGAATTAAGAGGTAAAACTTTGGGTGTGATTGGTTTTGGACGCATTGGTAAGGCCACTGCTAAAATAGGCTTAGGCCTCGGTATGAAAGTCATTGCACACGACCCTTTTTTGGAAAAAGCTGCTGTGACAGTACCATTTTTTGACGGCCAGTCGCTTACCTTTGATATTGACATTGAAAGCAAAGAGACGGTTTTAAAAGAAGCAGACTTCTTGTCATTGCATGTACCCGCGCAAAAAGAGTTTGTTATCGGCTCTGCCGAAATCGAATTGATGAAAGACGGTGCTGGCCTTGTCAATGCCGCTCGTGGTGGTGTGGTAGATGAAGTCGCGATGGTGGAAGCCTTAAAATCTGGTAAATTAGGCTTTGCGGGTGTAGATACTTTTGAAAACGAACCCACTCCTGCGGTTCAAGTCTTAATGACTCCAAACGTGTCCCTAACTCCTCATATTGGAGCGGCAACCACGCAAGCCCAAAAGAGAATTGGTTCTGAATTGGCCACACAAATCGTTTCAATACTGAAATAAAATTCAATTTTTATTTATTTGAAATCCCAGCCTCTACTGTGTTGGGATTTTGGATCTAAAATTGACGAAGTTGCAGAAGTCATAAGTGGCAAAAAAAAGTGGAATTGCCATTGTTTTTGGGAAATTGTTTAACAAAAATTAAATACTTAAAATTCTGTAATGTGCTATATTTGTCCACATGACAAACCGTATAAATACATTTAAATCCAATTGGGAAATAACTAAAAATTGGCAACTCCTTTACCCGCTTGTTGGGATTATTGGATCCTGCTATATGGGACTAAAATTTAGTCCTAAGGTATTGGAAAACCCATATTGGTTAAGTGTTCTACTTGGACTTGCTATGGGTTTTATTTTTATGCAGTTTTGTGTGTTTTGTATCAAGAAACTTGAAAATAAATGGTTGGTTGACGCCCGTTGGGAACTGATTCGAATTTTTATCGTTTTTGCACTAACCGGCTCCTCCTCTGTATATGTTGGTCGCCCATTCATTAATTTGGTTGGAATTTCAAATGAAAATCTAAACCCTTTTCTCTATTGGTTTCTTTTTATTGTCATAAGTCTAATATTCTATCAAATTCTTTTGGTTTTTTGGGGTTGGCTTCTTGGTCAGTTTGACTTTTTTTGGGACTTTGAGAAAAAAATGCTGTCCCGCTTGGGGCTTAAGCATTTTCGAAAATAATATTTATTACTTAAACGGTTTTTCGCTCAAATAATAGTTGTAAGTCCACATTATAAAGAAAGTTGGGACGACATCAACAAAAGGAAGTGCCTCTTCAATAAAAACGATGACCCCTGCGATTTTACCCTTTTTACCTTTGTACATTCGCGTCATTAGGTACGCTGACAATGGGGCCCAAAAGAAATCAAATACAGGAATAAAAAAAGAAACATAACCTAAAGCATCAAACAACAGACTAAGAATGAGTTTTTGGTGTTTTTTGAGAAGGTTAAGTTTCATCTAATTTAAGCTTTTCTTTAAAACGCTGATTCAAGAGTTTTAATTTGGGTGAAATCACAAACTGACAATAGGATTGTTGGCTATTTTGATCATAATAATCATGGTGGTTTTCTTCAGCATCATAAAAAACATCCAATGGTGCAACTGTGGTTACGATGGGGTCTGAAAAGACTTTAGAGCTTTCTAAAAACGATATATATTGTTCTGCTGTTTCTTTTTGACTTTGGGAAGTGTAAAAGATAGCAGAGCGATATTGCGTTCCTACATCGTACCCTTGACGGTTCAAAGTGGTAGGATTNTGTGTTAAAAAAAAGACTTCCAAAAGNGATTCGTAAGAAATTTCATCAGAATTGTAATTAATGAGAATACCNTCGGCATGTCCCGTTGTGCCTTGACAAACCTCACGGTATNCCGGGTGCTTAATAAAACCGCCTGTATATCCAGATTTAACACTAGACACCCCTTTAAGGCGCTTAAAAATTGCTTCGGTACACCAAAAGCAGCCACCACAAAAAATTGCTTGATTCATAACATAAGATTGTTGAGAGTGCTAAGTTAATAAAAGAAATTTTTAAAATATTAATATTTGATTGTACATCAGGCTTTGATTCTTTAAATTTACAAGCATGATTCAAGCGAATAACATTCATAAGTATTATGGCAATCTCCATGTACTAAAAGGCGTTGATTTGGAAATAAAAAAGGGAGAAGTAGTTTCAATTGTTGGGGCTTCTGGCGCCGGAAAAACAACCTTGCTTCAGATTTTAGGCACCCTTGTTTCACCTTCTAAAAAAAAGGATTTTACACTGGAAATTGATGCCAAAGACATCAATAGTTTAAATGAAAATGATTTGGCTAAATTTAGAAACAATCACCTTGGCTTTATTTTTCAATTTCACCAACTTTTACCAGAATTTACCGCTCTGGAAAATGTATGTATCCCCGCCTTCATAAAAGGAATTTCAGAAAAAGAGGCAGAGCTAAAGGCAAAGAAGTTATTAGATTTTCTAGGTTTAGGCAAGCGTCTTCATCACAAGCCCAGTGAACTTTCAGGAGGTGAACAACAAAGAGTATCTGTTGCTCGCGCGTTGATTAACGACCCATTGGTTGTTTTGGCTGATGAACCTTCTGGAAATTTAGACAGTGCTTCTGCGGCACAACTCCATCAATTGTTTTTTGAACTCAGAGCGGCATACGGGCATACTTTTATCATTGTTACCCACAATGAAGAGTTGGCTGCAATGGCAGATCGAAAAATTACCATGACAGATGGAAAAGTATCAAAATAAATCCTACAATGGTCTAAGTTTTGATNCCCTTAAACAATTTTTAGACGCCAAAGTTAAGCAGTACAATACCAATGAATTTATTGAGAGTGATCCCATTCAAATTCCTCATTTATTTTCCAAAAAAGAAGACATTGAAATTTCCGCTTTTTTAACGGCTACAATCGCATGGGGCAATCGAAAAAGCATCATCCAAAATGCCAAACGCTTGATGCAACGTATGGACAATGCTCCCTACGATTTTATCTGCTCGCACCAATCCAATGATTTNAATGTGTTTGAGGGGTTTGTACACCGAACTTTTAATGCCCATGATGCNGTTCAATTTATTAAAAGTTTAAAACATATTTATACGACTTATGGCGGTATGGAATCCGTGTTTTCAAAATATGCAGAAAAAACCGCCTTACAAAACGCAATACACCATTTTAAAAATCATTTTTTTGAAATTGAGCATTTAAAACGGACTGAGAAGCACATCAGTGACCCCTTAAAAAATTCAGCAGCCAAGCGCATCAATATGTTTTTAAGGTGGATGGTAAGGCCCAGTAATTCTGGGGTTGATTTTGGAATATGGAAAGATTTAAATACCGCACAACTTTCATGCCCACTCGATTTGCATTCAGGAAATGTAGCCAGAAAACTTGGATTATTGAAACGTCATCAAAATGATGCCAAAGCCGTTAAAGAGCTTGATAAAAACCTCAGGGAGTTTGACCAAACTGACCCTGTCAAATACGATTTTGCATTATTTGGCCTTGGCGTATTTGAAAAGTTTTAAAAAATTTACAGATTTATACATATGATTGTCCTAGATCGTTAATATCTCCAGAAATACTTTAAAGATTTCGATTGTATTTTGACAACTTTTTTGTCTTAGGGCTTTTGTTTTTTTTTAAAAGCAATATTAATCCCCTTTACAATCGAAATGAACATAATTGAAGTCTTAATTGACATAACAACCATCCTTTTATATGCCTACTTTATCTTTCTTATTCTGAAGAAAATCAGAGAATTGGAAATAAAAAAAGGAGTTTNTAATGCATTGACAATTCTTTTTATCACATTTTTAATAAGTAAAATTTTAATCAGAAGATTATAACCTCTGTTTTTAAAACCTGCTTTGGCTTTTAATGAAAAAGGCTTGATAATTTTCTTAAATATGAAATATTTTACCGTCTTTGGCTAGNGCTACTTGTTTAAAAACGGTCATCGCTTCATTTTTGAAAGGTTCTAAGTCTTTGTATCTCGATGAATAATGTCCTAAGATGAGCCGTCCTACCCTTGCTTTATTTGCAATAGTCGCAGCTTGTTTGGCTGTAGAATGCTTGGTTTTTGCGCACAGCGCTGCTTGGTCCTCTAGGAAAGTAGATTCGTGGTACATCGCATCTACGCCTTGAATTATTGGAATAATAGCCTCAGAATACGCCGTGTCGCTACAAAACGCATAGCGTTTTGGAATGCGACCATCAGTTGTGACTTCTGTGTTTTTAATAAGAACACCATCCTGGTTGTAAACATCAGCGCCTTGTTTTAATTTTCGGTAATAGGCAACATCAATATTTTTAGCTTCGGCATTCTCAATAAGTAACTTTCTGTCAAACGGTTTTTCTTTGAATAGAAAACCATTTGTATATACTCTGTGATCGAGGGGTATGGTGTGAACTTCAACTTTATCATCTTCAAATATACACTGTGAATCCTTGGCATCTAGTTCATGAAAAATCAAGTTAAAATTTGTCCAGGAATTAGATAATTTTAGTTGTAAAGTGATAATTTCTTTCAGGCCTTTAGGCCCGTAAATATTTAAGTCTACTTCTCGTCTTAACAATCGAAAGGTTGAAATCAAACCAATCAAACCAAAATAGTGATCTCCATGCAAATGAGAAATNAATATATGCTTAATCTGATTGAACTTTAGCTTGTGACGTCTGAGTTCAATTTGAGTACCTTCACCACAATCAATCAGGAAATGATGCCCGCGTGTTTCTAAAACTTGCGAAGTTGTATGCGCAATAATACGCGGGGTGGCACTGTAGCATCCAAGAATTGTTAATTTCAATTTAAAGTATTTTAAAATCCTAAATCGCGTTGCATTTCATCCATTTCAATGAGATCCTTGGCTTCTTGAAGTGTTGGAGCCCATATTAAGGCTTCTGGAAGCTTGTCGGGAACGGCTGTTGGAGAAACAATCACAAAAGAGCGTTTACCTTTTTGATGAGACTCAGAAATTTTTAGAATTTTTTCAATAAAATCAGAAGCTGAAATCTGAAAATCTGCCAATGAAACAATGATGTTTTTAGANTGAATATNAGGGTATATATTCTCAAATGTTTTAAAAAAATCTATTGTGCTGGTTTGATTTTCAAAAACCAAAGCAATGTGGTCTGTAACTTCAAATTTCATTTAGGACTCAATTTTGGAGGCCAATAAATAGGTAACTGCCATTCTGATGGCCACGCCATTTTCAACCTGATCTAAAATAATGGCTTGTTTGGAATCTGCAACCTCGCTAGTAATTTCAACTCCGCGATTAATGGGGCCTGGATGCATAATGACAATTTCTTTTCCAATTGAATCTAACAATTCTTTGGTGAGTCCGTATTGTTGAGTATACTCCCGAACACTTGGAAAATAACTGACTTCCATACGCTCATTTTGAACTCTGAGCATGTTGGCAACGTCACACCATTGGAGTGCTTTTTTTAAATCTGTCTCAACAATTACACCCAATTCGTGAATATGTTTAGGTATGAGTGATTTTGGTCCACAAACCATAACTTGGGCGCCTAGAAGTTGTAAAGCAAAAATATTGGACAAAGCAACACGACTGTGAAGAATATCGCCTACAATAACAANATTTTTACCTTTTACTGTTCCAAATTTTTCTCTAATGGAGTAAGTGTCTAAGAGTGCTTGTGTTGGATGCTCATGTGCGCCATCTCCAGCATTGATAATGCGTGCATCAACATGCTGTTGTAAGAAAGCAGCAGCCCCTGGTTTTGGATGCCGCATGACAACCATGTCAACCTTCATAGATAAAATATTATTAACCGTGTCAATAAGAGTTTCACCTTTCTTTACTGAAGATTGTGAGGCAGAAAAATTAATGACATCGGCGGACAAGCGTTTTTGAGCAATTTCAAAAGACAATTTAGTCCTTGTTGAATTTTCAAAGAATAAATTGGCAATGGTAATATCACGAAGGGAGGGTACCTTTTTAATAGGGCGGTTAATGATTTCTTTAAAATGGTCTGCAGTATCAAAAATTAACTGAATGTCTTCTGATTTCAAATATTTAATTCCTAACAAATGATCGACACTTAATGTGCTCATAATTATTGTTTTATCAAATAAACATTGTCCTCACCGTGAGTTTCTTTCCAATTTACAATGACTTTTTCATTGTCTATAGCATCGACCTGACGTCCTCTGAAGTCGGGCTGAATGGGTAAATGTCTGCTGAACCTGCGGTCAATCAAAATCAACAATTCAATACTGCTAGGCCTACCATAGGCTTGAATGGCTGTAAGAGCCGCACGAATGCTACGACCGGTGTATAAAACATCATCAACAAAAACCACATTTCTGCCTTCAACAACACAATCCATTTCGTTTGTACTAGCTTGTAAAACCTTGTTAGAACGTCTAAAGTCATCTCTATAAAAAGTAATATCAAGACAACCTATTTGCACGTTTGCTATTTTATAATCAGACTGTAATAAAGCTTTGAGCCTGTTGGCCAAGAATTTTCCCCTGGGTTGAAGGCCTACAAGAATTGTGTTAGAGAAATCGGTGTGTTTTTCAATAAGTTGACAAGCCAATCGATGAAGGATGATGTTTACTTCTTTTTGATTCAGTAAAACTTTTTGACTCATGATGTTTTCAACATATTCGAGCGCAAAGGTAATAGAAAAAAATTAAAATAAGCATAATTCCACATTTGGGGTCTAACNAAAAAGGAATAAACGGATGATTTATTGATCTCTAAAGCAGGTAATCCGTGCTAATGAAATTAGATTGNTTTTCGTCTAACATTTCTTTTAAAATTTCACTATTATAAGGATTGTCTTTGGCTGCAACAAACGTCCGAATTGAAAATGAGCGTAAGGCATCTCTGACACTCAGTGTACTAAAAGCAGAATCTTTTCTTCCAGTAAATGGAAACACGTCCGGTCCTCTTTGACAAGAACTATTTAAGTTCACCCGGCACACTAAATTGACCAAGGAATCAATAAGTGGCGCTAAAGTCTTGGTATCTTTACCAAAAACACTCACTTGCTGGCCATAATTCGACTCAGCCATATCNTCTAGGGGTTTTTGAATATCACTAAATGTTATGATTGGAATAACAGGCCCAAATTGCTCCTCATGGTATACATTCATGGATTTATCTACCGGATAGAGTACAGAGGGATATATATAGTTTTTAGTTCTTTGGCCACCTTTTAGATTGAGGACTTTAGCTCCTTTTGAAGTAGCATCGTCTATTAGACCTTGAATGTAGTCAGGTTTATTTGGTTCTGGAAGGGGCGTCAGCATGGCACCATCTTCCCAAGGATTACCAAAATTGAGCGCATCTACTTCTGCNCAAAATTTATCTCTGAAAGCTTCAAAAATACTCTCATGAATGTATAGTATTTTCAATGCGGTACAGCGCTGGCCATTAAATGAAAGAGTACCTGTAATACATTCTTTAACAGCTAAATCTAAATCTGCATCAGGTAATACAATAGCAGGATTCTTTGCTTCTAAGCCGAGTACAATACGAAGTCGGTTTTTCTTTGGATGGGTGTTTTGCAATGCATTGGCTGAGTTGCTATGCCCAATAAGTGCTAAAACATCAACTTTTCCTGTTTCCATAATTGGTGAAGCCAAGGTACGGCCCCTTCCAAATAAAATATTGACAACCCCTTTCGGAAAACTGTTTTGGAAGGNTTCCATTAGTGGAGTTAAGAGTAGTACCCCGAGCTTAGCAGGCTTAAAAATGGTTGTATTTCCCATAATTAGGGCCGGTATTAACAGTGCAAAAGTCTCATTAAGTGGGTAGTTGTAGGGGCCTAAGCACAATACAACTCCTAAAGGACCACGGCGAATGTGAGCGTAAACTCCGGAATGCTTATGAAACTTAGCTGAATTTCGATCCAATTGCTTGTAATCGTCAATGGTATCATAAATGTAATCGACAGTTCGGTCAAACTCTTTTTCAGAATCCTTTAAATTTTTACCTATTTCCCACATTAAATATTTGACCACTTCTGCGCGTTTGGTCTTCATTTGAGTGACAAACTTTTCCATACAAGAAATGCGATCCGCAACTTTCATGGTGGGCCAGAGACCCTGCCCTTTGTTGTAGGCGTTAGAGGCCGCTTCAAGGGCTTCCATGGATTGTTCTTTTTCTAATAAAGGAATTGAACCTAATAGTGTTGGCGCATAATCAGGAGTGGAAGAAATGGTTGAAAAAACTTCAGAGGTAGGACCGTTCCAATCTTTAAGTGCACCACCAACTAGGTATTTTTTTTGATGAATTAGTTGCTTAATTTTGAATGCGTCGGGAATCGAATGGAAATCCATGATTGTTGAATTGATTAGTTTNTATAAATTTAACTAACTCAATTCTTTATAATTAAAAAAAAAAGTTAATTGTTTCTAAAATTGATATTTTATTGATGGAAATNAAAAAACCCTTCGAAAATCGAAGGGTTTTTAATTATTAAAGATTTAGACTTTATTTAGCGTCCATTTTATCCTTTAGAGCTTGAAGTGCTTCATTGGCATCACCAAGAGTTGTTTTGGATTCTGATGCAGATTTAGCAGCTTTTCTAACAGCAGNTTTTACATTCTTCATTTCTTGAGCTTTAAACACTCCTGTATGAGATGCAACAACACGCTTGAATTCTTTGCTAAATTCAATGATTACAAATTCTGCTTCATCGCCTTTTTTTAGCTTAGAGCCGTCTTCTTTATCTAAATGTCTAGAAGGAATAAACGCGAGAATATCATCGTTAAACTGAACGGTAGCCCCTTTATCTACAATTTCAAAAACTGAAGCTGTGTGCTTTGTGTTAAGTGCAAATTCATTCTCATATTTATCCCAAGGATTTTCTTTGGTCTGTTTGTGACCTAGGCTTAATTTTCTACCTTCCACATCGAGTTCAAGAACTACCACTTCTAGATTGTCTCCGACAGTACAGAACTCACTTGGATGTTTGATTTTCTTAGTCCAAGATAAATCCGATATATAAATAAGACCATCAATGCCTTCTTCCATCTCTACAAATACACCAAAATTGGTGAAATTTCTTACAATACCCTTATGGCGTTGACCTACAGGGAATTTGGAAGTAATATCGGTCCATGGGTCAGGACTTAATTGTTTGATTCCCAATGACATTTTACGATCTTCTTTATCAAGCGTAAGAATCTGTGCCTTGACAACATCTCCTACATTGACAAAATCTTGAGCAGATCTCAAATGCGTAGACCATGACATTTCGGAAACATGAATAAGACCCTCAACGCCTACTGCGACTTCAACAAAAGCACCATAATCTGCGATTACAACAACTTTTCCTTCAACTTCGTCTCCAACCTTGACTTCCTCACCAAGTGCGTCCCAAGGGTGTTTGCTTAATTGCTTAAGCCCCAATTGAATTCTTGACTTATCTTCATCAAAATCTAGGATTACAACNTTCAGTTTTTCATCCAACTCCACAATTTCACTTGGGTGGTTGATTCTAGACCAAGAAAGGTCTGTAATGTGAACAAGACCATCGACACCACCTAGATCCATGAAAACCCCGTAGGATGTGATGTTTTTAACCACGCCTTCAAGAACTTGTCCTTTTTCAAGTTGGCTGATAATTTCTTTCTTTTGAATTTCAATGTCAGCTTCGATAAGCGCTTTGTGTGAGACCACAACATTCTTAAATTCATGGTTGATTTTGACCACCTTGAATTCCATTGTCTTATTGACATATTGATCATAATCTCTAATAGGCTTTACATCAATTTGTGAGCCCGGTAAGAATGCTTCGATACCAAAAACATCTACAATCATTCCACCTTTGGTACGACACTTGATAAAACCATTGACAATTTCACCTGTTTCATTAGCAGATATGACTCGATCCCATGCTTTTATAACTCTGGCTTTTCTATGAGATAGTATCAATTGCCCCGTCGCATCTTCACGAACGTCTATTAATACCTCAACCTTGTCCCCTACTGCGAGATTCGGATTGTATCGAAACTCATTGAGAGAAATGACACCCTCGGACTTTGCGTTAATGTCTATGATAGCATCACGATCAGTCATGTGAACCACGGTACCATCAACAACTTNATCGTCCAATGTTTCGACAAAATTCTCAGCGACTAATTTTTCAAACTCATCGAGCTTTTCGTCGGCCACGGGGTCGATGCCCTCTTCGTAATTATGCCAGTTAAAATCTTTTAAAAATTGCTCTGGATTTGCTTGAGCTTCGTTAGTTGTTGTTTCAACAACAGGAGATTCTTGATTGGTCTCCTCTAGATTAGTAATTTGTTCTTCAGCCATTGCTGATTAAAATTTGTATTCTATATGTGGATTGGGCTGGATTTAATGCAACACACATAGAAGTGTTAATGTTATTTTATTCTTCTCTCCAACCATTTTTGCTAAGAAGAGTGCAATTATACAACTATTCCATAAGTTGAACAAATATATGACTTTATGATTTTGAGTAATTTTTATTAAGGTAGTAAGAAAAACAAAATGAAAAGTAAAAATTATTGACTTTAGGGGGTATCTTTTTTAAATTCATCAACCCATGAAAGCACCAATTTAAATTGAGCTTCTTGGTCCAGTTTAGAATTGTCCAAGATTCGAGCATCGATTGCTTTTAATAANGGAGAGTTTTTTCTGGAAGAATCTTTTTTATCTCTAAAAATAATATTTTCATAGACTGTTTTATAATCAATAGATTCATCGCGATTGGACAGTTCATCAAAGCGGCGAAGCGCTCTTGTATTTGCTGAAGCCGTCATGAATATTTTAAGCTCTGCATCTGGAAAGACTACAGATCCTATGTCACGACCATCCATTACAAGACCTCTGTTTAATCCCATTAAACGCTGTTCTTTAACAAGGCATTTACGAACTTCTGGTAAGGCCGCAACTTGACTTACCATATTGGAAACCTCCATAGTTCTGATTTTAGATGAAACCAATTGGCCATTTAAAAACAATGCGACATTCTTCCTACTATCTTTATTAAAAGCAATTTGTAAACCTGAAAGACTTTGAATCAAACGTGTTTTATCAAACCCATCACTGCTTATAAAACCATTTTCTATAGCATAAAGGGTTACTGCTCTGTACATTGCACCTGAATCAATATAAATGTAATCTAAATGTTCCGCAAGTTGCTTGGCTAAAGTACTTTTCCCTGTTGATGAATGGCCGTCTATGGCGATGATTATTTTTTTCAATTTTATAAACTTATTTGTACGCCTAAAAAACTGGTATTTGAAGCAGATGAATAGCGTGCATGCGTGTAACTAAAACGTAATTTATTAAACTTAATTCCAATTCCAAAAGAAAGCCCTGAAAAATTACGTTGCTCTAAAATTCGCAACTCCTCTGCCCTTCTGAAACTATAACCCAATCGAATATTAAACCCCCTATCTGGAAACAACTCAGCACCAACTATGGTATGACGAATTAACTGACTTAAAAATCCTATTTCTTCCTGGGTTTGATTGCCGCTTAGATCGGTTGTAACCCGAGCAGGATTAGCGGCTGCAATGGGCCATTGTTGTAAATTTTCAAAGGTCAAATGCCAGCGAATAGGAACATTTTTAAGCTTTTGACTGAAGCCTAAATCAATCTCAAAAGGAAGTGGTTCATTCAATCCAGCATATGTTGTGAATTGAGCACCTAGGTTTCTAATTGCAAGCGCCGCATTAAATTCAAGATATTCGTTGATGTATATCAATCCAAAATCTAATGCCCCACCTAAAGAAGTGTACTGTTCAAGTTTTGAGGAGATTAACTTAATATTGACACCAGAATAAAAATCAGAAAAACCGATTTGAAAGGCGTAGCCAAAGGACAAGGCTGTTTCATTTCCTGTAAAGGTGCCTGTGTTGTTTCCATTTTCATCATAGCTATCAAAACTTCCATAATTAACATATGTGATACCAGCGTGAAAAGTTTGAACTCTTCTATCAATGGTGTAGGCATAGGCAGCTGTCCCATAACTAATATCCCCCAAGTAGTTGGCATAATTTAAGGCCAATTGATTGTCCATTTCCAAATTAATTGTAGCAGGATTATACAGGCCTTGAGTAACGTCATAATCTACATTTGTTATGATTTTACCGCCAAGAGCGGCTTGTCGAGGTGATGACATTAAATTTAAAAATTGGTAGGTTGCATTACCACCCAATTGAGCCAAAGCAGGTGCTGTTATACCCCAAACAAAAAAAAGCCAAAACAAGGTCCTCATTAGAAGTCAAAAATAACCAATTCTATTACAAAACGGGCTTTTAAAGACTTTATTTTAGCCAACTTCAAAATACGCTTTTTGGAATACTAAAGTGATTTGGCGTGCTGTACTTTTGTCTTTGTAATGGCCACTTCAATGACTTCATNCATTTCAGAAACATAATGAAATTTCAATCCTTTTAAATAATCAGAGTTGATTTCATCAATATCAGGTTTATTCGCCTCAGAAAGTACAATTTCCTTAATTTTTGCACGTTTGGCAGCTAGAATTTTTTCTTTGATACCGCCTACAGGTAAAACTTTTCCTCTCAACGTTATTTCTCCAGTCATGGCAATACTTTTCTTTACTTTTCGCTGTGTAAATAAAGAAACCAAAGAGGTTAGCATGGTGATTCCAGCACTGGGTCCATCTTTTGGAGTGGCGCCTTCGGGTACATGAATATGAACATTATAATTTTGAAAGACCTGGCTATTGATACCGAAATCATCTGCATTGGATTTAATGTATTCCATTGCAATGGTAGCGGATTCTTTCATGACCTTACCTAAATTACCTGTAATATTAAGGGTGCCTTTACCTTTTGAGAGAATAGATTCAATAAACAAAATATCACCGCCTACGCGAGTCCATGCAAGCCCTGTCACTACACCNGCTACATTGTTGTTTTCATAACGATCGCGCGCTAATTTTGGGGGACCCAAAACTTCCTTAAGATCTGGAGATGAAATTTTCACATTATAAGATGATTCCATGGCAATATTTTTAGCAGCATAACGCACTACTTTA
Organism: Formosa sp.; assembly: GCA_002684355.1. Classification (GTDB taxonomy): domain Bacteria; phylum Bacteroidota; class Bacteroidia; order Flavobacteriales; family Flavobacteriaceae; genus UBA3537. The sequence continues at coordinate 105,637 of NYVA01000009.1, forward strand.
GCAATTTGCTTTTCAAGTCCTCTAACGCCCGACTCTCTGGTGTAGCCCTCCACTATTTTCTCCAATTGAGGTTGGGCAATATTTAAATCTTTAACCCCTAAACCGTGTTCTGTTAATTGTTTTGGCAGTAAAAACTTTTTTCCAATTTGTACTTTTTCTTCAATAGTGTAACCACTGACATGAATAATTTCCATACGGTCTAACAAGGCGGGCTGTATGTTATTTAAACTGTTAGAAGTGGCTACAAACATAACCTTAGATAAATCATAACCCATCTCTAGAAAGTTATCATAAAACTCAGCGTTTTGTTCAGGATCTAACACCTCTAACATGGCTGAAGAAGGGTCGCCTTGATGAGAATTCGATAACTTATCGATCTCGTCCAAAACAAAAACAGGATTAGAAGTACCTGCTTTCTTAAGACTTTGTAAAATACGTCCAGGCATGGCTCCAATGTAGGTTTTCCTGTGACCTCTTATTTCAGCTTCGTCACGTAAGCCTCCTAAAGAAATGCGAACATATTCTCTTCCAAGCGCTTCTGCAATAGATTTGCCAAGCGAAGTCTTTCCAACNCCAGGAGGCCCTTGTAAACATAAAATAGGCGATTTCATGTCGTTTCGCAGTTTTAAAACTGCCAGATATTCAATGATGCGTTTTTTTACTTCTTCTAGCCCAAAATGATCCCGATCTAATATTTTTTGAGCACGTTTTAAATCTAAATTGTCAACACTGAAATGATTCCATGGTAAATCCAAGTATAAATCTAAATAATTGCGTTGTATAGAATATTCCGCAACCTGAGGATTCATGCGCTGAAGTTTTCCAATCTCCTTTTCAAAATGAGCTTTCGTTTTATCATCCCACAATTTGGTCTCCGACTTTGATTTCATGGCTTCAATTTCTTCTTCATAACTAACACCGCCCAGCTCCTCTTGAATGGTCTTCATTTGTTGTTGTAAAAAATATTCTCGTTGTTGTTGACTCATGTCGTGTTGGACCTTGGATTGAATGTCATTTTTTAGCTCCAAGCGCTGAAATTCCACGTTCATGTGCTTTAGCGTTTGTAATGCCCGCTGGTGTAAATCATTAATTTCAAGTAATTTTTGCTTTTCTGCAACGGAAACCGCCATGTTTGAAGAAACAAAATTTATCAAGAAAGAATTGCTTTCAATGTTTTTAATGGCAAATGANGCTTCGCTAGGGATATTTGGACTTTGCTTTATGATTTCTAAGGATAAATCTTTGATNGAATCAATGGCAGCCTTAAATGCGTCATTCTGACCTTTTGGGGAAACTTCTGCTACCGCTTTAATTTTAGCAGTCATATAGGGCCTTTCTGAAACAGGTGTAGCGATTTCAAAACGTTTTTTACCTTGAATTATCACAGTGGTATTTCCATCAGGCATTTTTAATACCTTTAAAATTCGTGCAACAGTTCCTACCTTGTGTATATCTTCAAATTTTGGATCTTCTACACTCTCGTCTTTTTGGGCCACGACTCCAATAACCTTTGAGCCTTTATTGGCATCATTGATAAGTTTAATAGATTTATCACGACCGGCTGTGATTGGAATCACAACACCAGGAAAAAGTACAGTATTGCGCAAGGAAAGTATTGGAATTGAATCTGGAAGAGATTCATTTTTAATCAGTTCCTCATCCTCGGTGGTCATGAGTGGGATTAATTCTGAATTTTCATCAAAATTCTGAAGTGACAAACTGTCAATTATTTTATATTTTGATTTACTCATAATATATAATGGTCAAAATGTCATGCTGACATTGATTATCATTTTAGTTATATTAAACTTTAGCAGCCCACAACTCCTTAAGGCGTGAAAGCTAAAGCAGATTTACACAACTTAATGACAATTCCTGTGCCAAGCTCAAAAAGTATTGATCTAATCCATTTTTTTGACCGAATACAACATTACAAAGGCAACAAGAAAGAAAACTGCCAGGGCCAAAACTGAATATTGCATTGAACCTGTTAAAGACACTAACAATCCAAAAATAAACATACCCAATACAACCGCAATTTGTTCAGTGACATTGTAAAAACTAAAATAAGTGGCGTGGTCATGGGTTTCGGGCAGGAGCTTTGAGAAAGTGGATCTTGTTAGCGATTGAGTAGCTCCCAAAACAATTCCCAAAACAATTCCCATGGCGTAAAAATAATTATCTACATTAGGTAAACTTTTATCCAATGCAAAAGCAATAAAACAAACAATTCCCCATATACCTAAGGTTATTTTTAAGGTTGCAATATTGCCTATTTTATTTGAAAGTCGGGAAAAGAAAAATGCCCCAAAAATGGCAACAATTTGAACAATCAAAATGGTTAAAATCAAATTTAGCGTCGGTAATCCCAATTCTTTACTACCAAAAATTCCAGCCATCAAAATAATGGTTTGTACGCCCACACTCATAAAAAAGAAAGAAATAAGAAAAAATTTAAGTTGTGCGTGTTCTTTTAAGGACTCTAAAACCAATCGTAGCTCTAAAAAACCTTTCCATATATAATCTTTGTCAGGTTTGTGGTTGAAAATATTATTAGGTAAGCGTTTGTATGTGAATTGCGCAAACCCAAGCCACCAAATTCCCACCAATACAAAAGTGATTCGTGGGGCGAAAGTAGGATCGGTGATTCCAAACCAGTCTGGTTTTTGGATTAAAACCAAACTGAAAATAAGCAGTATGACAGAGCCTGTATAACCATACATAAAGCCTTTGGCACTAACCTCGTCTTGTTGTTCAGGATAGGCAACCTCTGGTAAATAAGCGTTATAAAAAACAAGACTGCCCCAAAAACCAATGCTCGCAAAAACAGTAAAAGTTAAAGCGACCCAAAGTGTAGATTCGCTTTTAAAAAAGAAAAGTGCCATGACAGACAGCGCCCCTAACAAACAAAATGCTCTAAGAAATTTTAACTTATTGCCCGTATAATCTGCAATTCCGGATAAAATAGGCGAGNAAAAAGCCACAATAAGAAATGATATGGAAAGTGTATAATCGTATAATGTAGTTGGATTCCAAGACATTCCTAGAAATGAAATATCCCCATCTGAATTGGCAAACGAGCTCGACATACTAGAATAGTAGATGGGGAAAATGGCAGTGCTGATAACNAGAGGATATACAGAATTTGCCCAATCATAAAAAGCCCAAGCTTTGATAAGCTTTGGACTTCCTTTTTTAATTACCTTCATAAAAATTGCTATTAGTTAGCATTTTTTAAATTTAGGGATTTATTTTGTGATATATCAATTTTACGAAAACTTGTAACGCCAAATTTTTCAGCCTCTGCCTTGGCTGATGGCGCTAGTTTGCGAAGACTCTCTATACGAGAATCGTTTGAAGGGTGTGTACTTAAAAATACTGGGGGACTCTTTTTCCCCTCACTATTTGTTTTCATGCGTTCCCAAAGTTTAGAAGCCTCCTCGGGATTATAGCCCGCAATGGCCATGATGTAAACACCAATTTTATCGGCTTCTNTTTCATGAGAACGACTAAAAGGTAACATGCCGCCAATATTTGTGCCGACGCCGTAGGCTGTGTTAAAAAGTGTACGGTTCTTATCGTCTTTTATTGCCGTATTAGCTGCAACTGCGCCNGCTTGTTGAACCAATGCTGCACTCATGCGCTGTTGACCGTGATTTGCCAAGGCATGGGCTACCTCATGTCCCATTATGGCTGCGATACCAGTTTCATTGGCTGCAATTGGTAAAATTCCTGTATAAAAAACAATTTTACCGCCAGGCATACACCAAGCATTAACCTTTTCATCATCCACCAAGTTATACTCCCACTTGTAATCTTTTAAATANCCTTGGTAATTGTTGGCATCTAACCAACGCTCGGCAGCTGCAGAGATACGCTGTCCAACCCGTTTGATTCTGGCAGCTTCTGCCGTATTTGTGATCACATCGTTTTCAGACAAAAATTTATCATATTCTGCAAATGCCATAGGNAGAATCTGTGAATTTGGCACCAGTGCCATTGTTTTTTTTCCAGTAAATGGGTTGGTAGCGCAGGAAGCACTAACAAAAATAAGAACAAGAAATAAATGTTTAATTTTCATTAATTTAATTTTCATACTAAGTACTTCGTTACGAAAACATTAAACAAGTCACAAAGTTTTGTGAAAAAAAAGAAATCCAAATTAAAATTACCTAANTTTATTTAATAAATCAAACTCATGCCCTATAAAACATTGCTATTTTTTTGTTCTCTCTTTTTTTTGATGGCCTGTAAATCAGAAGCACAAAAAAAATCTACTTTTAAAATTCAAAAATCAGATGCGGAATGGAAGATGGAATTGACAGACTTGGAGTATTATGTGATGCGAAAAGAAGGCACTGAGCCCGCTTTTTCAAGTCCCCTTGACAAAAACTACAGTTCAGGAACCTATGTTTGCAAAGGTTGTGAAAGCCCTCTTTTTCTTAGCAGTCATAAATTTAACTCTGGATCGGGATGGCCTAGCTTTGATCGCGAAATTAAAGGAAATGTTGCTTTTTCAGTAGATTACAAGATGGGTATTGCGCGTACTGAAGAACAATGTGCAAGCTGTGGAGCACATTTGGGTCATGTTTTTAATGACGGGCCAAAAAAAACCACTGGAAAGCGCCATTGTATTAATGGAATAGCCCTAAAATTTATCCCAAAAAAATGAGTGATTATAAAATAAATAAAACCGATGCAGAGTGGAAATCCCAACTCAGCGATGATCAATACCGTATTTTACGAAAAAAAGGAACGGAAATGCCTTTTACAGGAACATATAACAGCCATTCAGAAGCCGGATTATACGCTTGTGCAGGTTGCGAAGCCCCTTTGTTTAAAAGCGATGCTAAATTTGACAGTGGCTGTGGCTGGCCAAGTTTTGATGCTTCAATAAAAGGAAATGTTAATTATACTCTCGATAAAAGTCATGGAATTGTACGTACAGAAATTATTTGTGAATCATGCGGTGGTCATCTTGGTCATGTATTTAACGACGGCCCCACAGCTACGGGCACACGCTATTGTGTNAACTCAGCAAGTTTAGATTTTAAAAAATCTTAGTAAAATATAAACACTTCCTATTTTCAATTCATTGGGCTTTATTTATAGAACTAGGTTTTGTAAATTTGCAGGGTTTGTTAACCACTAATTCAATAGACTTATGAGTAAATATGATGTGATTGTTTTGGGAAGCGGTCCAGGGGGTTATGTAACCGCCATTCGTGCCTCCCAGTTGGGATTTAAAACAGCTGTGATAGAAAAAGAAAGCTTGGGAGGTGTTTGTTTGAACTGGGGGTGTATTCCCACAAAAGCACTCTTAAAATCCGCTCAGGTTTTTGATTATCTAAAACACGCTGAAGATTACGGACTAAAAGTTGAAACTTATGATAAAGATTTTGATGCTGTAGTCAATCGTAGTCGCAACGTTGCAGAAGGCATGAGCAAAGGCGTTCAGTTTTTAATGAAAAAAAATAAAATTGATGTAATTATTGGTTACGGAAAAATTAAGCCTGGAAAAAAAGTGGATGTTGACGGAACTGAATACAGCGCCGATCATATCATCATTTCTACAGGTGCGCGTTCTAGAGAATTACCGAGTTTGCCACAAGATGGCAAAAAAGTCATTGGCTACAGAAAAGCCATGACCTTGGAAAAACAACCTAAAAAACTAATTATAGTTGGTTCTGGTGCCATTGGTGTTGAATTTGCCTATTTCTACAATGCCATGGGAACAGAAGTCACAGTTGTTGAATACATGCCGCGGATTGTGCCAGTGGAAGATGAAGAGATATCTAAGCAATTAGAGCGTTCTTTTAAAAAATCTGGGATTAAAATTATGACTTCCACTGAAGTGACTGCAGTCGANACTTCAGGTAAAGGCGTAAAGGCCATTGTTAAAACCAAAAAAGGGGAAGATACACTAGAAGCCGATGTAGTTCTTTCAGCCGTAGGCATCAAAACAAACATTGAAAATATTGGCCTTGAAGACGTTGGGATTGTAACAGACCGTGATAAAATATTAGTGAATGACTTTTACCAAACCAATATGCCGGGCTATTATGCCATTGGCGATGTAACTGCGGGTCCTGCCCTGGCCCATGTGGCTTCTGCGGAAGGTATATTGTGTGTCGAAAAAATTGCTGGGCAGCACGTTGAAGCATTAGATTACGGCAACATTCCTGGTTGTACCTATTGCAGCCCAGAAGTGGCTAGTGTTGGACTTACAGAAGCCCAAGCAAAAGAACAAGGTTTAGAAATTAAAGTTGGTAAATTTCCTTTTTCTGCTTCCGGAAAAGCAAGTGCGGGTGGCAATACCGAAGGTTTTGTNAANGTTATTTTTGATGCCAAATATGGTGAATGGTTAGGTTGCCATATGATTGGCACTGGTGTCACCGATATGATTGCTGAAGCGGTTTTGGGCAGAAGATTAGAGACCACTGGACACGAAGTACTTAAAACAATTCATCCACACCCTACGATGAGTGAAGCCGTTATGGAAGCGGTGGCTGATGCTTATGACGAGGTAATACACATATAAATTTATTGAAAACTAAAATAAAGGCGGCCACAAGCAGTCTTTTTTGTTTATAGCAAGCTTTGCAATCTTCATAGATTTTGGGATTTCGCTTCCCTAGAAGATTCAAATTAGAGTCATTTTATATAATATTTTTTTATTTGTATAAATACAAAAGGTATGACATAAAAAAAGGGAAGCCGAAGCTTCCCTTTTTAATGTTAAATTAAAAATAATTTTAGAAATTATATCTAACTCCAAATCCAATACGTAAGCTATTAAAATCGGCATCATAATCAACTCCTGAAATATCAATATCATCAAAGTTACCAAATACATAGTCTAGATCTCCAGAGAACTGCCAAGGACCGTCTCCAAAAACAAGAGAATTTCCAATGATAAAACCGGATCCTTTTAAATCATAATCTCCTAAATCAGATTCAATTGCCCCAGCCATACTAAAAGCCCATTGTGGTTTAAAGTCCCACATCATATTACCAACAGGAAAGGAATACATTGGGCCAGCAGCAAATGTTGCAAAACCTGCAGTAGCTTCTATCCCATTTTCTTCAAATTTATGGCCAGAAGAGTTTAATCCTAATGTAATACCCCAACTTTCGTTGAACCTGTAACCAATATCAAAAAAGTCAAAATCTATACCACCTTTGTAATCGTCAAAATCACCCCCGGCAGTGGCATAACCAAGTCCAACACCAAGGTAAAATTTGGAGTCTTGGGCATTCATTGTGAATGCTGTTAAAATAAAAGTTAATAAAAGTAATTTTTTCATTTTTGTTAGTTTTTAAATTAATTNCTAATATACAAAAATATAAATTGCTTGTAAAAAAAAAGAGAAGCCGAAGCTTCCCTTTAAAAAATATTAGTACTCTAATTAGAAGGTGTATACAGCAGCTAGTGTTAAGGCAGCATTACCTTTATCCAGATTATTTTCATTATCTCTGAAAAGCTCTTCACTTGCTTTATCAACTCTTAATTCTGGTATGATGGTTAAATCACCCACAGAGTATCTGGCAGTTAAAGTTGGTGAGAAAACAGTAGTATCTTCTTCATCGTCTAACATCATGTACTCTAAACGTAATCCCCAAGACAAAGTTTCTGAAGATTTCAACTGTGGGTAAGCCGTGATGGAAGTAAATCCTTCTGCACCTAACCCAACAAGAGCAACTTGTGAATCAGTCCACTGTTGTCCAGTAGATGCATCACCAACACCAAATTCAGCCTTGTGAGCGTTTAATTTTACATTTAAGTTATCATTAATNTTGAATGCAGTTTTGAAATCATAGTAAGAAGCTGATTGGCTTGCAAGTACTGAAATTCCAGTTTTACCTTTATAAGTAATACCAGCACCTACTGAAAAATCACCAGTNATATTTTCGGTTGAATATTCAGCAGGGTTCATAACTCCAACCCCAGCTCTAAAGTCGCTACCCAAATCAAAACGAGCAATTACTCCGTTAAGGTTACGAGTGGAATATGTAAACTGATGTGACATAGTGTAATGGAAATTATTAGCAGCAGAAAGAGATTCATAACCCATCCAGTTGTTAAAACGTCCCATCATCAACATCACTTTATCGTTAACATTCCAGTACATGTAAGCTTCGTTGACAACATTACCAGAGTTGTATGTATCCATACGTGGTCCATAAGCCAAATCAGCTATAAAACCAACCNTNTTACCTTGGTAATAAAATGCAACATTGGCCAATCCNGCAGAAAATCCAGAATCGTCATTAAAAACACTATAATCTCCAGAAGCATCCTCATCGTTTTGTGATGTTAAATTAGCATTGAAGTAAGCGTCAACAGATCCAGTAACTTTAAACTTAGGCTCTTCATCTTGACCGAAAGCAAAACCTACGAATGCAAGTGANATAATAGTAATTAATTTTTTCATAATTAAATATTGTTTGTTAATAATGNTGCTAAATTAGACAAAAAAAATCGATTAAAACCAATAAAAGACGTTTAAATACGTTATATAAGTTTTAAAAGTTAAATTAAGGCGCTACNAGANCTTCTTTTATGTTTACAAAAAGCTNTGCAAAGCCAAATAATAACTTTTTAGACCAAATCCTAAGACAACTCCCTTGGCATTAGGAGAAATAAAAGATTGATGGCGAAATTCTTCTCTATTGTATGTATTTGAGATGTGAACTTCAATCACAGGCGNAGAAATGCCTTTTACCGCGTCACCAATTCCAACAGAAGTGTGGGTATAGGCCGCAGCATTTAAGATAATACCATCATATGAGAANCCCACTTCTTGCANCTTGTCAATGATCTCTCCCTCAATATTTGACTGGTAATAATCCAGCTCAAAACTGGGAAATTCNTTTTTNAGGNATTTNAAGTAGGTTTCAAAAGTCTGAGATCCGTAGATTTCAGGTTCTCGATTGCCTAAAAGATTTAAATTAGGGCCATTTACNATGATAATATTTTTCATTTTGTAAAAATACAAAAGTTATGGCATAAAAAAAGGGAAGCCAAAGCTTCCCTTTAATACTATTATTAACTCTGATTAGAAAGTGTAAACAGCAGCTAAATTAAAGGCAGTTAAACCACCAGTAGCTTCTCCATCTCCGTCTGTGAAAATGTCTTCACTTGCAGAATCAAGTCTCAATTCTGGGATGATTGTTAAATCACCAACAGAGTATCTAGCAGTTAAAGTTGGAGTGAAAACGTTAAGATCTTCCATGACTGATTCATCAACACCATCAAACATCATGTACTCTAAACGCATTCCCCAAGACATTTTGTCTGAAGACTTAATCTGTGGGTAAGCTGAAATAGAAGTAAAACCTTCAGCACCTAAAACAACAGCACCAACTTGTTCAGCAGTCCACAGTTGTCCAGTAGATGCATCATCATATCCAAAATCAGCATTGTGTACGTTAACTTTTACATTTAAGTTATCACTTACATCAAATGCGGTTTTGAAATCTATGTAAGAAGCTGATTGACTTGAAAGGAATGAAATACCCGTAGTTTGCTTATAAGTAATTCCAGCACCTATTGAAAAATCACCAGTTTTGTTACCAGTTGTATATTCAGCAGGATTCATAATTCCAACACCAGCTCTAAAATCATCACTCAATTGATATTGAGCAACTAAGCCATTAAAGTTACGGGTAGAATATGTAAATTGATGTGACATACTGTAATGAAAGTTATTAGCAGCTGAAAGGGTTTCGTAACCCATCCAATTGTTAAAACGTCCCATCATCATCATCAGCTTATCAGAAACATTCCAATACATGTAAGCTTCATTGACAACGTTGCCAGGATTGTAAACATCCATGCGAGGTCCATATGCTAAATCAGCAATAAAACCTACAGTTTCCCCTTCGTAAGAAAGAGTAACGTTTGCTAAACCAGCAGAAAATCCAGAATCGTTATTAAACGCACTGAAATCTCCTGATCCTGCTTCGTCATTAGCAGAACTCAGATTAGCTCTAAAATAAGCATCAACAGAACCTGTAACGTTGAACTTAGGTTCTTCCTCTTGACCAAATGTTAAACCAACAAAGGCAAGAGACATAATAGTTAATAATTTTTTCATAATTAAATTTAGTTTATGATTAATGAGGCAAAATTAGATAAAAAATAGTATCAAATCCTAAAAAAAAGTGTTTTTTTTTACTTTAATCGTTAAAATCGTACACTTTATAGATATCTTAAGAAGGTATTGTATCAAAAAAAAAAAAGTGTATTTAATTTTAAAAAAATATGTTTAATCTGAAATAATCAATATTTTTGGTAATTAACTATATATTTATGTGTCGTCTTCTTTTAATCTCATTTTTTCTAATATCATCATTTGTCTATTCACAAAATCCAACAGTTTATGCAAATGACATCACAGCCGAAGAACTCAAATCAATGCTTACCATCTATGCCTCTGACGCTTTTCAAGGTCGTGAAGCGGGAACAGAGGGTGAACAAATGGCGGTGGAATATCTTCGAAATGAATATCAAAAACTTGGGGTTTCAGCAGCNAAACAAGACGGCGACTATTTTCAATATGTTCCATTAAAGCTCAATACACCTCCTAAAGTTAATATTTCTATACAATCGCAAAATTTCAGTTACTACCAAGATTTTATCAATGTTTCTTCTGGACCTACTAAAAACATGTATTTTGACTCCTATGTATATATAGGTTATGGAATTAAAGACACAAAACACAATGATTACAAAAATACAGACGTTTCTGGAAAATTGGTAGTCGCAATTGCCGGGGAACCAAAAAATGCAGAAGGAAACTATGTTGTTTCAGGATCCAACAAAATTTCTAAGTGGTCTAATGATCGACAATCCTTGAGTGCTAAACAAAACTTAGCTAAGGAAATGGGCGCTGCTGCTTTTATTTTGATTGATGAATCATTATTTACGCGCTATGCTCGTTATTACAAGCAAAGAGACCAAAGCAAAGGAGAGACTGATTTATCCCTTGATGTTAATTCAAACCCATTTTATGGGTTCTTGGTTGGAGACAACATAGGTNATTCCTTAATACAGAAAAAAAATGATCTTTATCAAAACGACATTCAAATTGATTATAAAAACACATATGAGTCTTTGGTGTCAGAAAATGTTGTAGCATTGATTCCTGGATCCGAAAAACCTAATGAATATATTGTGATTTCTGCACATCTCGANCATATTGGCATTCATCACGGCGCCGTATTTAATGGAGCAGATGACGACGGATCTGGAACTGTGGCCATTTTAGAAATCGCGGAAGCATTTCAAAAAGCGGTTCAAAATGGGGATGGTCCAAAANGATCTATTGTTTTGTTACACGTGAGTGCAGAAGAAAAAGGACTTCTTGGCTCTCAATACTACACAGATTTTGATCCAATTGTTCCATTGAAAAATACGGTTGCCAATCTAAATATTGATATGATCGGAAGAACAGACCCAAAACGAAAAAATGGAAAACGAAACTATATTTATTTGATTGGCAGCGATAAGTTAAGTACAGAGCTTCATGAAATTTCTGAAATGGTGAATGAAAAATACACAGGTTTAGAACTCGATTATACTTTCAATGATGAAAACGACCCAAATCGATTTTACTACCGCTCGGACCATTATAATTTTGCGAATAAAAACATTCCAATTATTTTCTATTTCAATGGCACGCATGAAGATTACCACAAGGCAACAGATACTGTTGACAAAATACAATTTGATTTNTTAGAAAATAGAACAAAACTTGTATTCTACACTGCNTGGGAGTTGGCCAATAGAAAAGAGCGGATTGTTGTGGATAAAAAATTTAAATAACTATAAATATTCCGCCTTTTTAAGATCGTTTTTTGTCTCCCTTTTATTTGATACTTCACAAGTATTCATATTTGAATTTTAAAAAAATACGTTGAAAACAATAAAAAAAGTCCTTTCATTTTGAAAGGACTTTTTTGGGTGGAAGATCGGTCTCGAACCGACGACCTCCTGGACCACAACCAGGCGCTCTAACCAACTGAGCTACAACCACCATTTAGCTAAAAAAAATGCGTCACAAATGTAGTGGATTTATGATTTTTACAAAAGTTTTAATTTAATTTTATTTTAAATCAAAAATATCATTAACGGATATCAATCGTTCAGATGTGAAGCCTTCAGCAAAATCAGTATTTGAAAGTCGACCTAAATCGGCAGCGCGATAGCCAACACTGTTCATAAAATTTTGACTTGAAATTGAGGTCTCAGGTTCTTGACTATCACTATTATAAAACTGTGATTCATAGGCCGCTACAGCTTTCATTTTTAGATCTATATAGCCACTGATATCAACAACAAAATCAGGTGGGATTGAATTCCACTGAATATAGCTATAAATAGCCTTAGGGCGCCAAGAATTTTGATTCTTACCCCCTGACNCNTTTGTGATTAATTTTTGTAAACCACTTAAAAAACATGCTTCTCGAACTAGTGTATTAGACTTGCCATGATCTATGTGTCGATCAGCAATGGCGTTACACAACACAATTTCAGGTTGGTATTGTCTAATTTTTTCAATGACCTTTAGTTGGTTTTCTTTATTGTTAAAAACAAAACCGTCTGGTAAGTTTAGATTTTCTCTTATTTTAATTCCTAAAATTTCTGCAGCATTTGCAGCTTCTATAGCACGAATTGCAGCTGTACCACGGGTTCCCAACTCACCTCTTGTAAGGTCAATAATTACAGCAGTTTTTCCAGTGTGAATGGCCTTGGATATCGTACCACCACAACCCAACTCAACATCATCAGGGTGGGCTCCAAATGCAAGAATATCAACTTTCATAATCAATTTTATTTATTACAGACATTTAAGGCTTGTTCAATATCGTAAATTAAATCTTTTTTAGACTCAATTCCAACTGAAAAACGAATCAATTGATCCGATATCCCCTGTGCCTTTAGATCGGATTTAGACAACAATGCATGTGATGTTTTACTAGGCATAATCATGGTACTTTCAACGCCTGCCAAACTCATAGAAGGCTTTATTAAATTCAAGGACTTTAAGAAAGATAGGACTGGATAATTTTCATAAAGTTCAAATGAAAGCATTGCCCCATAGCCGCGCATTTGGGTTTTTGCCAAATCATGGTTGGGATGCGATTTTAAACCCGGATAGTAAACAGCCGCAACTGCGGGGTGTTTTTCTAAAAAACGTGCTAATTTCTTAGCATTCTTCTGTTGTGCTTTGACACGGATTGCAAGTGTTTTCATGCTGCGTTCCAACATCCACACAGAAAAATCACTGAGATTTCCACCAAAATCTTTGGCCAGATCCCACAAATTGTCGACTATTTTCTGAGAAGAAACAACAGCCCCTGCTGTGATGTCACTGTGTCCTCCAAAATATTTGGTGGCGGAGTGTATGACAATATCAACACCCAATGTAATCGGTTTTTGAATCACAGGAGTCGCAAATGTATTATCAATGGCGGTAAGAATCCCCTTAGACTTGCCTAGCTTTGCTATGGCAAAAATATCCACCAATTTAAGCATTGGATTAGAGGGTGTTTCAATATAAATAAGTTTGGTGTTTGTTTTAAGGCAATCTTTGAATGCTTTTGAAGTTAAATCTTTTGTAAAACTGTAATCAATTCCGTAAGATTTAAAATGGGACTCGATAAAATTACGGGTCCCACCATAAATATCATTTTGAATAACAGCGTGGTCTCCAGATTTTAAAGCCATAAGCATGACATTACTAATTGCAGCCATTCCTGAAGAAAAAATAAGTCCAGCTTCAGCAGCTTCTAACGCTGCAATTTTTTTTGCTAAAAGTTCTTGATTGGGTGTGTTAAAATAGCGTGGGTATCGTTTGGTTGATTTATAAATAAAATCATAAGAAGTAGACATATAGATGGGAGATACTGCACCCCCATGCACAACATCCTCAACGGCTCCTGTGTGGGTACAAATTGTGTTCATACCGATGTTTCTTTTAAACATTGAAAAAAAATTAAAGCCTATTTTTTGTCTAGATCATTAAACTGTTTGATCAAAACAAAAGCCCAAACTGCCACACAAACGGAAACAAAAATGGAAAAATAAAGTACGATTTCGTTAGCGTTCAAGGCGAAAGAGTTTAAAAAATATCATAAGACCCACAAGCATTGGCGCCCAAATTCCAACAAAAATCCCGTGTAATTGATCGACATTGAAAAACAAATACTCGGAGACGATGATGATCAACACACATAGCATCAGCAATAGTATGTTGGTAATTCCTAATAGTTTTATAAATTTCATTGAAGCAAATATTTAGTTTCGAAAATAAGTAAAAATGTGATTATATCAATTATAAAAATAAAAAAATATCAACCTAAATGATATCTAGGAGAAAAATTAAATCAATTTTAAAAGCGGTTTAATTTGGTCAATTTGAATTTATGTAAAATTTACGATATTTCAAATAGGCAAAGAAGCTTAAAGTTGTGATAATGGCTAAGGCTGTTAGAATATAGTTAATGCTAATTACTTGATCGTCTTTGGCATAAGAATGTAAGCCGGCGAGGTAAAAATTAACGCCAAAATAGGTCATTAAAATGCTCCCGAAAGCTAATACCGATGCAATATTAAATACCAATCTATTTCTCAAGCCAGGAACAAGTCGCATGTGAATCACAAAGGCATATATCATTATACTTATCAATGCCCATGTTTCTTTTGGATCCCAGCCCCAATAACGCCCCCAACTCTCGTTGGCCCACATGCCTCCAAGAAAATTTCCAATAGTTAACATAACCAAACCAACAGTTAATGCCATCTCATTGATGACTGTTAATTCCTTTACATTTAAGGCCATTTTTTCCTTGTTCTTTGCGGTAGTCAATAGCATCAGAAGCAAGCTTATTAGCCCTAAAATCATACCCAGTGCAAAAGGGCCATAACTCCCTACGATAACCGCCACGTGTATCATCAACCAATAACTATTGAGGACTGGTTGTAAGTTTCCGATGGATGGGTCCATCCAATTCCAATGTGCAATCATTAAAATCATGGCAGTGACAAAGGCAGTAGAAGCAAATGTTAGGTTGCTCTTGTGTCCAAGCATGACACCAAAGGCCATGGTTGCCCAGGCCACATAAATCATGGATTCATAGGCATCGCTCCAAGGTGCATGACCCGAGATGTACCATCTTGCGATAAGCCCTGCAGTATGAAGAGCAAAACAGAAGAATAACAAGGCTTTAAAAACATTAATCGAAATATTTAAAATTTTACTCTTATCTCTTAAAATCTGAACAATTAATAAGACAAACATTAAACTGCTCGCATACATATACAAACTGAAGAGCTTTTTAAAAATATCGTATTTATTGTAAGTAATTTCAGCATTGATTTTTTTATCTGAAAGCATGGCTTCACCGCCATATTTGACTTGAGTTTTTTTGATCGCGTCCAATAATTTATCACTTTGAGAAAATTCTCCCTTTTTTTGAACTTTTTCATTCTGTAATGTTGCCATATACGCTAGGAAGCCAGTACGAATAAAATTGGCGTATAAAGAGTCTTTAAGAACCAAATCTTCTTGAATAAATTCTCTTGGTGAAACCCATTTACTATTGAGGTCATACGGAATTGGAAATAATCGCAAAGCATCGCCCTCGAGCGTGTTAAAGAGAAGACTGACACGTTGATCCGCTGTTTTCAATTCTTTTTGAATGGCTGTGGGAACTTGGGCGCTATAGGCATCCTCTAAATAAGGCCCTAGTTTGTAGTTTAAATTGATGTCTAAGAAATCTACAAGCGCAGCATATTTTTGATCTTTTGGAATCCCTATAATGCTTCGAATGGTGTCAGCCTTTTTTAATTTCAAATAAATAATTGGCACATTGTACCAAAGTTGAGGACTCTCTTGCATGGACAGAAATACCTGATCGGCTGTGTAATTCTGGTAGTGGTCTTTTTTGGATAATTTTCTCAAAAGTTCTGAAGCGTATGTATTCACTGGCTTCATTCTACCATCGGCATCTTGAATGACTAAGTACCCAAAGCGATCTGAAACTGTAGCAGGAGTTATATTTTGCGCTAAAATGGAATCCAACTGCTGTTGGATGGGGCGTTGAAACTTATGATTTGTAATATGGTTAATTTGTGCGGAAAGACCAAGAGAAATTAAGCTCAAAAAAACTGTTAGATTTGCCTTTTTTCTTTTGATTTTATCCAATTGTTTTCTTAAAAATTCCATTCGAGCCCCCTTGCTGAGTAAAATAGCTAGCAATCCAAAATAAAGCAAATAATAACCCAAATATGTAAACCAAGTTCCCCAATAATCGTGATTTACAGAAAGGACAGTACCTTTTTCATCGGGATCAAAAGAAGATTGAAAAAAACGATATCCGCGGTGTTTTAGAATATTATTCATGTAGATATGAAAGTCGAATTCCCCATCCACAGCATCAAAAACAGTTACTTTACTTTCAAAAGAAGCGTAGCTTTTTTCAGTACCTGGATAACGCTCCGCGATAAAGTCATTGAGTTTAATATTAAAGGGTAATTTCAGGACTTTAGAGCCATATTTAAAGGCAAAATCAAGACCACCAATCTTTATTTGTTTAAAAGGATTGTTGATGCCTTGACCCCCTAATAATTTAACGATTTTTGTTTCACCTCTAGCAGTAACTTTTAAAGCGATTCCGTCTTCATCTCCTTTTAATAATTTAGATTTATTTACAACGTCAAAGACGCCTTTAACAACGGGTTTTGGAAACACAATAGCTTGATTTCCTATCAGATATCTAGATCTTAAGGCCAAAGGTTGAACGCTGTTTTTAACCAAGCGCCCTTTCTGCCCCGTAGCCATGGTCATGTATTCACCCTCAAAAGGTGACTGTATGGTCAATCCCCCATCCTCGGAGTAAGTTAAATTAATGGCTCCAGAAGTTGGCTTATTAAGTGCGTAAAGTACGTTGTGTATATTACTGACTTGACCCAATTTCAAAAAGTGGTTGTGAGGTGCACCACTACCCGCCTCTACAAGCTTGAGATAATAGTCCCCATTTTCGTCAGGGACTATGTCCTCTTCAGCACCAGAAATAAAATCGATTAACTCCACTGAAACTGGGGAATTTCCGTATGTGGTTTCCAATTTATACTCATTTTCTAGTCTTGGAGAAAAATCAACTGCATCGCTTTTTGAGCGTCGCAACAATTGACCATTAACTTGATAGTCACCATCGATGTAGGTTGTTAGATAAGTTTTTTGAGACAAAAAAGTATTTTCAGTCGCCCCTTCTCTAATAGACATCATGCCTTCAAATCCATAATATCGAGTGATAAATGCGCCTAGTAAAATGGATATAAATGATAAATGAAGAGTGAGTGTTGCCCATTTTTCCTTTCTCAGCAAACGGTATTTGAAGATGTTTCCAACAAAATTAACAATAAATACCACCATAATCGCTTCAAACCACCAAGCATTGTAAATGAGTGTTCTTGAAAAAGGAGTTGGCGAGGTGCTTTGACCCTGATCCATAAAAGTTCCAACTGCCATTGCCAAAGCATATATCATAAACAGCATAGCTGTAAGACGGGTTGAAAAAAGGATACTGGCTAATTTTTTGAGCATTGAATAACTACAAAATTTCATGAGCAGCAAAGGTACTTACTTTTTACAAAAAAGTAATTTTTATGGTTCCGTTTTAACAGTAATTTGACTAAAAAATAAGACAAAGCGCGGTTTTCACTTTTAAAACATCACAGAATGGTGTAATTTAGCTCAATGATTTCAATTTCAGTCATAGGAGCAGGACAGGTCGGGACACAGTTTTGCAAAGCTATTAATGCCACAAAAAACCTTCATTTGGAGCAATGTTACAACCGATCAAAAATTGGCCCTGAAAACGGTCTAGATGGCGTTGATTTTTGCAATGACCTGATGCAACTGAAACCTGCAGATCTTTACATCATTGCCGTCAACGATTCAGCTGTTGAGGCCATTTCAAATGCATTACCATTTGAAAAGCGTTTGGTTGTTCACACTTCAGGAAGTGTTGCTCTGAGATATCTTAATAAAAAAAATAGAAAAGGCGTTTTTTACCCTTTGCAAACATTTTCAAAGACATCAAATTTAGATTTTGTGAACGTCCCAATTTGTATTGAAACAACAGACAAGAGCGATCGAAAATTGTTAAAATCAGTTGCTGAAGCGCTGGGAAGTCCAACCTATTTTATACAATCGGAACAACGGCAATCCCTTCACTTATCTGCGGTGTTTGTCAATAACTTTACAAACCAACTCTACCGCATAGCACACGAACTAACAGATCGTGAGGGTCTAGAATTTGATGTTTTAAAACCCCTGATGCAGGAAACCATTCAAAAACTGCAAAAGCTATCGCCTTACATGGCGCAAACTGGCCCCGCCATACGCAACGACAAAAAAACCATTAAACAGCATTTAAAATTGCTGGAGAGTACTCCAAAATATCAAAAAATTTATGAAATTCTAACACAATCTATTCAATACACTCATGGCTAAAAAAAATTACAAAGCGCTTTTAAAAGATATAACCACCCTTGTATTCGATATCGATGGCGTCTTGACAGATAGCTCTGTTTTGGTAACTTCAGATGGAGAAATGCTTAGAAAAATGAATACACGCGATGGATTTGCATTGAAAGTTGCTGTTGATGCAGGGCTTAATGTCTGTATCATTTCTGGAGGCAGTAATGAAGGGGTTAGAAAACGATTGGAAGGTCTGGGTCTAAAAAATATTATTCTCGGAGCAAACGATAAAATTAAAAACTTGAAAAAACTAATGTTGGATTTGGGTGTAGATAAAAATGAAATAATGTACATGGGTGACGACATTCCAGATATACCTGCCATGTCATTGGTTGGGTTGCCTTGTTGCCCACAAGACGCTGCACCAGAAGTCAAAGCAACTGCTCAATACATTTCTCATATTAATGGAGGACATGGTGCCGCAAGAGATATTATAGAGCAAATATTAAAGATTCAAGGACACTGGATGAAAGGATTTGAGGCCAATTACGATTAAGGAAATGCTTAAAGAACACCTAAACAAACGCCGTTTAATTTTGGCGTCTGGTTCCCCTAGAAGACAAGATTTATTAAAACAGTTGGGAGTACCTTTTGAAATCTGTGTAAAACCCGTTGATGAAGTTTATCCTCAAAAGCTATCAGGTCATGAGATTTCAGATTATTTGTCCATTTTGAAAGCCAATGCTTACAAAGAAAATTTAAAAACCAATGATTTACTCATCACTAGCGATACTATCGTCTGGCATCGGAACACTGCAATTGGCAAACCAAACTCTTTAAAGCATGCTATTGAAATGCTTCAAAACCTGAGTAACTCAACCCACAAAGTTATTACATCGGTATGTCTTACATCAACAGAAAAACAAAAGACCTTTAATGCTTTAACCAAAGTATCTTTTAGGAAATTAAAAATCGAAGAAATTGAATTCTATGTCAATAATTATAAACCACTTGACAAAGCTGGCGCCTATGGGATTCAAGATTGGATTGGACAGGTTGGCGTAGAAAAAATAGAAGGGTCTTATTTCAATGTTATGGGCTTTCCATTAAACCTTGTTTATAGTCATTTACTTGAATTTTAAGAAAAATTCCGCAGCACGCAATTCGTTGTAATAGACCCCGCCAGGCAAAATAAATCCTACATGACCACCATGTTTGGGGGTTTCTAAATAAATAAACGGATTATCTTCAGCAATGGCGTTTGGGTAGCAAGTTTCTGTTAAAAAAGTGTCGTTCAATGCGTTAAGAATCAGAACTGGGGTCGTTATTGCTGGTAAATATTGTAAACT
>NYVA01000010.1 GCA_002684355.1 Formosa sp.
TTTTGAGTACTGATGCGGCTTATTTAATTGATCAAATCGGTGTTTACAGCCTTGAGGTCAGTAATACAGTTGGGAGTAATTGCTCTACTTTGGCATTTTTTACTGTAAGCGAAAGTGAAAATCCAACTGTTACAGCCACAGTTAGTTCAGAAGATTTCGCAGACTCTCATACAATAATAGCTACGGCCACTGGTAGTGGAATATATGAGTTTAGTTTGGATCAGGGGCCTTGGCAAGACAGCGGCACCTTTACTGGAGTTAGGCCAGGTGAGCGTACGGTAAATGTCCGTGATTTGAATGGTTGTGGGATTACATCTTTTGTAGTTGTTGTCATAGATTACCCTGCTTACTTCACTCCTAATGGAGATGGTTATAATGACACTTGGAATATTGAAGCCTTGTCGGATCAAATGGCTTCTAAGATTTATATTTTCGACCGTTTTGGAAAGCTGCTCAAGCAAATCATGCCTGCAGGAGAGGGTTGGGATGGAACTTACAATGGTCAAAAAATGCCTACCACAGATTATTGGTTTTTACTCTATTATAATGACCTGGATACAGCAGATCCAAAACAATTAAGAGGACATTTTACACTGAAGCGTTAATTTTAAAGAATTGTACAAAAAAAAGCCTTGTTTTAAAACAAGGCTTTTTTTCAGTGTGTTTAATAAAATTAGAGGTTTATACTTAAAGAAATAGTGAAATCTGAAATATTTGTATCAACANCAGTTGATCCTAAATTACCTGAACTATAAAGTTCCTGAGAAGCAGTTCTGTTTGTGTNAACGTAAGCAACATCCAGTTTACTATTACCAAAGTTATAACCCAAACCTAATGAAAANCCACTAAGGTCACCACACAAACTTTTGTTTTTGTAGGGACTTTCTATCNTTTTATACCCACCTCTAAAACTGAATTTCTTTTGNCTNAGNTCNCCNCCGATNNTGTAGGANTTGGATACAGTAAAATTTTCATCAATGGCGTTGTTGAGTACCGTATTTATTTGATTGTTTCCAAAGTCATAGGCAGTATTTGCATAATTTTTTCGTGCATAATCAAAACTTATGAGGCCTAATTTTCCAACCACATAAGCCAAACTTCCAGTGATTTTTCCAGGCNCTTTGAGTTTGTATTCAGGGAAAATATTAACAACAGCTGGGTTTACAACATAGCCTTGATTGTCAATGTCGCTAAATGTTGACAGATATTGTGTACTCTCTTCGCGGAGCGTAAGCCAAGTCGGAGAATCGTAACTAAAGCCAAAGCGAAACGCANCAGATAATTTAATAATGGTCCCAAGTTGTAATGAAAATCCCTCGCCATTTGTGTAGAGTTTATTTTCAAAATTCACCTCATTGATTGTAGAACCAGCATTGGTGTTTTCCTCAAATAAAAATGTGTTTTTTTCAAAGTCGATAAAATGGGAGTTTAGGTTTAATCCTAAAGAAATATTTTCATTGTATTGAAAGGCGATATTGGCTGAAAATTTTCCACTATTTCCAAGCGATAAATAATCGTATTGTTGATTGTAAGTACCAGGGGCAATATTCGATCCATAAGCCGTGTTGTCTAAATCTTCACTTACAGGTTCCAGAATATAGCTGTTATAGCCTAAAAAGGCTTGTTGATTTTGATAGCCANAGCTCGATCCAATATCAGCGTAAGCNTGAGTTATAGTCTCCCCTTCAAAAGCACTNATATCTCCTAATTGTAAGCCGTTGGCATTTTGTAAAAAGTAACTTGATACCGAGTTGTTGGAGGTGCCTTGTACTGAGAATTGTGTATTGAAGTCATTTGTTCTTTCGTAAAATACACTTAAAACAAATTTATTCCAAGAGGAATTTTTGGTGTAATTTTTAAAAACAAATGCAGCTCCAATTTGATGTAAGTCAACATTATTTGATGAACTATTTGCCATGCCGTTTCCGTAACTTACATCATTTGTATTGGTTTTCGTAGATGCGGACAAGACACCATGACTGGTGTTAAAAATAGCGGCACCAGCAGGATTAATACTGACTCCAGATAGGTCTGCCCCAAGAGCTCCGAAGGCCCCTGCCATGGCCTTAAATCGTGCGGTTCCTTGGGTCTGGTCACTACCATATCTAATGGCATCTTCTAAATCTTGAGCGTGCATAAGGTTTATGACCATCAAGCTAAAAATATAAATGAGATTTTTTTTCATTTTATTTAAAATTAAAATGTTAGTTTCTACGGGGCCTGGTAGAAGTGCTTCTTCTTGAACTTGAACTGCTTCCGCTGGATCTAGAGTAGGAGGAGCTCGAGCTAGACCTTGAATAAGAAGAACTTCTAGGCGTTGTGCGGGATGTGTTTGTTGTAGCGCGATTAGAACTTGTTGTACTTCTTGGTTTTGATGTCGTTCTGATAGACCTTGTTGTGGTTGTTACAGATCCGTTATTTGATCTCACAGACCTTGTTGTTGTTCTGACTGTTGGACGCGTTGTGTTATACTGTCGGGCTGAAGTTCTCGTACTTTCAGCGTTATTTTTTCTTACCCTTGAAACAGTTCCCAGTGCACTGCGGTTTGATAAGCTGATTGATCGGTAGCTTGAATTTCGACTTAAAGCATTATTTCTGTTGCCATTTACATAAGCTATATTTTGATTTCTGTAGGGCGTGTAGAAGCCCACACCATAGCCTCCCCAATTGGGTGCGTTCCATCCGTTATAGAAAAAAGGATCCCAGTAGCCATAATAATTTGGATATCCCCAGTTCCATCCAGCATTCCAACCCCACCGATTCCATCCGGTGTTCCAACCCCAATTGTTCCAACCCCAATTGTTCCAACCCCAATTGTTCCAACCCCATCCCATGCCGTAATTTGGTCTGCTTTGGATATTGATTATAACATTAGAATCGGAGTTTTGACCCCAGCCAGCATAGTTGTTATTAGCTGTATTATTTGGACTGTAGCTGCTGTCATAATCTTCTGCATCTGTAAAGATCGCCTCATGATCGTTATTATACTCGTTTGATTTACCTTTAAAATAGTCGCTGTAGTAGCTGTTTCCTGAACCATTTTCGGAGACATCGTTATTTGCATTCACGTTGTAATCTTGTGTTTCAAAATCTCCGTAAATACCGTCTTCATACACACCAACATATTGATAGGATCCGCATGACGTTACCAAGCTGAAACCAATAAATACAATCAAATAAGCATTTGTTTTTTTGAGAAAAGTAGTAAAATTCATTTCGGATTAAATTAAATTGTTGAACACTTTAAAAATACTTAGTTTTGTAAAGCATAAGTATTTACAAGCTATTGTCACAATAGTTATGCCAAATTACAACAATATGGCTAAAAACCTTACAAAGCGTTCAGAAGATTATTCAAAATGGTACAACGAATTGGTTGTAAAAGCAGACTTGGCTGAAAACTCCGCCGTACGAGGTTGTATGGTTATAAAGCCCTATGGTTATGCGATTTGGGAAAAAATGCAAGCAGAGTTAGACCGCATGTTTAAAGAAACGGGTCATCAGAATGCCTATTTTCCACTTTTTGTTCCAAAAAGTCTTTTCGAAGCTGAGGAAAAAAATGCAGAAGGGTTTGCTAAAGAATGTGCTGTTGTAACACATTATCGTTTACAAAATGATCCAGACCAACCTGGAAAACTACGTGTCGATCCAAAAGCAAAATTAGAGGAGGAACTCGTAGTAAGACCTACGAGTGAAGCTGTCATTTGGAATACCTATAAAGGTTGGATTCAGTCTTACAGAGATTTACCAATATTAATTAACCAATGGGCCAATGTGGTGCGTTGGGAGATGCGAACGCGTCTTTTTTTAAGAACAGCTGAGTTTTTATGGCAAGAAGGGCACACTGCACACGCGACCAAGCAAGAAGCTTTAGAAGAAGCCAAACAAATGAATCGAGTCTACGCCGATTTTGTTGAAAATTTTATGGCCATCCCCGTAATCCAAGGTACAAAAACAGAAAGTGAACGCTTTGCTGGTGCTGAGGAGACCTATTGTATTGAAGCCTTGATGCAAGATGGCAAAGCCCTCCAGGCGGGTACGTCTCATTTTTTAGGGCAGAATTTTGCCAAGGCATTTGATGTTAAATTCATGACAAAAGAAGGATCTCAAGCCCATGTATGGGCTACCTCATGGGGGGTTTCTACAAGACTAATGGGCGCGCTTATTATGACCCATAGTGATGATCAAGGTTTGGTATTACCTCCAAATTTGGCACCCTATCACGTTGTCATTGTTCCTATTTACAAAAATGAGGATCAACTCAATGCAATCAGTGCGCTAGCCGATACCATCATGACATCTTTACGCGCCAAAAACATCAGTGTTAAATACGACAACCGAACCACGCAACGCCCCGGGGCAAAATTTGCACAGTATGAATTACAAGGCGTACCGCTTCGCATCGCTATTGGCCCAAATGATTTAGAAAATGGAACTGTTGAGCTGGCCAGACGCGATACNCTTTCCAAGATAACAATTGATTTAGAAAAACTTCAATCTAAAGTCAACCAATTAATAGCAGAGATCCAAGATACATTATATGTAAAAGCCTTAAAATTTAGGGATCAGCACATCACTTTGGTAGACAATTTTGAAGCATTTAAATCAACATTAGAAACAAAGGGTGGTTTTGTGTCTGCACATTGGGACGGATCTGAAGAAACAGAGCAAAAAATAAAAGAACTTACCAAAGCAAGCATTCGTTGTATTCCAATGGATGCTCCTCAAGAAGAGGGAAAGTGTGTATTTTCGGGAGCCCTTTCAAAGCAGCGTGTTCTATTTGCGAAAGCGTATTAATTTCTATACATAAATCAAAAAAACAATATCGAAAGTTGTAGCATTTAAAAATAGTTGTATTTTTGCAACCGCAATAATAATATTGTAGCTGTTTTGTGTTTTCACGATTCAAAACAAAACGGCCCGTTCGTCTATCGGCTAGGACGCCAGGTTTTCATCCTGGTAAGAGGGGTTCGATTCCCCTACGGGCTACAAATAAAAAATTAAATTAATATGGCAAATCACAAGTCTGCATTAAAAAGAATTAGAAGCAATAACGCGAAGCGCATACTAAATAAGTATCAGCACAAGACAACACGTAATGCAATAAAAGCTTTACGAGAAATAACTACAAAGAAAAAAGCTGAAAAAGCATTTCCTTCTGTAGCTTCCATGATTGATAAACTTGCCAAGCGCAATATCATTCATAACAACAAAGCGGCAAACTTGAAATCTAAGCTAGCGCAACACATTGCCAGCTTGTAATCTTATAAAGAAATTATAAAAAAAAGCCTTCCTATTAGAAAGGCTTTTTTTATGCTTAATTTTTGGTTATCCATTCATGGAAATTAAAAACTCCTCGTTGTTTCGGGTTTGTTTGAAACGGTCGTTGATGAACTCCATGGCTTCCACAGGATTCATATCCGCCAAGTATTTTCTCATCACCCACATGCGTTGAATGGTTTTTTCATCCAACAGTAAGTCGTCTCGCCTTGTACTTGAAGAGGTCAAATCAATGGCAGGGAAAATACGGCGGTTGGATATTTTTCGATCCAGTTGTAATTCCATATTACCGGTTCCTTTAAATTCTTCAAAAATAACTTCGTCCATTTTAGACCCAGTCTCTGTAAGAGCAGTCGCAATAATGGTTAACGATCCTCCATTTTCAATTTTTCTTGCAGCACCAAAAAAGCGTTTTGGTTTGTGTAATGCATTTGCATCTACACCTCCACTTAAAATTTTGCCTGAAGCTGGTTGGACAGTGTTATAAGCACGTGCCAGTCTTGTGATAGAATCTAACAAGATGACAACATCATAGCCACACTCCACCAATCTTTTCGCTTTTTCTAAAACAATATTCGCAATTTTTACGTGCTCGTGTGCTTCTTTGTCAAAAGTTGAAGCGATCACTTCTCCACGAACATTTCTTTGCATATCGGTAACTTCTTCAGGACGTTCGTCAATCAAGAGTACCATTTGGTAAACTTCTGGATGGTTGGCCGCTATCGCATTAGCGACATCTTTTAAAAGCATTGTTTTTCCTGTTTTTGGTTGAGAGACAATCATACCACGTTGTCCTTTTCCAATTGGAGAAAACAAATCCATAATTCGAGTGGAAATGGTATTTTGTTTTTCAGCGAGATTAAATTTTTCTTTAGGAAACAAAGGCGTGAGATGCTCAAAAGCAACACGGTCTCTAACAACCTGGGGGTCCAAACCATTGATTTTACTCACCTTGATAAGTGGAAAGTATTTTTCTCCTTCTTTTGGGGGACGTACATGGCCAAGAACGGTATCTCCATTCTTCAGGCCAAACAATCTAATTTGAGATTGTGACACATAGATGTCATCAGGAGATGATAAATAGTTGTAATCTGAAGACCTTAAAAACCCATATCCATCAGACATGACATCCAATACCCCCTCACTTTCAATAATAGCATCAAATTCAAAATCAGGCTCTTTATAGCGATTTCTATTGTCCTTGTTGCCGTTATGTTCTTTTTTATGATGGTTATTCTTGTTTTGGTGGTGTTGTTTTTTGTGTTGTTTTTGTCTGTTATTGTTGTTTTGGTCTCTGTTGTTGTTTTTTTCTTTGAACGAGGTTTCGTTATTTCTGTTGTTTTTTTCCGCCGGAGCAGCTTTGTTTTCCTTTTGAGAATTTTGTACAGGCTTTGCGGAATGTTCTGTTTTCGGATTTTCAGCTTTGGCTGGAGCCTCTTTTTGATTGTCGGAAGGCTTGGCTGCTTGAACATCTAGTATCTGATAAATCAAGTCTAATTTTTTTAAGCTGCTGAATCTAGGGATTTTTAATCCTTTGGCAATTTCCTGTAATTCAGGAAGTTTTTTTTCTTTAAGTTCTGAGATTTCTAACATAATTTAGTTGTAATTATTTAAGTTTTTAAATATGGTTTTGTTGCGTTGCAACATAATTTTTTTATGGGAAACAATTTGAATTTGGAATCGGTATGCAGTGATATGAAAAAATATAGTTGAGACAAAGAGGTCTCTTGAATTGTTATACAATGATACAACATTATTTTTAAAATTTAGTGAAATAAATAAAAAAGAAACGATTACTTTAGCAGCAAAACTATATGGTATGGTTCAAAGAATTCAAACGCTTTATTTGTTTCTGTCGGCACTTTGTACAGGCGCCTTACCCTTCGTTTTTCCATTGCTTACGATTGATGCGAGTTCTTATTTTGCACAAGACCATCCGACATATTTAGGATTATTCGCGGCTTCGACACTAATTACCGTATGGACTATTTTTAAATACAAAACCAGACAAACCCAATTTGTATTGGGTCGTATAAATATTATATTAAACTTAATTTTATTGGGATTATTTGTTTACCGATTATTTAATTTATCTAGAGAATTTCAAAATTTGGAGAATGGCATTGGCTTGTTTCTCCCTGTTGTTTCTGTCGTTTTATTGGCACTGGCAAATAAGGCCATTAAGAAAGATGAAGCTCTCATAAAATCTATCGACCGCTTGAGATAAATCATAGGCTCACTCATTGAGATGGTTTAACGTTTAAATTCTACGATTTCCAATTCTTTTATTTCTCTTTTGGATACCTTGAAACGCAACATGGTTCGCACCTTGTGAAATCCATGTTTTCCAACTGCACCCGGATTCATATGAAGTAAATTTAATTTTTTATCCGGCATTACTTTCAATATGTGGGAATGTCCAGAAATAAATAAGCCAGGACGTTCAAATTTAATCACGTCTCGAATAGGCTTTGAATACCGATTCGGGTAGCCTCCAATGTGGGTGATCCAAACTTTAAGACCTTCAACTGTAAACTTTTGATGCAAAGGAAATTCAGTCCGGGCGGCAGCACCATCAATATTCCCATAAACAGCTCTCAGCGGTTTTAATTTTTTTAGTGCATCGGTTACTTCAAGAGAACCGATGTCACCGGCATGCCATACTTCGTCACACCAATGGACATGTTTTAAGATATCTTCTCCTATATAACCATGGGTGTCGGAAAGCAATAGAATTTTTTTCATGGATTCTTTGAAAACTCAAAACAGTATTTAGACCAATGTCTTATCTTTGATGGTCTAACAACAAAAGTATCAAAATACCTTGAGATATTTCATTGATTTGTCCTATAATGGGACCCATTACCACGGTTGGCAAGTACAGCCCAATGCAGTAACTGTGCAGGCAACCCTCAACAAAGCCCTTTCAGTACTTTTGAAATCTCCCACTGATAGTATGGGGGCAGGACGGACCGACACTGGGGTTCATGCGGTTCAAATGGTTGCACATTTCGATACCGAAGTAAGTTTTTATACGGAACAAATGCGGTATAAGCTTAACGCTTTTCTACCAAAGGACATTGTGGTAAACGCTATTAAAAACGTTCACAAAGAGGCCCACGCAAGATTTGATGCCACGAGCAGAAGCTACATTTATAAAATAACAACCACTAAAGATGTTTTTGAACACGATAAACGCCATTGTTTTACCAGACCTTTAAATGTAAATCTTATGAACAAAGCAAGCCGTATTTTGATGGGTTATAAAGATTTTGAGTGTTTTTCAAGGATGCATACCGATGTAAAAACCTTTTTATGTCAAATTAGCCATGCCCAGTGGACTCAAACCGAAAATCATTTAGAATTTAAAATTACAGCAGATCGTTTTCTAAGAAATATGGTTCGTGCTATTGTAGGAACCATGCTGGATGTTGGAATTTCTAAAACATCTTTGGATGAATTTAAAAACATCATTGAATCCAAAGACCGTTCAAATGCGGGCGCTTCTGCACCAGCTAAAGGTTTGTATTTGAGGGAAATTTTATACCCTAATTCAATTTATTTAAATGACTAAAACAAAACAAACTGTTTTTGATGCGCCTCTTTTTGGCCGTCTTTTGGCCTATACCAAGCCGTACTATCCAATTTTTGTTTTGGCCCTCATTACAGTTATTGGACTAGCAGTATTTGGGGCTTTGCGGCCAAAAGTATTGCAAATGGCCATGGATGTAAACATTGAGCAACAATTACAGCCTGGATTTTTGAGGTATATACTTTGGATGTTTGCTTTGCTATTTATGGAAGTCTTATGCAATCTCATATTTATTTATACGGCCAGCTGGTTGGGCCAGTCAGTTGTTAGGGATATCAGGATCAAATTATTCAATCATATTCTGGCATTCAAAATGAAATATTTTGACAACTCCTCAGTAGGAGTGTTGTTGACCAGAACGGTTACAGATATGGAACGTATTGCCGATATTTTTGGAGAAGGGCTATTTATGATTTTTAGTGACATCCTTAAAATGTTGGTGGTTGGCACCGTTATGGTTTATATGAACTGGCAACTGAGTATTGTAGTATTCTTCACCCTTCCGATCATATTGATAGCGACAAAAATTTTTCAAAAATACATGAAAAAAGCTTTTGAAGAGGTTAGAAATGAAGTGTCAAACTTAAACTCATTTGTTCAAGAGCGTTTGACCGGCATGAAGATTGTTCAACTTTTTGCAAGGGAGATGATTGAGTTTAAAAGCTTTGAAGCAATTAATCAGCGCCATAAAAAAGCATGGATTAAGACCGTATGGTACAATTCAGTATTTTTTCCAATTGCAGAGTTATTGACTTCCATTACCCTTGGGATTATCATATGGTTGGGAGGACTAAATACAGTTTTTGAGCAAACAGCCTCTGTTGGAGATTTAGCGGCCTTTATCATGATGGTTCCCATGATGTTTCGTCCCTTGCATCAAATCGCAAATAAATTTAATACCCTTCAAATGGGAATGGTAGCAGCTGATCGGGTTTTTAAAGTCTTGGATACAAATTCCAATATTTCAGATTTAGGGAATGAATCATTGAAAGAATTTAGTGGTAAAATTGAATTTAAAAATGTTCACTTTTCATATGTGAAAAATGAAGCTGTTCTCAAGGGTGTTTCTTTTAAAGTCATGCCCGGTCAAACCGTTGCAATCGTTGGGTCCACGGGGGCTGGAAAATCCACTATAATTAACTTAATCAATCGGTTTTACGAAATTGACAAAGGTCAGATTTTATTTGATCAAACCAATATAAAATCGATTCCACTCAAATCGCTACGAAAACAAGTCTCCGTGGTACTTCAAGATGTTTTTTTATTCGCCGATACAATTTTTAACAACATTACCCTTGGAAATTCACAAATCTCTGAAGCTGCTGTAGTAGACGCCGCTAAGCAAATTGGGATTCATGACTTTATAACAAATCTACCAGGGGGGTACCGCTACAATGTAAAAGAAAGAGGTGTGATGTTATCCGTTGGTCAGCGCCAATTGATTTCTTTTTTAAGAGCTTATATAACCAACCCTAAAGTCTTGATTTTGGACGAAGCCACAGCATCCATTGATTCGAACTCAGAACAGCTCATTCAAGCAGCGACTAAAAAAATCACAAAAGACCGGACCTCCATTGTGATTGCCCACCGCTTGGCGACCATTCAAAAAGCGGATGTCATAATTGTATTGGATGCTGGAGAGATTATTGAAATGGGAACCCACAGCAGTTTACTTAAAAACAAGGAAGGAGTCTACAGTGGACTGTATAAAGCACAATTTTTGAAGCAGGAACACTAAACCAGTTCAGCTTCTAATTTTTCAATGAGTTCTTGGGTATTCTTGTAAATGATAAACGCCCCATTGTTGATGTAAGATATTTGGCCGGATTCCTCACTAACAACAATGGCTAAAGCATCTGTTTTTTCTGTAATCCCAATAGCAGCGCGATGTCTTAAACCAAAGTGTGCGGGGATGTCTTTTTGATTGCTTACAGGAAGAATGATACGTGTTGCCTTAATGATGTTGTTTGATATTATTATAGCGCCGTCATGGAGTGGGCTGTTTTTAAAAAAAATACTTTCTAGAATGGGTTGGGTCAGTTCAATGTTCATTTGATCACCTGTTTCTACCAAAAAATCAAGGTTGTTATTGCGTTCCAAAATCATTATAGCTCCAGTTTTTGTACTGGCCATTTTAGTGGCTGCTTTTACGATATCATTGGCATTGGTATTATTTTTTCTAACAGAGCTGGTTAAAAACTGAAACCGGCCTAGAATAGCACTTTTTTTACCAAAGTTGGTAGAGCCAATCATCAATAGAAATTTTCGAATTTCAGGTTGAAATACAACAATAAGCGCAATGATTCCAACGCTCATAAACCCGCCCAATATTTTTGAAAGCATGCGCATTTCAAGGGTGTCCACAAGAAGAAAAAAGAGATAGAAAATGACGATACCAATAAAAATATTAATGGCGACAGTACCTCTAATCAATTTATAGACATAATACAGTAAAAGTGCTACCAAGACGATGTCAATAACATCTAAAACACTGAAATCTAACAGCTCTTTGAGAATTTCCAAGTTGAAATATTTTTTTTAAAGATACTAAATAAAACCAAATTTAAGATTCAGGATGCCTTGGTCAAAGCGTTGTAGAGTTTTACACATTCTAAAGCTTCCTTAACATCGTGGACTCTTAAAATTTTAGAGCCGCTCATCAAAGCCGTCATGTTTAGGGCGGTGGTGCCATTGAGTGCTTCAGAGGCTGTGGATTCTAAGACTTTATAAACCATTGATTTCCGAGAAATTCCAGTAAGAATAGGACAGTTTAGATTTTTGAAATAATCCATCTGGTTTAACAGGACATAATTTTGATCCAGTGTTTTAGCAAACCCAAATCCAAGATCTATAATGAGGTCGTTAATTTTATGGGCTTTTGCGGCTTGTATGCGTTCTGAAAAATAATAATAAACATCATTGACAATATGTTTGTATTGGTTCTGTTCTTGCATGCTTTGCGGCGTACCTTTCATGTGCATAATGATGTAAGGAATCTTTAATTTTCCAACCGTTTCCATCATCTTTGGATCTAATTTTCCCGCTGAAATGTCATTGCAAATTGCCGCACCCATATCTGTACATTCTTTGATGACTTTAGATCGGAAGCTGTCTATAGAAATTCTGCAATTTGGGAAGGTTTTCAAAATCAAATCGACCATTGGAGTGATGCGTTGTAGCTCTTCTTCTTCCGAGACAAAGTTTGCTCCTGGGCGTGAACTATAAGCGCCAATGTCAATAAATGTAGCGCCTTCAATTAATATTTTTTCAACTTGATTCAGGATGGTTTTCGAGTCCTTAAAACGCCCTCCGTCATAAAAAGAATCTGGAGTGATGTTTAAAATCCCCATCACTTTCGGATGCGATAAATCTATCAGTTCCCCTTTGCAATTAATGCTAAAACCGCGGTTGTTTTTAGTTGAATTCATTCAATTTTAAAGTTTAAACCTTAAATTTTGATGGTTTGAAAATTTTAAGCGAAATTTACGGAAATTTCAATCGAATTTATGCAAAATACCTCAAAACAATACGATGCCATTGTAAGTCGTTGTAGGGATTTATTTTTAAAGAAAATGAAAGACTACGGTTGCGCTTGGCGTATTTTAAGGTTGCCCTCTTTGACCGATCAAATTTTTATCAAAGCCCAGCGGATTCGCGGCTTGCAACAAAATAAAACCCAACGGGTCGATGAGGGAGCTATGA
The DNA here is from genome assembly GCA_002684355.1 of Formosa sp. GTDB lineage: Bacteria > Bacteroidota > Bacteroidia > Flavobacteriales > Flavobacteriaceae > UBA3537. The sequence continues at coordinate 12,575 of NYVA01000010.1, forward strand.
GTGAATTCATAGGAATTATTAATTACTGCATCATGGCTCTGATACAAATTGAACGCGGAATTGCAGAACAACCCGATCTCACTAACGAAGAAACTTTATTGGATTACGACACCAAAATTGCCCAGACCAAACAATTGATGCTGGATAAAAATCACGATTACGGAGAAGCTTGGCGTGATATGCGGGTCAGCTCTTTAACAGATCTTATTTTACAAAAACTGCTGCGTGTCAAACAAATTGAAGACAATTCAGGCCAAACCCTTGTCAGTGAGGGGATTGATGCCAATTACCAAGACATTATCAATTATGCTGTTTTTGCTATGATTCATTTAAACAATAACGAATGAAAATTTTAATCCCCATTGCTCGAATTTTTGTTGGCGTACTCTTTATCATTTCAGGATTTATCAAACTCAATGACCCCATTGGTTTTTCATATAAACTTCAAGAGTATTTTAGTGTAGAAGTCTTGAACCTTCCATTTTTGGAGCCATACGCTTTGGCACTTTCAATTTTTGTGGTTGTTTTTGAGGTTGTGTTGGGAGTTTTTCTTTTGATCGGTTACCAGTGCAAATTCACCCTTTGGAGCCTGTTGACCATGATTGTCTTTTTTACCTTTTTAACCTTTTACTCCGCCTATTTTGATAAAGTCAAAGACTGTGGCTGTTTTGGTGACGCTTTGAAACTAACGCCATGGGAAAGTTTTTCCAAAGATGTGGTATTATTAGGGCTTATTCTTTTGATTTTTTATGGTAAAAACAACATTAAACCCATTTTTAAACCTTGGATAATAAATTTAATTGCCAGTCTGAGTTTAATTCTCAGTCTCGCTTTTGGATACCATGTCTTGATGCACCTGCCGAGCATTGATTTTCGTGCTTATAAAATAGGGGACAACCTCATTCAAAACATGAGTACGCCTGAAAATGCGCCCAAAGCAGTCCAGGAATTTAAATGGACTTTTGAGATCAATGGTCAATTACAAGAAGTTGTTACCAACGGTTCCTATCCAAATATTGATGGGACCTATGTTGGTGTTGAAACCAAAATCATTTCTGAAGGCTATCAGCCATCTATTTTAGATTTTTCAATTGAAACCGATGCAGAAGATTTGACACAATTCTTTTTAGCCGAACCACGTTTGCTAATGATTGTAGCCTATAATTTAGACACTGCTGAGGTAGCGGGCCTAAAGAAATTAAAAGCATTTTCAGACGAAGCTTTAGACAAAGGCTATACCGTCATAGGATTGAGTGCTTCAGGCAAGGAGGTCAAAAAAAGAATTCAATCTGATTACGACTTGAATTTTGAATTTTACTTATGTGATGAAAAAGCGTTAAAGACAGTCGTTCGCGCGAACCCTGGTGTTTTACAGCTTAACGACGGCACTGTGGAGCAAAAAGTTCATTGGAATGACATTGAAGATTTAGCATTGTAATTTTGGGAATTTATCTTTTTAAAAAGACAGCCAATACCCTTCTGACCCTTTTTGGAGTGGTGACCGTTGTTTTTTTTCTTTTCAATGTATTACCAGGTGATCCTGCTCGGATGATGTTGGGTCAAAATGAAGATCAAGACCAATTGGCCATCGTTCAAAAAAAATATGGGTTTGATCAACCACTTTTAACTCAATACGGATACTATTTAAACGATCTTTCCCCACTGTCTTTTCACTGGCACAGTCCAGACCATTACACTAGCTTAGAGTCCGTTAATTATACGTTCAGGCATTTGATAAAACTAAACAATGGAAGTTGGGTTGTCAAATATCCATTTTTGCGCCGTTCCTTTACAAAACAAGGAAAAAAAGTCACTCAAATTCTAAAAGAAACGCTTCCAAATACCTTTATTTTGGCCGCGGCTTCTATTAGTATAGCCCTTGTGCTAGGGCTTTTCTTAGGGCTTGTGTCGGCACTTTATAAAGACCAATGGCAAGATCGAAGCATCTTGGTCATTAGCACGCTTGGCATGAGTTTACCTTCTTTTTTTACGGCCATTATTGCCGCTTGGATTTTTGGATTTGTTTGGCATGAATACACAGGCCTTGAAATGACCGGAAGTTTGTATGAACTGGATGATTTTGGAGAAGCCAATCGCTTACAACTAAAAAACTTAATATTGCCTGCTTTGGTTTTGGGAATTCGACCTTTAGCAGTCGTGTCTCAACTGATGCGAAATTCTTTGTTGGAAGTTTACAACCAAGAATATATTAAAACCGCAAAAGCCAAAGGACTTGGTCCAAGAAAAGTGTTGTTTAAGCATGCGTTTAAAAATGCCCTGAGTCCTGTGGTTACCGCCATTTCAGGCTGGTTTGCATCTATGTTGGCAGGCGCTGTCTTTGTGGAGTATGTTTTTGGATGGAACGGCTTGGGTAAAGAAATTGTAAATGCCTTAAACACCTTAGATTTACCCGTCATAATGGGGGCTGTTTTAATTATTGCCACTATCTTTGTCATTCTAAATATTTTTGTTGATTTGCTGTACGCATACTTAAACCCAAAAATAAAATTCAATTGATATGAAAAAAGCCTTCTTACTTTTCCTTTGTATAAATACCTTTTTAAATTGTCAATCGGCCCCTAAGACAACTTTCTCAGAGGCCGCCCTAGCGGAAACCTTTAAAGCATTAGATGGTAACTCCGTTTCCTTTGAAACCATTTTGGATCAAAATGTTGGAAAAACGATTTTTATTGATGTGTGGGCCTCTTGGTGTAAAGATTGTATAGAGAGTCTTCCACAAATAAAAGCACTTCAAGCCGCATACCCAGAGCTGGTTTATATTTTTCTGTCTTTAGATAAATCCATAAAAGCTTGGAAAAAAGGAATTGGCCGCTATGCGCTTGAAGGCGATCATTATTTTATGTCATCAGGTTGGAAAGGTCCTATGGGTACATTTTTAGACTTGGATTGGATTCCACGCTTTATAATTGTGAATTCGGAAGGCGACATAGTCGTATACAGAGCAATTAAAACATCCGATAAAAACTTAACAAAATATTTAAAATGAGAAAACAAATTGTTGCTGGAAACTGGAAAATGAATAATGACTATGTAGACTCAGAAATATTGGTTTCAAAACTTCTTGGTCAACACAAACATTCTTATACTGAGGTTATTATAGCCCCGCCGTTCACCAATCTTTTGGCGTCTATTAACGCACTCAAAGGAAGTTCTATTAAAGTGGCAGCTCAAAATATGCACTTTGCGGAAAGCGGTGCCTATACCGGTGAGGTCAGTGCCGCTATGTTGAAAAGTATAGGTGTAGAAACAGTTATTTTAGGTCACAGCGAACGCCGCGCCTATTTTAACGAATCGGATGATTTACTGGCCAAAAAAGTCGATACCGCTTTGGCGCATGAAATGCGCGTCATTTTTTGTTTTGGAGAAGAATTAAAAGACCGCAAGTCGGGAAATGAAAATTCTGTGGTAGAAAGTCAAATTAAAAAAGCGCTTTTTCATTTGCCTGAAGCTGCTTGGAGTCAAATTGTTTTGGCCTATGAGCCTGTTTGGGCCATCGGTACAGGTGAAACTGCTACACCAGACCAAGCACAAGACATGCATGCTTTTATAAGAAAAACATTGGCCAATGCCTATGCGCAAAGTCTCGCAGATTCTGTTTCTATTCTTTATGGCGGAAGTGTTAAATCTTCCAATGCAGAAGAGATTTTTTCAAAAACAGATGTGGATGGAGGCTTGATTGGAGGTGCTGCCCTTGACGCAGAACACTTTACTGCCATTGTCAATGCGTTTTAACACATGACCACCCCGCTTTATATTGCTTATCATTTTGACACTTCACCCCCAGTTCCTGGTAATGAAATTCTCATGGCTGAGCTTGGTGTTTTGGGTTTTGAAAGTTTTGTTGAAACTTCCGAGGGGCTTTCAGCATACATTCAAAAAAAAGACCATTATAGCAGCATTTTAGAAACCTTACAAATTTTAGAAAACGACGAATTCTCTATAAGCTATCGTATTGAAGAAATCGAACAAGTCAATTGGAATGCCCAGTGGGAAGCCAACTTTAAACCCATTATAGTGGATGGGCGTTGTTGCATCAGAGCCCCTTTTCATGATTCAGCGGGTCACGAATTTGACATTGTCATTGAACCTAAAATGAGTTTTGGAACCGGACATCACGAAACCACCCATATGATGATTCAGTTTATGTTGGATACAGATTTAAAAAATAAATCTGTTTTGGATATGGGATGTGGTACGGCTGTCTTGGCCATTTTAGCAGATAAGAAAGGAAGCAGTTCAGTAGAGGCTATTGACATTGATGAATGGTGTTATCAAAACAGTCTCGAAAATATTCGCCGCAATTCTTGTCAAAACATCCGTGTTTTGAAGGGACACGCAAGCTTGTTAAAAGCCCAAGCATTTGATGTCATCATTGCCAATATCAACCGCAATATTCTTCTCAATGACATTCCTGTTTATGCCACTTGTTTAAATGCAAATGGTTTTTTATTTTTGAGTGGGTTTTACAAAGAAGACATCCCAAAAATCCAAGCGGTTTGCAAACATTGTAATTTAAGTTTTGAAGCGCAAATTTTTAGGAACGACTGGGTGGCACTAAAATTTAAAAAACAATAATGGCTGCAAAAGAAGAAGTTAAAGAGGCAATTGATGTTTCAAATTTAAATGATAATTTCAATGAGATTGTATTGTTTAATGATGATGTAAACACTTTTGACCACGTCATTGAAACTTTGGTAGCCACTTGTAACCACAGTTATGAACAAGCCGAGCAATGTTCAATTCTTGTCCATTACAAAGGGAAATGCAGCGTCAAAACAGGTCCCTACAGTGATTTAAAGCCTCGCTGTTCTAAATTGCTCGAAGCCGGGCTGAGTGCCGAAATTATATAGCAAACTTTNAAAGATTCTACTAGGCGTTGCAAACCCCATTGGCTATTGGTAGCTGCNTTTTCTTAAGAGCTGCAAATCCGCCCGCAATATCTATAACATTGGAAAATCCATTGGCTTTTAAAATAGAAGTTGCAATGACCGAACGGTACCCTCCACCACAATAAATATGGTAAGTTTTTTGACTCTCAATACCCTGTATTTTTTGGTGAATGCTATCCAACGAAAGGTGCTCTATATTATCCCCTTCTAAATGTGCGCTGTTGTATTCTCCATCTTTTCGAACATCTAAAACGGCGATGGACTTGGTGTTGAATCGCTGTTCAAATTCTTTTGCTGTTATGGATGTGATTTGTTCCGTTTTTTTTCCAGCCTGGATCCAAGCTGACATTCCACCTTCAAGATAGCCGAGGCTATTGTCATAACCAACTCGAGCCAGTCTTGTGATGGCTTCTTCAGAACAACCCTCTGGAACCACCAACAAAATAGGCTGATTGATGTCTGAAATGAGCGCTCCCACCCAAGGAGCAAAACCACCGTTAAGGCCTATAAAAAGTGCTCCAGGAATGTGACTTTTTACAAATTCTTGTTGGGTTCTTACGTCTAGAACTAAGGTTTCTTTTTTTTGTGCTAATTCCTCAAACAATTGAACGGAAAGAGGAGTATTGCTCTTTGATAAAATTACATCAAGGTCCGTATACCCTGTTTTATTTAGTAAAATGTTTTCGATAAAATAGGGGGGTGGTGAACCAATATTCTTTAGAACTTCACTGACAAATTCTTCTTTAGTCATATCAGAGCGTAGCGCATAATTAGAGCTCTTTTGATCTCCAAGTGTTCCAATGGTTTCTTTACTCATGTTTTTGCCACAGGCAGAACCAGCACCATGTGCAGGGTATAAAATAATATTGTCTTCTAAAGGCATAATTTTAGAACGTAAGGACTCAAATAGCATTTCTGCTAACTTTTCTTTACTAAGGTCCTTGTATTGTTGGGCTACATCGGGAATTCCAACATCCCCAAGAAAAAGCGTATCCCCAGAGAAAAGTGCATGATTTTTTTCGGCGACATCTATCAATAAATAGCTGACGGATTCGAGCGTATGACCTGGGGTGTGTATCACCTTCAGGGTCAAGCTTCCAATTTTAAAGGTCTCTCCATCTACAGCATTGTAGCAATCGTAATGGGTGTTTGCGTTGGGGCCAAAAACAATGGTCGCCGCTGTTTTTTTTGCCAAATCTAAGTGACCAGAAACAAAATCGGCGTGGATGTGAGTTTCAAAAATATATTTGATTTTGGCTTTGTTTTTTTTGGCGCGT
>NYVA01000001.1 GCA_002684355.1 Formosa sp.
AGCGATTGGTCTTGTGTCTTTAAATTAAAAAGACGGTAATTGACAAACAGACTTAAATCCGTGTTTTTTGAGGCGATTAATTTAGAATTTAAGTAATAGGTGTCCGATTGATTAACGCGTTGTAAACGGTTATCTTGAACACTGTCATTAACGCGGTGAACATAGCCTACTTTTACAAAAACTTTGGTAGAATCACCAACGCCTAAAAACCCTTCGTAAGAATAAAATCTTTGACTGAGTGAATCCAATTGGCTGTCAATCTGTGAAACGATTTTATTGTTTTCAGTTGAGAATTTCACCCCAGGCCAGAACTTCCCTACCTGGTATTTTAGTTGAGATATGGATCTTAAAAAATTGGAAGATGTACGATCGCTATTTGTTTTTAAAACACTCGAATGGGTTTGAAATTCTAGTTTATCTGCTTTCAAATTAGCCCTTAAAAGATGGCGGTTACCGCTGTAGTTTTTAGAGAAATTCAAATACTGAAAAGCATAATTAATTTGCCCTACCTCAGCTTTTGATAAGGCAATAGCATTTTTCGCAAACAACTGAGTTCCCATTTCTGAGGCAATTCCGTTTCCCAAAGGGTTGTCGAGGTTCCAATCTCTATTGAATTCTGGATTGTAAAGGGTTTGTATATTCCTAAAATCTTTATGAATATAGTCTAACCCTGAAAAAAGATCAATGGTCCAACCTTTCAAAGAACGCAATAGCTGATGCGTCATATCATAGCGGGCAGCCAAACCATCGTTATTGCTATCCGATAAGTTCGAAAATAAATTNAAATCNTTTCGGCTGGCAGCCAGTTCAAAGTCAAGTTGTGTTTTTTTGGAGGGATTGTAGCGTCCATTAAGGACTGCCAATTGTAATTTTACTGGTGCCACTAATTGTACAATAGGTGCATAATTCCCCTGTGGTTGCCCAGAAATTGGAGCAATGTACTCATAGATATTTGAAATGGAACTGGAATTGACCAATATATAATCTCCCTGCTGATTACCTACCGACAAAAAATTAACTTGGTATAAATCGTCATCTGGATTGTTAGAAAACACAAAGATATCCTGACCATTTACAAGCTCTTTTTTATATAAAATCCGATTTTCAGAAAATTCTTGTGGGCTGGCTGAGGGGGCTGTCATTAAAGACCTGTCGTCTCCAGCCTGTGATAAAATATCCGCTTGGGNNTTGCTTAAGTTTTGCTGAAGCGGTTGGTTTTTCAAGTCATTTTCATTGTAAAATGACATTCCTAGCTGAANCTTTTTAGTGCTAAATTGTCCTCCAGCATATCCAACAAATCGGGTGTAATTTCTCTCACTGTACTGATAATCTAACGTAACACGCATTTCTGAATTAATAGGAAATGTTGGATTAAATACAATTTCTCCGGCATTGTAATCGATAATATAATCATTGGTAGCGCCGCGTTCTATCGCCAAACCATTCACATATACGGTTTCACTGCCAGAAACAATCAACACAAACAATTCATTGTTAGGACCCTTTAACTTGTAGGGGCCTTGATTGCCCTCTTGAGCCGTAAATTGACTTCTGACGAACTGGCCTCTCACCAAGGCGCCAGAGACAAAAGCAGAAGTTTCTGATGTGTTGGATTTAAAACGAGAACGCACCAACAAGCCTTGGACACGCTTAGAAAATTCAGCAAAATAAGAGCTTGAATTCTCTAAGTCAATATCGCCGGCTCTTATGGACCATCGGTCTGTAAAGGCTTCAATAAAAACTTGATCAAATTCGTCTAAACGCTGTGAATATCCACTTTGTTGCAATGGGATATTAGCGTCTTGTATGGAAGCTCTGAGCGTAACTTTTTCGTTTAGTTTCCCACTAATTTGAAGGTCTAATTCACTGTTTAATACAGAATTCTGATTGTTGCCAATGGTCACGCCTCTTGAAAGACTTCCCGAAGTTGTTAAACCATCAAATGGGATAGGGCCTTGATCCTCGTTGGGCCTAGAAAGTTGATACAACTTGCTTGGCAACCCCGTAGAATTTACAATAACGGCAGTGTCTAATTGTTTGTAAGTACGGGTCATAAAATCTGGGAACCTCAAATACTGAACCTTAACAGAGTCTAAATCCAATGCAGCAGGCTTAAAGCTTAAAACAGCCGTGTTATAATCCATTGTATAAAGCGAATCTGCCAGCGGCTTATTTTGTAAATCTAGCACTTTGAAATAAGAAGAATTGACCCCAACACTGTCCAAAACTAACTGCGCTTTAACGGCTATTTTTTTGGATTGAATCAGCGGTTCTTCAACTTGTGACCAAGACCAAAAAAAAGACAACAATAAAATGAAAGTATTTAATAAGCGCATGCTATGTTTAAACTTCAATATCACTAAAATATTTTGTTGATAGTTTTAAATAAAAATGGCTATTTTTATTTAGTGTAAAAGTAAGGCTTTAATTATTTTAGCTAAAATTATAGTACCAATCTGATGAAAATCATCTCATACAACGTAAATGGCATTCGGGCAGCTGTAAAAAAGGGATTTGTGGAATGGCTGGTAGCTGCTGATCCTGACGTGATCTGTTTACAAGAAATTAAAGCGCAAAAAGAGCAACTTGATCTAGGCCTTTTTGAAGCGGCAGGCTACCCTTACCACTATTGGTTCAGTGCGCAAAAAAAAGGGTATAGCGGGGTGGCCATTTTATGCAAAAAAAAACCTCAAAATATAATTTATGGAACTGGCATTACCTCTATGGATTTTGAGGGAAGAAATCTTCGCGTAGATTTCCCTGAAGTTTCCATTATGAGTTTGTATTTACCCTCAGGAACCAACATCCAACGTTTGGAACATAAGTTTGAATATATGGATTTATTTAGAGCTTATATTGATGAACTAAAAAAAGAAAAATCAAATCTTGTGATTTGTGGCGATTACAACATTTGCCATGAAGCCATTGATATTCACGACCCAGTACGCAATAAAAACGTATCCGGATTTTTGCCAGAAGAACGGGCTTGGATGGGTGCTTTTTTAAAGAGTGGCTTTACAGACGCCTTTCGTGCTTTAAACACAGAACCTCACCAATATAGCTGGTGGAGTTACCGCGCAAATTCTAGGGCCAATAACAAAGGGTGGCGGCTAGATTACACCCTTGTTTCTGATACTTTAAAACAGAAGATAAAGCGGGCAATCATTTTAAAAGAAGCCGTACACAGCGATCATTGTCCGGTCTTATTGGAATTAAAAACAAATTAAATCATGCAAAAAAAAATCATTCTTCTGATGCTTGTTGTTTTGAACACAACAGCTTGCGTTTCCTCAAAATCATTCAATGAACTGGATGTAAAATACCGACAACTCAAATCTGATTATGATGCATTGGCATCCAATAACAGCAATCAAATTGGTGAAAAAAATAAACTGCAAGCGCAATTGAATGCATTACAAGCGAGGTATGATGCCACCCAAAATGAAAGAGATCAGTTTGAGAAGGATTTGGGAATGCTCCAAAAAAATTACAATCAATTAAATGCAGCTTACGCTGCCCTTGAGCAAAACAGTTCTAAAGCTCTTGAAGAAAATGCGAAAAAAAATAGAGCCCTTTTAGAAGCGCTAGCGCTTAAAGAAGAAGCCCTCGCATTAGAAAATGAGCGCTTGATGCGATTGGAAGCAGATATGCAGGAGCGTTCCGAACGCATCGCTGAGCTTGAAGCGCTAATTACAGCCAAAGACCAAGCCATGACCGATTTAAAAAATGCGATTTCCAAAGCGCTGATTGCTTTTGAAGGAAAAGGTCTAAGTGTAGAACAACGCGATGGCAAAGTCTATGTTTCTATGGAAAACAAACTGTTGTTCAAATCTGGGAGTTGGTCTGTTGGAAACCAGGGTCGAAATGCCATTGAGCAGTTAGGTAGTGTGCTTGCAGAAAATCCTGATATTGCTGTTTTGATTGAAGGCCATACAGACAATGTCCCTTTCTCAAACGGCGGGAAAATTGCAAACAATTGGGATTTATCTACCAAACGCGCCACGGCCATTATATCAATTTTAAGTGAAAATAAAGCCATTTCACTCAATAATTTAACGGCAGCAGGGCGAAGCGAATATGCGCCTGTGGAAAGCAATGACACCGCTGCAGGTAAAGCCAAAAACAGACGTATTGAAGTGGTTTTAACCCCCAAACTCGATGAAATTTCTAAACTTTTAAATGGGAATTAATGGAATACACAACGCTTCCAAATTCAGACATAAAAGTCAGTAAAATATGCTTAGGCACCATGACCTGGGGCAACCAAAATACCGAAGCCGATGGTTTCGCTCAAATGGATTATGCTGTTGAAAAAGGGGTTAATTTTTTTGACACTGCAGAACTCTACCCGGTCCCGGCAACCAAAGAAACCCAGGGGCGTACAAGTAAGATCATTGGAAATTGGCTGAAAATTAAGCAAAATAGAGACAAAATTGTACTGGCCAGTAAAATTGCAGGACCTGGAGATTACACCGTACACATTCGAACGACTGGATTTAAGGGCGATGCTATTAGACAGGCTATTGATTTAGAACTGAAAAGACTGCAAACAGATTACATCGATTTATACCAACTGCATTGGCCGGAAAGACAAACAAACACCTTTGGGGTGCGTGATTATAAGCCTAGTGCAAAAGATCCTTGGGTAGATAATTTTAATGAAGTCCTTCACGAGCTGAATGCACTTGTGAAAGCAGGTAAAATTAGAGCCTATGGCCTCTCCAATGAAAAAAGTTGGGGAAGCATGCGTTATTTAGAAGAAGTACGGAAGGACAAGCTGCCCAAAATAAGCACCATTCAAAATGCATATTCTTTATTAAACAGGGTTTTTGAAGGCGATTTAGCTGAAATTTCCTTGAGGGAAAATATGGGTCTTTTAGCCTATTCGCCACTGGCTTTTGGGGTTTTATCTGGAAAATATATTGAAGGAACTGCAGCCAAAAATGCACGATTGAATTTATTTCCAAGGTTTGCAAGGTACAGCAGTGAACAAGCAATAGAAGCGACCAAAGCCTATCTCAAGCTCGCTAAAGAATTGGGGTTGTCTCTCACCACCCTAGCCTTGGCTTTTGTGAGCGAGCGGCCATTTGTGACAAGTAATATTATTGGAGCCACCACATTGGAACAATTAAAAGAAAATATTGACAGCATCCATACAAAATTAGACGAAGACACAGTGAAAGAGATCAACACAATCCACTCTAAAATCCCTAATCCATCCCCATAACATTAGGCTTTATTGGCCAACTGACCACAAGCCGCATCGATGTCTTTCCCTCTTGAACGTCTCACTGTAACAGTAATATTTTTAGCTTCTAACATAGATACATACTGATCAATAACCGAAGGTTTGGCTTGTTGAAAAATGCCATCATCAATGGGATTGTATTCAATAAGATTGACCTTACTAGGGGCAAATTTGCAAAAATCAATCAACGCTAAAATGTCTTTGGTCTTATCATTGACACCTTTCCAAACAACATACTCGTAGGTTATTCTTCGCTTGGTCTTGGCATACCAAAATTCTAAAGCTTCCCGCAATTCCTTTAATGGAAATGATTTGTTAAAAGGCATGATTTGGGTGCGCACTTCATCAATGGCTGAGTGCAAAGAGACTGCAAGGTTAAATTTAACGGCATCTTCCGCCATTTTTTTTATCATTTTTGGGATTCCAGAAGTGGAAACAACAATGCGTTTCGGAGACATTCCCAAACCTTCATCGGAAGTGATTTTNTCAATGGCTTTTAAAACATTTTTGTAATTCATGAGAGGTTCTCCCATCCCCATAAATACAATATTTGTTAGCTTTTTATTATGAAAAAGACGGCTTTGTTTATCAATGGCAACCACTTGATCATAAATTTCATCGGGATTTAGATTTCGCATGCGTTTAAGCCTTGAAGTNGCGCAAAATTTACAATCTAAACTACAACCTACTTGCGAAGACACACAAGCTGTAGTGCGCTTGGCCGTAGGAATTAAAACCGATTCTACAATAAGACCATCATGAAGGCGCACAGCATTTTTGACCGTGCCATCGCTGCTGCGTTGCATGGTATCCACTTCGATGTGATTAATTGTAAAAGAGGCTTCAAGCAATTGCCTATTTTGTTTTGAAATATTGGTCATATCCTCAAAACGATGAACGCCCTTTTTCCAAAGCCATTCATAAACTTGTTTCCCCCGAAAAGCTTTCGCTGAATTTTGGGTGAAAAAGGCCATCAAATCATCTTTTGATAGCGCTCTTATGTCTTTTTTTACTACACTCACAATGAAAAAAAAGCCTCACTAAGAGGCTTTGTATATTTATAAAATTAGCATGGCATCGCCATAACTGTAAAATTTGTATTTTTCTTTGACTGCCTCTTCGTAGGCTTTCATTACAAAATCATAGCCTCCAAAAGCAGCTGTCATCATTAAAAGGGTCGACTTTGGTGTATGAAAATTAGTAATCATACTATTGGCTATTGAAAATTCATAAGGAGGAAAAATGAATTTATTGGTCCATCCTGAAAATTCATTCAGTGTTGCACTGGATGAAACGGAGCTTTCAATAGAGCGCATTACTGTGGTTCCAACAGCACAAATTCGACGCTTTCCAACTAAGGCTTTGTTGATTGTTTGTGTCGCTTGTTTGTCAACAATAATTTCNTCACTGTCCATTTTATGCTTGGATAAATCTTCTACTTCAACAGGGTTAAAAGTGCCCAACCCAACATGCAGGGTAACTTCTGCAAAGTCAATGCCCTTGATTTCAAGGCGTTTTAAAAGGTGTTTTGAAAAATGAAGTCCGGCAGTAGGTGCGGCAACAGCCCCTTCGTTTTTAGCGTATATGGTTTGGTAACGGTCTTCATCCTCGGGCTCTACTTCTCTTTTAATATATTTTGGAAGTGGGGTCTGACCAAGTTCATTTAATTTGGAGCGAAACTCTTCATAAGAACCATCAAACAAAAAGCGTAAAGTTCTTCCTCTTGAAGTCGTGTTGTCAATGACTTCAGCTACCAAACTTTCATCTTCACCAAAATACAGTTTGTTCCCAATTCTAATCTTACGGGCTGGATCTACCAGCACATCCCAAAGACGTTGTTCTGAATTGAGTTCGCGAAGCAAGAATACTTCAATACGCGCACCGGTTTTTTCTTTATTACCAAACAACCGNGCTGGAAATACTTTTGTGTTGTTTAAAATCATCACATCTTCTTNTTCAAAATAATCGATGAGGTCTTTAAAGTATTTATGCTCTATGGTTTGTTTTTCTCTATTCAAAACCATCAAGCGCGCTTCATCTCTATTCTCTGAAGGATATTCTGCTAAGAGTTCATCGGGTAATTCAAAACTAAAGTGGGATAATTTCATAGGTTTGTTTTTTTACAAGTTGCAAATATACAATTGCCGNATGGGGGTTGTCAAGTAATTGNAGATTTATTTTTATTTAATGTATTTCAACACCTAACATTTCAAGGTTTTTCCAAAAATCGGGATAAGATTTTGAAACAACCTCAGAATCTTCAATATACAGGTCTGTTTTCAGCGCAAGCGGAGCGAANGCCATGGCCATACGGTGGTCATTGTAAGTTGCGATGTTTACCTTNGAATTTAGGGCAGTGGGAGGATTTAAGTACAAGCTGTTGTCCGTAATTTCNACAGTNGATCCCAATTTTTTAATTTCNTTTTGAAGGGCTACCAAGCGGTCTGTTTCTTTGATTTTTAAGGTGTGTAAACCTGTTAAATCACACGGTATTTGCAGGCCTAGACAACTGACGGCAATCGTTTGTGCTATGTCAGGGGCATCTGATAAGTCCAATTTTAGACACCTGGGTAAAGCAGTCCCAATTTTCTTTAAGGAAAGTGTGGTACCCTCAAATTTGCTTTCAACACCCAATTGTTTGTAAATGACACTCAAAACAGCATCTCCTTGGAGGCTGTGAGACTTATAAGAAGTAAGATCTATTTGTGTCTGAACGGGGCTCAAGGCAACCAGACTGTAAAAATAGGAGGCTGAGGACCAATCCGACTCGATAGTAAAGGTTTTAAAAACCTCATTTTTAAAAGACTGTACCTTTATAGTATTGCCTTTAAAACTTGTTTGTACCCCCAAATTTTCTAACAACGCCAAAGTCATTTTAATATAAGGGATAGAGGTTATTTTTCCTTCTAGATGTAAAGACAGGCCACCATCTAAGGTTGGGGCTATGAGCAACAATGCAGAGATATACTGGCTACTTACATTCGCTTTAAGAGACACCCTATCGTTAGAGAGTTTTTTGCCTTCAATCAAAATTGGAGGATAGCCTTCATTTTTTATGTAGGTTATTGAAGCGCCCAAGGAATTAAGGGCGTCTACCAATATTTTAATTGGGCGCTCTTGCATGCGCTTGGAACCAGTCAAGGTGGTTGTTTTTCCAACGCGGGTTGCAAAGTAAGCTGTAAGGAAACGCATGGCTGTCCCAGCGTGGTGGATGTCTACCACTGAGGATTGAAACGCAATTGCTTTTTGCATTAATTGGCTGTCGTCAGAATTTGATAAATTATTTATTTTTAACCCACTATAAAGTGCTTGTAAAAGCAAAACTCTGTTAGATTCACTTTTAGAGCCTGTAATTTTAAGTACTGAAAAGGCATTTATCTTTGACTTTTTTAAAAAAATTTGCACAGTTATTTTAACTTGTTATTGGCGTGGTGACGATCGTGATCGCGTTTGGTTTTTAGTTCTAATTTAGCATCAAAAGCGGCCTGTAAGTCTACCCCAGTTTGGTTAGCCAAACACAAAACTACGAAAAGAACATCTGCCAACTCCTCTGCTAAATCTTTGCTTTTATCTGACTCTTTTTCGCTTTGTTCACCGTAGCGGCGGGCAATGATTCGAGCAACCTCACCGACTTCTTCTGTAAGCTGGGCCATATTGGTCAATTCATTAAAATAGCGGACCCCGTGGGTTTTTATCCATTGGTCTACAATTTTTTGTGCATTTTGAATGTTCATCATTCTTAATTTTACCTTTTACTAAATTAAGTATTGTGGCTCTGATTTCAAATAAAAACCTCTAAAATTATTCACGGTTTTTACTGTCAATTATTAGAGTAACAGGTCCATCATTTAGAAGCGAAACTTGCATATTTGCGCCAAAAATTCCCGTTTGAATTTCTTTTCCTAAATCATTTTCTAATTGTATTATAAACTGCTGATAAAGTGGGATTGCGATATCTTGTCGTGCGGCTTTTATATAGCTCGGGCGATTTCCTTTTTTGGTCTGGGCATGCAAGGTAAACTGGCTTATGACCAGAGCGGCACCATTTTGTTCCTTTAAGGATAGATTCATTACCCCTCTGTTATCGTCAAATATTCTAAGATTTACAATTTTTTTACTCAGCCATTCAAGGTCTTCCGAAGTGTCCTCAGGAACGATTCCTAGAAATATCAATAAGCCTTCAGCGATTTCACCTTCGATCTTCTGATCGACAGCGACACTGGCTTCTGAAACTCTTTGAATGACTGCTCTCATTGTTAATCGTATGAATCGGTTCGGTAGTTCACATCTTCGCCTTCAAGAATTTGCAAATACGATTTGTAGCGTGAAGCAGCAATGAGACCCGCATCCACAGCCGCTTTTACTGCGCACTGAGGTTCGTGCAGGTGTTGACAATTGTGAAACTTACAATCAGATTTAATGACAAACATTTCAGGAAAGTACTGATCTAGTTCTGCGGAATCCATATCGACTACACCAAAGCCTTTTATGCCTGGGGTATCGATGATATGAGCCCCAAAACTCAAATCAAACATTTCAGCAAAAGTAGTGGTGTGTTGGCCTTGTTGGTGCATTTCTGAAATGGCTTTTGTTTTTAAATTTAGGGCAGGTTCAATGGCATTGACCAAAGTTGATTTTCCAACCCCAGAATGGCCTGAAAACATATTGGTTTTGTCTTTCATTATAGCCTTAAGCGAATTTAAATTCGCACATTTCTTTGCAGAAATCTTTAAATAATCATATCCTATTTTAGAGTAGGTTTGAATTAAATCTTCAACAACAACTTCAATCTCGGGGTTGTAAAGATCTATTTTATTAAACAGTAAAACTGCTTTGATGCCATAGGCTTCAGCCGTAACCAAAAAACGATCGATAAAACTGGTAGACGTCGGCGGGTTGTCAGTGGTGATCAGCAAAAAAACTTGATCTATATTACTGGCTATTATATGCGTTTGTTTAGAAAGATTGACCGATTTTCTAACAATATAATTTTTTCGGTTGTGGATGTTGGTGATGACACCGGTTTCAATATTATTGCTTGTTTCTAAGTCAAAATCGACAACATCCCCAACCGCAATAGGATTGGTGCTTTTAATACCCTGTATACGAAATTTACCCTTGATGCGACACTCAAAGAAAGTGTCATCAAAGGCCTTTATAGTATACCAACTCCCCGTGGATTTATAAACCGTTCCTGTCATATTTAATGATGCGAATCATAAAACAAAGAAACAAATTTCTTTTCACTCTATTTTTTAAGCCAATTGTATAAAAAAAACTCGTATTGACGAGCCTTTTTTTATCCATTTAAAATTTGTTTTTGATGGTTGATAGACTCTTGATGAATGGCTTTGAAAAGTTTTAAAATAAATTCTTCACTTAAGTTGTGCTGCTCACCTTCTAACACCATTTTTCCTAAAATTTCATTCCAACGCTTGCTCTGGAGTACTGCCACGTTTTTCTCTTTTTTGAGTTGTCCAATGGCCTCCGCAACAAGCATTCGCTTCCCTAGGTTTTCCAACAATTGATTGTCGGCCACATCAATTTGAGCCCGTAACTTCTGAAGTTCTTTGGTGTAATCGGCTTCGGTGATACTTTCCTTTCTAATTTTCAGATCTTTGGTATACTGAATCAATGTTTCAGGATTAATTTGCTGAGCAGCATCACTCCAGGCATTGTCTGGATCGGTATGTGTTTCAATCATCAAGCCGTCAAAATTTAAATCCAAAGCAGTTTGGCTTACATCAAAAACCATGTCCCGCTTTCCGGTAATGTGAGAAGGGTCGTTGATGAGGGGTAAATCTGGGAATTTTGTTTGCAGCTCAATGGCCAATTGCCATTCAGGATTGTTTCTGTATTTAGATTTTCCATAAGTCGAAAATCCGCGGTGAATGACACCCAAATTTTGGATGTTTGCAGACTTTAAACGCTCGACAGCTCCCAACCAAAGCGCCAGATCTGGATTGACTGGGTTTTTAATGAGGACAATTTTATCCGTACCATGTAAAGCATCGGCTATCTCTTGAACAATGAAAGGGCTCACCGTTGACCGGGCACCAATCCAAAGCAAATCGATGTCGTGCTCCAAAGCTAATTCGACATGGGCTCTATTGGCCACCTCTGTCGCCGTTTTTAAACCGGTTTCGGCCTTTACTTTTTGAAGCCATTTGAGCCCTAGAGCACCGACCCCCTCAAAATTGCCTGGACGGGTTCGCGGCTTCCATATGCCTGCACGGTAATAATTGACATCAGAATCTTTTAATTCATGTGCGATTTTTAACACCTGTGCTTCGGTTTCTGCACTACATGGCCCTGCAATAACAAGTGGATGCTCCAGTTGCATATCGTCCAACCATGTTCTTAGTTGTTTGCTGTTCTTCATTATTTGTTGGTGATTAAGAGATTCCTTTTAAAATTGTTTTTATATAATTTGTGTTTTCCATTTCACTTCGAATGGCTTCGAAGTCATCAGATTCCATTAGGGCTTTAAAATGATTTAAATTTTGAATGTACTCCTCTAAGGTTTCAATGACATTGGCCTTGTTTTGCTCGAAAATAGGGGTCCACATTTCTGGTGAACTTTTGGCCAATCGCACAGTCGATTCAAAACCACTGCCTGCCATGTCAAAAATATTGCGCTCGTTTTTTTCTTTCTCTATGACGGTTTTTCCCAACATAAAGGAGCTGATATGGGATAAATGGGACACATAAGCAATGTGCTTGTCATGGGCCTTCGAGTCCATATAGCGAATTTTCATTCCTATGGCTTCAAAAATGTCAAGAACGGATTTTGACAACTCAGGATCCGTTTTTTCAATGTCACAAATAATATTGATTTTGTTTTTAAACAAGCTCAAGTGGGCAGCGGAGGGACCCGAAAACTCGGTTCCAGCAATGGGGTGATTGGCTAAAAATTGAGCGCGTTTTGGATGTCCATCAACAGCCTGACATAAGGAAGATTTGGTCGATCCCATGTCTACGGCCAAAGCCTTTGGAGATAGTCTGTCTAAAATATTGGGTAATAATTTTAAAGCGGCATTTACAGGTGTGGCGAGTACCACCAAATCGGACTGACCGATAGACTCTAGATTCCCTTTTTTATCAATTAACCCCAAATCAATTGCTTCGGCTATATGGGCGTCATTCTGATCTATTCCTTGAATAAATGCGTCCTTATAAAGGGCCCTTAGATTCAACGCGAAACTACCGCCAATAAGTCCAACTCCTATGATGCTAATATTCTTCATTTGGTACGTATTATAGCTTCGTTAATCGCATTTTCATCAGCACACAATGAAAAACGAACATAACCTTTTCCATTGGAACCGAAAATTGTTCCTGGGGCAATAAAAATATGTTTTCCAAGCAGTAAATTGTCTATAAATTCTTCTGAATCTAAATCATTTGGCAATTTAGCCCATACAAACATCCCTGTGGTATTTTCATCATATGTACAGCCCAGCTGAGAGGCCAATTTCCAAACCAAATTGCGGCGCTTTTTATAAGTTGAATTCAAATTATCAAACCAATCATTGGATGTATTTAATGCTTCAATCGCCCCTTTTTGAACACCATAGAACATACCTGAATCCATGTTGCTTTTGACCTTTAAAACATTTTTAATGTGATGGGCTGCTCCAGATAGCATTCCTACGCGCCAGCCAGCCATATTAAAGCTTTTACTCAAAGAATTAAGCTCTAAACAACATGCTTTGGCGCCTTGGTAATTAAAAATACTTTGAGGATTGTCATTCAAAATAAAACTGTAAGGGTTGTCATTAATCAATAAGATCTCATGCCTGGTGGCAAATTGAATTAAGGCTTCCAAACGGTTAGTATCGACGAGGGTCCCAGTGGGCATGTGTGGATAATTGACCCACATAAGCTTCACATTGGACAGGTCCAAAGCTTCTATTTTTGCAATATTGGGTTGCCATTGACTTTCGGCGTTTAAATCATAAAACATAGTCTTTGCGCCCATCAATTTAGTAACTGCGCTGTAGGTTGGGTAGCCGGGGTTTGGAATTAAAACGGCATCTCCCTCGTTAAGATAGGCCATTGAAATGTGCATGATCCCTTCTTTACTTCCCATAAGTGGCAGTATTTCTTTTTCTGGGTTTAAAGAAATCCCGTAGTTATTTTTGTAAAAATTAGAAATGGCATTTCTGAGTTCTGGCAGTCCTTGATAGCTCTGGTATTTATGTGCGTTGGGATCTATCATACTATTTTTTAAGGCTTCTACAACTCTGGGCTGAGGAGGTAAATCAGGGCTTCCAATCCCAAGATTAATAACTGGAGCGCCTTCAGAAATAAGTGCACGAACAGCCTTTAATTTCTTTGAAAAATAATATTCCTCAACGGTGTGTAATCGCTTTGCAACTGCCGTCATTTTTTTGCGTTTTTATAGGTTCCAAGAACCTTAAATTCTTCGGCCATGATGTTCATTAAGGCCTTTGCCTTTTCATAATTTTCTTCAGTATCAAAAGTTACATCAACAAAAAATGCATATTTCCAAGGGGTGTCAATTTTAGGAAGGGATTGAATCTTGGTTAGGTTTAAATTGCAATCACTCATGACATTTAGCATCGCAGCCAAGCTGCCACGTTTGTGGTCTAACAAAAACTTCAAAGATGCTTTGTTAATATTTGAAGTTGGATGAGGCTGCCGTTCTAAAATCACAAACCGTGTTTCATTACTTTGAATGGTTTGTATGTTATTAGCTAAAATTTGAAGCTTAAAAATTTCGGCTGCCGCTGAACTTGCAATGGCAGCGATTCCTTTCAATTGGTGTTTGTTAATTCTTTCTGCCACCTCAGCCGTATCGCTGTCTTCAACCAATTTAATGTGAGAATATTGATCAAAAAATGCTTGGCATTGCAAAAGAGCCATAGGATGGGAACAGACTTCTTTGATGTCGGCGATGCTTTGCCCAGGAAGTGCCATTAAATTGTGTTGTACATCCAAATAATATTCCCCAGTAATGTGCAGGGCATTGTTGTCTATCAAGGCGTAATTTGGTAAGATAGAGCCAGCAATGGAGTTTTCAAGAGCCATTACAGCAGCCTCTACTTTTTTCTCAGTGAGAGCGCTCACGGCTTCTTTAAAAGTAAGAAAGGGTTCTATTTCAACTGCAGTTGCAAAATAATTTTGCGTAACCAAGTGATGGAATGATCCTTTTACTCCTTGTATGGCGACTTTTTTTATCATAAAAAAAATCTCGATGTTTACATCGAGACTCCAGTTGAAATTTACATTTTTAAATTACACGTGCTAGGCCCCGATTCTTTTGTTAAAAAAGAAGTAATACCAGTTATAAAATGTATAATTTAATTTATTCATGCTTTTTGTTAAATGCGTTGCTAAAGTAAATATTTTTTTGTCAAATTAAAATTTAATTTCTTTTTTTATTTGTTGCTTCAGGGATTTATTATAATACGATAAAATAAAAGCTAAAAGTATTGATCATTATAATTTTTATCAATCTAAAAACAACAACTGGCCTGTATAATACTGCTCAACATCAACAACGGCTGGGGTCTGAATACTGATGACATCTCCTACGCTTCGAATTTCGCCTTCTAAAGATTGTTGTGGATTTACAATCATATCGTGACTGCTCCTATGAAATATTTGAACATGTTGTGCTATTAAATTCGCCCCTTTAAATTCACAGACGCCGCCATAAAACCCTACAGATAATGAATCCGTAAATCCAGAGATTTCAAAAACGGACAAACTGTTTGCTAGAACAGAAAGCGTTTGTGAATTTACAGTAATGTTAAAATCCCCGGAGCTTATATAATCGGAATTGAAATTTTCAGAAATAAGTTTTAAGTTTTCAAAAGTTAAAACCCCATTGGATGATGTTAAATATTGTGTACTGCTTCTTATTTCACTCAAGAAAGGGGTTGTAACAATCATTTTGGTAAGTCCATAGTCCCGAACCAAGTTGCAAGTATTGTGATCGGTTAATTGAAGTTGAGAATCTAAAACAACGACCTCAATATCATTGACAAGGTTGGCACCCGTTTGAATTTCAACCTTATATTCCATGCCTTGTTTTACAATCAATTCGATGTCTCTATTGACCAGAATTCTTTCAAAGGGTGTTACCGTTAATTCTTGAAAAACCGTGGCACCTGAGGCTTGTATACAGTCCCAAGCATCTTTTTGATCACAAGAAAAAATTATGAGAGAGAAAAGTATATAAATTAAATATTTCATAGGCCTATTGTTATTCATTTTGATAACTCTGAAAACTTTAAACATTAAAAACGTATTCCAATTCCAAACTCAATTGCTTCAGCTATGGCACTATGAGATTTAACAGAAAACGCGCCAAACCATTGACCCCCAAAATAATATTTTAACCCGACTCTGTTGTACAAGCGGCCTTCAAAATCGTAGGGATAATAAATATAGTAACCAAGCTGAGTAAAAGCTGATAAATTATTTATGAACAACTCATAGCCTAAGAAAGTTCCAATACGTCTGTAATCCGCATTTGAATCTGAGGGTGTTTCTGGAAATGCAACGCTTCGATAGTAAATCTCTTCTTTTAATGCCTGTGAAAAAGAAGCTTCAAATCCAAATTGAAAGGCACTAAAAAAATTGAACCGCTTGTCTGCATACACTGAAAATGTATAAAAAGGAAACTGCGAACCACCCACAACACTAATTTGATTAAGTCCAGATCGAAATACTGAATTTATTTTCAAACCCTTTGAAATAAATACTTCCTCCGGCAAATATTCAGGAATTATTTCTTTGCTGCCTAAGTCGTAATTTAAACCAATATTAAATGCTATAGTGTTTACACTTGTATTAGGGGCTTTAATATTCCCATTGGAAGCATGAAATAAAAGCAATCCAGATTGAATACCTAAAGGCCCTATCAGATTCGACTTCTTATAATTTAGCATCAGATAAGGGCTAGCTAGCAACTTAGATCCAAAAGCAATGTTTTTTGGGTTTGAATTTTTATCATAGGGATTTGAGGAGATTACAAAACCTTGTCCAACACGTAGCATCATACGACGCTTTAAAAAGTAAAAATTAAAATGGCCATAAAATCCACAGGCCTTTCCAAGAACAGGGTTTTGAAAATCTAAAAACATAAAGGATGCGCCATAATCTGGGTAGTTATAATGTCTATGCCATTCTTTTTGACCATCCGTACGTTGATTCCAGGCAATTAGAGTCCCTTCTGGGCGCCCTTTAATTAAATGTAGTATATCTGGATTATGAAGCGGTACATAGCCCTTGAAATAATTAACATCTACATAACTATTACCTTTGTTTTCTTGAGAGAAACTAAAAAAGAAAGGAGCGCAAAAAAACCAAATTAAAAGTCGAAACATTTTTAAAAATAAGGGGGTAAAAGTACTCTATTTTTTTAAATTTTAGTTGGTTCGTTTTGCAGTAAAACTTTTTTAATAGTGCTTTATTTGTTAAATTTGCAAAAATACCGAGGACAAATTTGATCTGATTGCAACCTCATTAAAAAAAGCTAAAGCAGTATAAACTACTTCACTAGCCTTGCAATCTTCTTTTTGTTTTCATAAAATTATTTTATGAGTTATTTATTTACATCCGAAAGTGTCTCTGAAGGACACCCAGATAAAGTGGCAGACCAAATTAGCGATGCAATTATCGATCATTTTCTTGCCTTTGACCCGCAATCTAAGGTGGCTTGTGAAGCTTTGGTAACTACAGGGCAGGTAATTTTAGCGGGGGAAGTCAAATCTAAAACCTATTTGGATGTGCAGAAAATTGCACGAAACACCATTAATAAAATTGGTTATACTAAAGGAGAATATATGTTTGATGGAAATTCTTGTGGGGTTCTATCAACAATTCACGAACAATCCGAAGACATCAACCGGGGGGTCGATAAAGCCACACCTGAGGCACAAGGAGCAGGGGACCAAGGTATTATGTTTGGCTATGCAACCAACGAAACTGAAAATTACATGCCATTGGCACTTGAACTTTCCCACTGCATATTAAAAGAACTTGCAGCCTTGCGCCGTGAAGATAAAGCTATTCGCTACCTGCGCCCAGACTCAAAAAGTCAAGTCACGATTGAATACAGTGATGACAACGTCCCGCTTCGCATCGATTCTGTAGTTATTTCTACCCAACACGATCCATTTTTAGCGGATGAAAAAGCCATGTTAAACTCCATTGAAAAAGATCTAAAAACGATTTTAATACCACGTGTTGTTGCAAAACTACCGCAAAGCATTCAAGTGCTTTTCAATGATAACATCAACTACCACATCAACCCCACTGGGAAGTTCGTAATTGGAGGCCCTCACGGGGATACTGGACTTACTGGAAGAAAAATTATTGTAGATACTTACGGAGGAAAAGGAGCTCACGGCGGGGGTGCTTTTTCAGGAAAAGACCCTAGCAAAGTAGACCGTTCAGCTGCCTATGCGATGCGCTACATTGCTAAGAACATGGTTGCTGCTGGTCTCTGTGATGAAATCCTAGTCCAGGTAAGTTATGCCATTGGGGTGGCTGAGCCTATGGGGGTGTATGTAAATACATATGGTACAGCCCATGTCAGCTTAATTGATGGAGATATTGCGCAAAAAATTACTGAACTCATTGACTTAAAACCAGCTGCCATTGAAAAGCGGCTCAAACTGCGAGCTCCCATATATTTAGAAACCGCAGCTTATGGTCATATGGGGCGAACCAACCGCACAGTTGAAAAAAAGTTTGAACAACCCAATGGTGAAAGTAAGCTGATGAATGTGGAACTTTTTACGTGGGAAAAACTAGACCTCATTCCCGCGATTAAAACCGCATTTAATTTATAAGCGACGCCAAAAGTTTGGATTAAAGCACATATCGTATTCGAAATGTGATGAACCGCGGTTGAATAAAATACTCTGTTGCACTGACCGATATATTACCTGCACTACTCTGGTTCTGCGAACGCGTATCCAGCAAGTTGGTCGCCTTGATTTCATATTCAAATTTAGCATCTTCGTCTTTACGATAAGATAAAGAGGCATTCCAAAACTCAAATGTATTAATGGTTCCGGTCTCGTCGCTGAAATCATTAAAGGAATAATCCGTTTTAAAAGTAAATGCTTTCAAAAACAAAGCATCGAGTTCAACTGTTGGGCTTTTGGTGAAGAATTTGGTGGTGTTTTGTCCCAAATTGTTGTCCTGAATGGTGTAACGGTAGCTTAAATCTAGGTTAGGTGCCGTTCTAAAATTGGTACGTAGCTGCGCGCGGTAAGTCTGAGAAAACGTTTCGTTTTCCGAACGGCGGCCTTGAATAAATTGATTGAATTTAGAATAATTGAAATTTGCGCGGAGCGTACCTCTGATTTTCCCAAACGTGCGCTGAAAGCGGCCATTGGCTGTAATACTTTCGTCAGCAAAAGGAGAATTAAATGGGGTAGAGACCCGAATTACACCGCCAGGTGTAAACAAAGATTCCGTACGGATGTTGTCTATGCTTTTGTTATAATTAAGACTGGCGAAGACATTGGTGTAATTAAACATATTAAAGCTGTAATAAAACAAACTAAGATTGTGTGACAATGCATTTTCTAAGTAGGGGTTACCAGAAAACAAAGAATTATAATTGTTTAGTACCAAGCCACTCGCAAAATTAGATACGTCTGTAAACTGGTTTTGCATTCGGTAGTTCAAAGTTAATGTCTCACTTTTTTTAAGCTCTATGCGCACGTTTAAGTCCGGAAGAAACCTAAAAAAGTTATCCGTCACTTTTTGTCCAAACTGCGTATTAGTTACATTGTAAACATGGCCAGAAACTCCTGGAGTAAATGTGAAAATACCTGTTTTCAATCGGTAATGAAGTCCTAAATATAAATCGGCAAATTTGTAGTCAATTGCGTTTACATCTGAAGCATCGTTCGCACTCGGCGAGGTGTCCAAACGGGAACCATCATCCAAGAATTGAAAAATATTAGAGTCAAATTTTTGATGGCTCAAAATCGTTCCTAAGGTAAAATTTAAATTGCTCTTTTTATTGAGAATTCGCCAATAATCAAGTTTGGCATCTAATTGATTAGATTGGACGCGCTTTTCTTGCGCTAAATTATAATTGCTCTGCGTCTCGTCTAACCCTAAATTAGCCGCCGTACTGTCGTAATTGAACTTATCTTCTAAAATAGCATTGTAAAAAGGGTCTTCGTCTTTGATTACATGCTGTGCCTCTAATGCAAAGATGTTATTCTCGCTAAGTGTGTAATAGTAATTTAAATTTTGACTTACGTTGAATGGTGTGGCTTCTTCTAGCTGATCAATCGAGCTGTTAATTGAAGAGAAAAATCTTTGATCTTGTTCGGTTTTTGACATCTGTGCGAAAACCTCGTAGTCCATTTGATTGTTCGCATCGGGTTGGTATTTTGTAGAGAGTTTAAGCATCCCTAAATTATTTTCTTGAAAGGTGTTGCTTTCCGTTTCCTCATTTGGGATTCCAATACCAGCATCCGTGTACTGAATAAAGCGGTTTTGCTGCAATTCATTTCGGCTGTTGGAAAAAATAGCAAAGCCTCCGAGATCAAGTTCGCTTTTTGGTGACCAACTGAAATTAGCAGCCCCAAATTTTGTGTTGATGTCCTTAGCGCGGTTGTTCTGAAGCGTTAAAGCACCAATATCATTGCTCCCTAAATTCAAATTTGTTCCGCTACTTAGACTAGGTCTCTTAAAGCCACCCGTAAAATTAAAATAATCCCGCCTTGTAAAAGCAACTTCGCCTATGTTGTTTAAATCGCCAATAAAATTAATGCTGTACTCAGGACTGTAATAAAAAAGTTTGGGTTGAATCAGGTATAATGATTCAACACTTGGATGTACCTCTGGCTCCCCAGCTCCGGCCAATACATTTCCAAACCAAAAATTCTTTTTCCCTTCTTTAAGTTTGATGTTAATGGCAATATTATCTTGGTTGTTTCTGACACCACTGAGCTGGCCTACCTCAGCATAATTTTTCAAAACTTGGACCTTATCTACCGCGTTGGAAGGGATATTTTTAGTGGCTAATTTACTGTCTCCATCAAAAAAATCTTTGCCTTCAACCATGACTTTGGTTACTACTTTTCCTTCCACCTCTACTTGGCCATCGTCGTTGATTTCAACTCCAGGTAAATTATCTAAAACATCTTCTAATTTGCGTTCTGTTCCTTTGTTAAATGAATCTGCATTATAGGTGAGTGTATCGCCACTAACGGTGACTGGCATTTCGTAAGTCAATTCCACCTCATCCAAGGCATTATCTTCTTGCATAACAAAATTTTGAGTAACATCATCAGAGACCGTTTCCAAGGCCTGACTCAAAGATTTCATACCGATATAACTCACTTGAATGGTGTATTGAGAATTCTTTTTTAGATTCAATCGGAAGCGACCCTCCTCGTTGGTGATGCCATAAGAATCCAAAGCACTAGTCGCTTTATTAATGGCAATCACATTGGCCAATTCTAAACCATTGCCTAGAGAATCCTTGACATGGCCCTGCAATTTGACCTGTGAAAAACACACCCCAAAAACGAGTAATAAAATAGTGCTAAAATAATATTTCATTATATAATGAATTTAATTGTAAAAGTTATGGTTATTTTCTTCCGCCGCGGCCTCGGTACATATCTCGCATTTCTTCCATTTTTTGTTTGACCGTAGCGTTGTAATCTTCTCTAGAAATAACACGTCCTTTTTCTGGTGCCGAAATTGTAATTTTTTGTTCTGGATTCATGACAATTTTTGAACATAAAATAGTGGTTTGATCCGCATTAATTTCAAGAATGAGCCCAGGTAGGCCCCAGAATTCCCCTGGCCCTTGGTTGATAGGAATTTGTGGGGTATACCAAGCCGTAACGGCAATATTTTTCGGTACTTCGATGTCTTCAGTTACGGATTTGGTTTTAGTAGCATCTGTTTTGGACTTTTCTTGGTCTTTATTACCGCGATTTTTCCCGCGCATGCTTCTCCAATCAAATTCGTCCACCTCTTTTATGGTGGTCGCTTTTAGACATAAATACTGTCCAATTTGCTTGGTTTCAGTTCCCATTTTCCATTCAAATTTCTGAAGTGAATCGGTAATCAAAAACTTTCTGCCAAAGAACTCTTGGTCTTGAATGAATTGTTGAGTTTTTATATTTTTATACTGTGGCCCTGAAGAAAAGCTACTCCACCAACCTCCAAACCTATTTTGCCCGGGGGCTTCTAAGGCTTCTTCTTCTTTGAAAATTGAAGCTTGTTTATCAAAAGTTAAAATAAAAGACTTTTCAAACATACCTCGCATACGATCAGCCATTTGTTTTTTCTGTACTTCAGTAATTTTTCCATTGCCCCAACCACTCATGTCAGGAGTTGTTTTTGAAAAATAATAAGCTTTGCCTTGAAAGTCTTGTGCTTGAATCAGATTGCAAACTAGAATTAAAGCGATGGCCATCGTAAGCTTGAATTTTTTCTTCATAATTTTATCTTNATTTNTGCTTTNNGGNNNTCAAATTTACATATTGTTTCACAATGTGGAGTTAAATTATTCACAAACTTAAAACAGACTCTGAAATACTCATATTGTCTTTAGACGAAAGAAATTATGATTTGTTACAAAAATAAAGCTGTTTTTTGTATTTTCAATCGATGAAAAAATTTATCGTTTGTTTATTATTTTTATGTGTTATGGGGGTAGTGGCTCAAAATCCCATACAAGTTAACTTGCTAAAAAAAGAGAAGGTAGACTGGTCAAATTTTGTTGGTGTTGATCGTTTTGATTCGCGATACTACATAAAAAATGCGGCCCTTGAAAAAAATCGGGATGGGAACATACAATCCTACAGCAATCTTCAACTAGGTAAGATTGATCAAGTGCATGTTTTTAATGCCTTTAAAATTGCAGTGCTTCACAAAAATTTCAATTCCGTGGTCCTTCTAGACAACCGGATGGCAGAAATTAGCATTCTTAATTTTAACAACAGCCTACCTTATCGACTCATAACAGAAGTTACCTATGCCAATGAAAGCACGATCTGGTTATTTAATGCGCTTACACTTCAGTTAGAGTTGTTTGATTACAAAGCACAAAAGACAAAACTAAATACACTCCCATTTAAAAATGAAGTTTTGGCGCTTCAAAGTGACTATAACAATGTATATGCTTTAACAGGATTGTCTTTTTATCATTACAATTATACAGGCAGTTTAATATCAGAAATGAATCATGATGGCTTTGATGATTTTAAATTAGGGTCTGGTTTTATTGTTTTTAAAAAAGAAAACAGTCTTTATTACAAAAAAAATGACAACAAAAAAATTCAGATTTTAAAAATCCCAAAAAAAACAATTAAACAGTTTTTTGTAATGAACCAAACCTTGTATATTTATGACGGTGAATTGCTTTACTACTACCAACTTTTAAATATATAGATTATGCATATTGCTATCGCTGGAAACATTGGCGCTGGAAAAACAACACTTACACAATTACTTGCCAAGCATTACAAAATAGAAGCACAGCTGGAAGATGTTGTTGACAATCCATACTTAGATGATTTTTACAACGAAATGGAACGCTGGAGTTTTAACTTACAAGTTTACTTTTTAAATAGCCGTTTTAGGCAAGTTGTTCAAATCAGAAANAGCGGAAAAAATATTATTCAAGACCGNACNATTTATGAGGATGCNAATATTTTTGCGCCCAATTTNCATGCAATGGGCTTGATGACTAACAGAGATTTTGACAACTATTCCTCACTCTTCAATCTTATGGAAAGTACTGTACAAGCACCTGATCTATTAATTTATTTGAGAAGTTCAATTCCAAACCTTGTTAATCAAATTTACAAACGCGGACGGGATTATGAAAACTCTATTTCAATTGATTACTTAAGCCGCTTAAACGAGCGCTATGAAGCATGGATTCATGGGTATGAAAAAGGTCGCTTATTAATAATTGATGTTGATCATTTAGATTTTGTAGAGAAAGCTGAAGACCTCGGAGAAATTATTGAAAAGATTGATTCGGAAATCAATGGATTATTTTAACCCAAACAAACTTAAAACAAAAAAACTCTCTATAATTTATAGAGAGTTTTTTTGTTAATAATCATTAAAGATTAATTTATTTTAATAAGTTCAACTTCAAAAATTAAAGTTGCATTAGGTCCAATTTTAGGCGCTGATCCTCTTGGACCATAAGCAAGGTTGGAGGGAATGACCAAACGTAATTTTTCGCCAACAGACATGAGTTGTAATGCTTCAGTCCAACCTTTGATCACTTGAGATACTCCAAATGTAGCAGGGGCTCCACGTTCTACAGAGCTGTCAAAAACAGTCCCATCAATCAAAGTTCCTGTGTAATGTACCGTGACGCTGTCTTCANCAGTAGGTGAGGCACCAGTACCATCGCTAAGTACTTCGTATTGAAGTCCACTTTCTGTGGTGACTACCCCATNCTTTTTGGCATTTTCAGCTAAATAATCGATGCCTTCTTGTTCAGAAACCATGGCTTGCTCAGCGGCTTCTTGCTGTTTTTTGACTTGTAATTCTCTAAAATAGGTTTGTAAAAACTGTACGCTCTCTTGTTCAGAAATCTCCAAATCATTGCCTTCAAATACATCATTAAAAGACTTAGAAATAGCCCTAGTATCTATGGACTCAACACCTTGAGTTTTAATTCCAGAGGCTACGTTAACTCCCAAGCTATAGCTGAGTTTTTCCGTGTCAACATCTGAGTTGTCTGAGTGGCTACCCAAAATTGGGGCAACAACCAAACCAATCAAACAAGTAAGTTTAATCAATATATTCATGGAGGGTCCAGAAGTATCCTTAAAAGGGTCACCTACAGTGTCTCCAGTGACTGCTGCTTTATGAGCGTCAGAGCCTTTGTAGGTCATTTCCCCATTTATCTCTACACCAGCTTCAAAAGATTTTTTGGCATTGTCCCAAGCACCACCGGCATTGTTTTGAAAAATTGCCCAAAGGACACCAGAAACTGTAACTCCAGCCATATAACCCCCTAGCATTTCAGCAATCGATAAGTTGTCCATTCCAAATAGCATTGGAACAAAAGCGATTAACAAAGGAAAACCAATCGTTAAAAGCCCAGGTAAAACCATTTCTTTTAAAGAAGCCTCTGTGGAAATCGCAACACACTTGTCGTATTCTGGCTTTCCAGTACCTTCCATTATCCCAGGAATATCTTTAAACTGGCGTCTCACTTCTTGTACCATTTTCATGGCTGCTTTCCCAACAGCATTCATCGCTAAAGCAGAAAACACAACAGGAACCATACCACCAACAAATAACATGGCTAGTACAGGGGCTTTAAAAATATTAATTCCGTCTATGCCTGTAAATGTTACATATGCAGCAAACAAGGCTAAAGATGTTAGTGCNGCAGAAGCAATGGCAAATCCTTTTCCAGTAGCGGCTGTGGTATTACCGACAGAGTCTAAAATATCCGTTCTTTCTCTTACTATGGGATCTTGTTCGCTCATTTCTGCTATTCCTCCAGCATTATCAGAAATTGGTCCGAATGCATCAATAGCCAACTGCATTGCTGTTGTCGCCATCATAGCAGAAGCTGAAAGCGCTACACCATAAAATCCTGCAAAGAAATAAGATGCCCAAATGGCGCCAGCAAATAGTATAACCGAAGGGAAGGTAGAAATCATACCGGTAGCTAAACCAGCAATGATGTTTGTACCAGCTCCAGTACTTGATTGTTGTACAATTTTTAAAATTGGANNTTTNCCNAGNCCNGTATAATATTCAGTTACAGAAGANATAACNGCNCCTACCACCAAACCAACTAAAGTGGCAAAGAATACACTCATTCTAGAAACTTCTTTTAACCCTTCTCCAAAAAATTCCATATTCATAGTTTCAGGTAACATGTACATACACAGTACATAACACGAAGCAGCTACCAATACAATTGAAGTCCAGTTTCCTATATTTAATGCACCCATCACCTGATCTTCTTTTGCATCGTTATTATTGATCTTTACGAGCATTGTACCAATGATAGAAATAATAATTCCTGCACCAGCAATAGCCATAGGCAATAAAATAGGACCTATACCCCCAAAGGCATCAGAAATACTTCCCCCCATGTCTTTAATGACATAATTTCCTAATACCATTGCTGCTAGTACAGTTGCCACATATGAACCAAATAGGTCAGCGCCCATCCCAGCAACATCTCCAACATTATCACCAACATTATCAGCTATTGTAGCAGGATTTCTTGGATCATCTTCAGGAATACCAGCTTCTACTTTTCCTACTAAATCTGCACCAACATCGGCAGCTTTTGTGTAGATACCTCCTCCAACTCGGGCAAATAATGCAATGGATTCAGCACCCAAAGAGAAGCCCGCTAGGGTTTCCAAAACTATGGTCATTTGGTTAACAGAAAAAGCACCTTCAACTCCACCCATAAAATAATTATAGAATAAAATAAAGAATCCTGTTAAACCTAAAACTGCAAGGCCAGCAACACCGAGGCCCATTACAGTACCACCACCAAATGAAATTTTCAATGCATTTGGCAGACTAGTTCGAGCTGCTTGGGTCGTCCTGACGTTTGTTTTAGTTGCTATTTTCATTCCGATATTTCCAGCATAAGCAGAAAAAATTGCGCCAAAAATGAAGGCAATAACTATCAACCAATGCGTGGTGTCTACTACTATAGAAACACTAAAGAGAAGTGCGCTTACAATCAATACAAAAATAGCTAGTAGTCTGTACTCAGCACTTAAGAATGCTAAAGCGCCTTCATAAATGTGATCTGAAATTTCTTTCATTTTTCCATCACCAGCATCTTGTTTCATTACCCATTTTTGCTTGACTACCATGAAGATTAGTCCTAAAAGCGCCAAGACTATTGGCATGTAAATCATCATTGATTTCATAATTTTATTTTAATTTATTTTTAAAGGCCACAAATGTAGTGAAATGAAAAGAAATTAAAAAACTAATGTTGTATATTGAAAATAATTAGGGTTTATTACAAAATACATTCTGAAGAAAGGCGGTGTGTCAGATTTTCTAAAATGCTGGAGACATCCCAATTCTTATACCAAAGTTAGGAGACACAGAATTTGTGTTATTTAAATCAGAGCGCCAAATACAGTCAATTCGAAAAATTCTAATATTTCCTAAACCTATGTTTTCAATTCCGAAGCCGTATTCGTAATAGAGGTCTGTTGGAGCATTGTATGTAATAGATGATCTGTTAATGGTCTTATTGGATTCAGAAATATCCCCAACGACACCTCTAAAAGTCAATAAGCTTCGTAATTTAAGTTTATTGAAAAAAGGAATTCTATTTAAAATAAAGCCATTAAAATGATGTTCGAAATGACCTGAGGTAAATTGATCTACAACAAAGTCATAATAATTTAAAAGCGAAAAAGTATTCGCTAAAAGTGTATAATTTTGATTTGCAGGGACTGCGCCCAAAACAGACAATTGAACATTACCAAATATTTTTCCTGTTTCTAAAGTCGCATCCATAATTCCAAATTTCCCAAGTTTTAATGGTTGGTTGTAGGAAAAAAGAAGCTTTGAATAATTCGTGTTACCAGCACCAATTTCTAATGCTTTTTGGAAACTCAATAAAAAAGTGGGATAAAGGTTTTTTCCAAATTTTCTTTCAACCCCATAGCCAAATAAATTCCTTTTTGGAGTATACAATAAATAAATCTCCGCATTGTTATCCACCAATTCTGATTTTACAGTTTGTTGATTTTCATCCAAAAAATCAATTGAAAACAGTTCAGGGGCAGCAGATGAAATTTGGCTGGTTGAATAGTTTAGCCCAACAAGAAAATTCCTATAAAATTCAATGTTGACGTTGGCAGACAACCTTTTTACTCGGGACAAAAAATAGTTGTTTCCTCTATTAAAAAGAGAGTTTGTTCCAAATCCTGCTTGATTTGATCCAATACTAGTCAGTAAGCGACTACCCAATTGCTCTATGTCATTAACATAATTAATTCCCACGGTTAATCTGGGTGTTTGTTTAAGCAGGTACTTAGCATCTAACATATACTTATACTTTTCGTCTTTAAATCCGTAAGCAAGTCTGCCATATACTCTAAATCTGTCATTTAGATCTTTAAATGACCTAAGGCCTAAAGCCATCCTCAACCCTTCGACATCGTTATTTGCAAAAGTGCTCCAAACCGATCCAAATTCAATTGAATTAGAAAGCTTGAAATAACCGCTCGAAAGCGTTCTCAATAGGCCTGTTATATTATTTATCTTTCTGTTTGCTTTGAGATTTATGAGAACAGATTCTGTTTCGCTATTGTCAACGCTGACAGGGAGGTTTTTCTTCCAATAATCAGAACTTTTAGCGAATTGATTTTGTTTAATTTTAACAACATTATTGTTATAAAAATTAGGTGATCTAGTTTGTTTAAAATCATAACTTTCAAATTTTTCAGTACGCTTAACATAAAGACCCTTGTTTTTTTCAGATTTGGTTAATATTGTAAAGTCTGCCTCATAAACATTTGTTTCAGGAAGAAAAACACTGTCATTTTCGATAATAAATGATTTTTCTATGTACAAATTACGAATGAGATTTAAATTTATATTTGAATTGACTTTCATGCTAATTTCATTGACTGCAAAAAAATCTTCAGTGACAATGAAACTGCCTTCAAAAACAAGGTCAGCCTCTCTTTTAGGAAAAAAATAAATACGGTAACGTGTTTTAGAATCCGATACAATACTATCTTGTAAAACATAATCGTAAGAACCGAAACCATCGCTGGAAAGTGGACTTACAAATGTTTTATTCAATAGCTCTATATTATTATCATAAATATTGATTTCTGCAAAAACATTACTTATACGATCAAATACAAATCCGTCTTGTTGAATTCCCTTTTCTTTTTCTGCCTCAGTCAACTCTAGCCGCTTGTTTAAACGATTGTCTCCGTAAACCTTCTGAATAATTTCGCTGAGATATATTGGAATGTAAAATCTTTTATTACGCTTATCTTGCTTTATAATTGAAATCAAGGAGTCATAATCCTTTCTAAAAATCTTTCTCAAAAAATTTTGGTCAATATTATTTAAGCCCACTTCTGTTGATGAGTACTTTTTATAAGCATAGGCATCAACGAGATTCAAACCATTTCTTTTTTTATTTGCCCAAATTCCCTTTAAAATCCTAAAAGCAGGGTTTTCTTTTTTTTTGAGTCGTTTCTTGGGCCTGTCAACAATAAGTACTTCTTCAAGCTTAAAGCCTGTTTTTAAAATAATATTTAACTCTGAATTTTTGTTGTCTGATAATTTTATTTCATTAGTTTCGTATCCAATATAAGACACAACTATTGAAGAGTAATTATTCTGAGAATCTAAGACAAAATTGCCATTTATATCTGAAATGACGCCCTCTGAAGAGTTCTTAAACATCACATTTGCAAATGCGATTATTTCACCTTTATTATCAAAGATAGTTCCGCTAACGTAGGTCTGAGCAGAAATATATGCTGAAAGAAACAACCCAAAATAAAATAAAGTATACTTCATATTTAAATATTAATTAGTTCAATGAAGTGAGGCAAAATAGTAATGTATTAATTGTACAATACTTTTTTTACTGCTTTCACAACGTCGCCACTGTTGGGAAGCCATTCTTCTAACAAAACAGGAGAATACGGGGCTGGTGTATCCGCTGTATTGATCTTAATGATAGGTGCATCTAAATAGTCGAAGGCTTTTTCCTGAATTTGATATGTGATTTCTGTTGAAACATTTCCAAAGGGCCAAGCCTCTTCTAATATAACCAATCTATTGGTTTTTTTAACAGATTGTAAAACTGTATTTATATCCAGGGGGCGTACGGTTCTCAAATCAATAATTTCACAAGAAATACCTTCTTTTTCAAGAACGTCTGCCGCTTTATAAGCTTCTTTAATAATCTTTCCAAAGGAAACAACTGTCACATCAGAACCAGCACGTTTGATTTCAGCAACTCCAATAGGTAAGATGTATTCCCCTTCGGGCACTTCGCCTTTATCACCATACATTTGTTCACTTTCCATAAAAATAACAGGATCGTCATCTCGAATAGCCGCCTTGAGTAACCCCTTGGCGTCATAAGGATTTGAAGGGACAATAACTTTCAGTCCAGGGCAATTTGCAAACCAACTTTCAAATGCTTGGGAGTGGGTCGCAGCCAACTGCCCTGCTGAAGCTGTAGGACCTCTAAATACGACTGGACATTTAAACTGTCCTCCAGACATTTGTCTGATTTTTGCAGCATTGTTTATTATTTGATCAATCCCTACTAATGAAAAATTAAAGGTCATGAATTCTACAATCGGCCTATTACCTGTCATGGTTGATCCAACGGCAATTCCCGCAAAACCCAGCTCAGCAATGGGGGTATCAATAACGCGTTTCTCTCCAAACTCATCAAGCATCCCTTTTGAAGCCTTGTAAGCTCCATTATATTCTGCGACTTCTTCACCCATCAAATAAATGCTTTCATCGCGGCGCATTTCTTCGCTCATGGCTTCACAAATAGCTTCTCTAAATTGTAATGTTTTCATAAGTTGAGTCCTATCTTACCTACATCAGATGTAGCGGTGACAAAAATTTGTTAAACAGAATTAGTGATTTTTCTGCGAAGCAAAAATAACAATAAACAATCATATTTAAAGCTTATCTTATTTAAAAATTTCCTATGCATGCATAGGAAATTAAATCTTTTTTTGTAATTTTGTTTTGTAATTATAACAATCCAAAATAATGAAGATTTTAGTTTGTATCAGCCATGTTCCAGATACTACTTCCAAGATAAATTTCACAGAAGACAATACAAAATTTGACAGCAATGCCGTACAGTTTGTAATCAATCCCAATGACGAATTTGGTTTGACGCGAGCCATGTGGTTCAAGGAACGTCAAAATGCTAGCGTTGATGTGGTGAATGTTGGAGGTGCAGAAACAGAGCCAACATTGAGAAAAGCGCTGGCCATTGGCGCAGATGCAGCCTTAAGAATTAACACAACTGCTACGGACGGATTTGCAGTCGCTACTGAACTTTCTAAAATTGCCAAAGATGGAGACTACGATTTAATTATCGCTGGAAGAGAATCTATAGACTATAATGGTGGTGTTGTTCCTGGAATGATTGCCGCAAGCTTAGGAGCCAGCTTTGTCAACAACTGCATTTCTTTGGACGTTGAGGGACAGAATGCAACGGCTGTTCGTGAAATCGACGGAGGTAAAGAAACATTGTCAACCGCTCTCCCGCTGGTAATAGGGGGTCAAAAAGGGTTGGTTGAAGAAAGTGATTTAAAAATTCCAAACATGCGAGGCATTATGATGGCTCGAAAAAAACCTCTGCGGGTTATTGAGCCTGAAAATATTCAAGAAAAAACTCGCACTATTTCTTTTGAAAAACCCGCTCCTAAAGGCGCCATAAAAATGGTAGATGCCGAAAATATTGATGAACTTATAACCCTTTTACACAACGAAGCCAAAGTGCTCTAAATATCAAATCTATGTCTGTACTCGTATATATTGAATCCGAAAATGGAAGTTTTAAAAAAGCAGCTTTGGAAGTTGCTTCTTATGGAAGAGCCTTGGCGAATACATTAAACAGTTCTTTATCAGCGGTTGTTTTTAATGCCGATGATGTCTCTACACTAAGTAATTATGGGGTTGATAAAGTTTTAAGCGTAAAAATAACTGAGGACTACAATGCTGAAACTTATGCCGATATTTTAAAGCAAGCAGTGGAAAGGGAGCAATCCAAAGTGGTCGTTTTGAGCAGCAGTGCAGACTGCAAGTATTTAGCCCCTTTGCTTTCCTTTGGTCTGGATGCTGGGTATGTGCCTAATGTTGTAGATTTACCAGACAGTACGGCTCCCTTTCAAGTCAAAAGAAGTGTTTTTACAAATAAGGCTTTTTCAAAAACTGAAATTTCAACAGAGATCAAAATTATCGGATTATCAAACAACGCTTTTGGATTGGTGGAACAAGCGGTCTCATCTATAGTGGAAGTTTTTAGCCCAGAAATCATACCTTCAAAAGTTGTTGTAAAAGGTATTGATAAAGCACCGGATAAGGTTTCAATCGCAGATGCTGATATTGTTGTTTCCGCAGGCCGTGGGTTAAAAGGTCCCGAAAACTGGAATTTAGTTGAAGATTTAGCAACGGTATTGGGTGCTGCAACGGCTTGTTCAAAGCCTGTTTCAGATCTTGGTTGGAGACCTCACAGCGAACACGTGGGTCAAACCGGTAAACCCGTAGCGAGCAACCTTTACATCGCCATTGGTATATCCGGTGCCATTCAACACCTAGCAGGTGTTAGTTCGTCTAAAGTGAAAGTGGTCATCAACACCGATCCTGAGGCGCCCTTTTTTAAGGCAGCTGATTATGGAATTGTTGGGGATGCCTTTGAGGTTGTTCCCAAGCTAATAGAAAAACTAAAGGCTTTTAAAGCTCAAAATACTTAAGCCCTAAAATAAATAGCATAGAAGTTTGGTATTTTAGGAATTAAAATTGTTATTTGTTAGTGCAAACGATGAGTTTAGTTCGACTAAATATAAAAGGAATTTCCTACAGCCAAACACAAAGTGGTGCCTATGCGCTTATCTTAAGCGAAGAAAACGGCGAGCGAAAACTCCCCATTGTCATTGGAGCTTTTGAAGCTCAATCTATTGCAATTGCACTAGAGAAAGACATTAGCCCACCACGACCGCTCACCCATGATTTATTTAAAAATTTCTCTGACCGTTATGATATTGCCGTCAAACAAGTCATTATTCACAAGCTTGTAGATGGTGTGTTTTATGCTTCTTTAATTTGTGAAAGAGATTCTATAGAAGAAATTATTGATGCGCGAACCAGTGACGCCATAGCCCTTGCGTTACGCTTTTCTGCGCCAATATTTACCTACAAAAATATCTTGGAAAAAGCAGGCGTAATTTTAAAAATAAACCCTGAAAAAGATGGAGAAAAAACAGAAGAGAGTTTTGTTTTTGACAATGAGATTGTTGAAAAGCAAAATGAAATAGAGGCCGCTTCAGATGAGACTTTTAAAAACTTGTCGCTATCGGATTTAAAAGACCTTTTAAAAAAGGCAGTAAAAGACGAAGATTACGAATTAGCTGCCAAAATAAGAGATGAAATTTCTAAGCGCTAATGCATTAACCAATATTTATATGAAATCATATTTAGCTTTATTTCTACTTTCTACAACTCAAACAACTTTTGCCCAAAAGGTTTCCAACGAAATCATTCAAAGTCAAGGCTTTAGTGGAGAGAGCTTTTTTCGTGGGTTGCTTGGAATGGTAGTGCTTATTTACATTTCATTTTTACTAAGTAACAACAGAAAAGCCATCAAATGGAAGAACGTGGGAATTGGTTTGGCCTTTCAACTTATTATTGCAATTGGCGTCTTAAAAGTTCCCTTCATAATGAGAGCCTTTGAATATGTAGGACAAGGCTTCATTGCTATCTTAAGATTTACGCAAGCCGGCAGCCAATTTTTATTTGGAGACATGCTCAATATTGAATCATTTGGGTATATTTTTGCCTTTCAAGTGCTCCCTACAATTATTTTCTTTTCGGCGCTGACTTCAGTGCTTTTTTATCTTGGTTTCATTCAAAAAATTGTCAAAGGTATGGGGTGGCTGCTCAGCAGGATCCTACAAATTTCAGGGGCGGAGAGTTTGAGTGTAGCTGGAAATATTTTCTTGGGCCAAACGGAAGCACCATTGTTGATAAAACCCTATTTAGAAAAGATGAATAGGTCTGAAATCTTATTGGTAATGATGGGTGGCATGGCGACCGTTGCTGGTGCAGTGTTGGCAGCATATATTGGATTTCTTGGTGGCGATGACGCGGCATCACAACTTTTTTATGCCAAACACTTATTGGCTGCCTCTGTGATGGCAGCGCCTGGAGCTATTGTGATTTCTAAAATCCTCTTCCCTCAAACAGAGGAAATTAGTACCGATATCTCAGTTTCAAAAGAAAAAATTGGTTCAAATATTTTAGAAGCCATTGCCAATGGAACAACGGAAGGCTTAAAGCTTGCGATTAATGTGGGTGCCATGCTGTTGGTATTTGTGGCCTTCATCGCCATGTTTAATGGAATTCTTGGTGGAATCGCAAATTTTGATGGAATTGTCATAGACACATTAAATGTAAATTGGAAGTTTAGCTCACTGAATGAACTTATTGCATCCAATACAACCTATGATGGCTTATCGCTTGAATTTATACTTGGTTACACTTTTGCACCATTGATGTGGCTGATAGGGGTCGCAAAAGAAGATATGGCACTTATGGGCCAGCTTCTGGGAATTAAACTCGCTGCAAGTGAGTTTATTGGATACATTCAGTTGGCAGATTTAAAAAACATTACAAATCCAATCCATTTGAAGTATCAAAAATCTATAATTATGGCAACCTATATGCTGTGTGGGTTTGCTAATTTTGCTTCTATTGGGATTCAAATTGGTGGTATTGGTTCATTGGCACCTGGGCAAAGAAAAACCCTTTCTGAATTGGGGATAAAAGCGCTCATTGGGGGCACCATCGCTTCGCTTCTCTCTGCGACCATCGCAGGGGGCATCATCGGCTAAAAATTCGTTGATAACTTTTCAAATTATTAAGTTACTTCGCTTCCTATTATTGGGGGTATTAATTATTTTTAAGTCGTTATAAACAATTCATTTTTATGAAGCAATATCTTGATTTAGTCGGCCATGTTTTGAAGCATGGAAATGAAAAAGGCGACCGCACAGGAACGGGAACAAAAAGCGTGTTTGGTTATCAGATGCGTTTCGATTTAAGCGATGGCTTTCCAATGGTTACAACAAAAAAACTTCACTTAAAATCTATTGTTTACGAATTGCTTTGGTTCCTAAAGGGCGATACAAATATTGAATATTTAACAGAAAATGGTGTTCGTATTTGGAACGAATGGGCAGATGAAAATGGGGATTTAGGTCCTGTTTATGGGCACCAATGGCGCAATTGGAACAGCGACGAAATTGATCAAATAAAATCGGTGATTCAAGCCTTGAAAAACAACCCTAACAGCCGCAGAATGCTTGTTTCTGCATGGAATCCTTCTGTCCTTCCTGACACTTCAAAATCTTTTTCAGAAAATGTAGCCAACGGAAAAGCGGCTTTGCCTCCCTGTCATGCTTTTTTTCAGTTTTATGTACACGAAGGAAAGCTTTCTTGTCAATTGTACCAACGCAGTGCAGATATTTTCTTGGGGGTTCCTTTTAACATTGCATCATACGCTTTATTTACTTTGATGATGGCACAAGTTTGTGGCTATGAGGCCGGAGAATTTATACATACTTTTGGAGACGCTCATATTTACAACAACCATATGGAACAATTAGAGCTTCAGCGTTCAAGGGCTCCTAAACCATTGCCAAAGATGATTTTAAACCCAGAAATAACAAACATTTTTGATTTTACTTTTGATGATTTTACACTTATAGATTATGACCCACATCCACATATTAAAGGCAAAGTCGCGGTATAATTATATGTGAAAGTGTTATTTTTGCACATAAAATGTTTAGTCTATTGAAAACAATAAAACATCCAACTCTTACTGTAATTGT
Source organism: Formosa sp. (assembly GCA_002684355.1). Classification (GTDB taxonomy): domain Bacteria; phylum Bacteroidota; class Bacteroidia; order Flavobacteriales; family Flavobacteriaceae; genus UBA3537. The sequence continues at coordinate 34,870 of NYVA01000001.1, forward strand.
AGCGGTATCAGAGAACCAAGTTATAGGCAAGGACAACGATCTCATATGGGATTTGAGTATTGATTTACAACGCTTCAAATATTTAACTTCTGGGCACCATATGATCATGGGACGAAAAACATTTGAAAGCTTTCCAAAGCCATTGCCCAACCGAACACATATTGTTATTACGCGTCAAGCTAATTACGCAGTCCCCCAGGGTGTTGTGGTTGTTAATTCTATTGAAAAAGCGATTGAAGCCATCCAAAATGATGAGCAACCTTACATCATTGGAGGGGGAGAAATTTACAAACAAGCCTTACCCTATGCTTCAATTATCGAATTAACGCGGGTTCATGGAAACTTTGAAGGAGACACTTATTTTCCTGAAATAGATTTAAATCAATGGGAAGAAATTAAAAGAGAACGCATATTAAAGGATGAAAACCATGCCTGTGATTTTAGTTTTATCACTTACAAGAGAAGCAGCAATAAACCATCAAATTTAACTTTATGAATGCATTTATTTTCCCGGGTCAGGGAGCTCAGTTTTCTGGAATGGGCAAGAACCTATACGAACAATCTGAAGAGGCAAGAGCATTGTTTGAAAAAGCCAACACTATTTTAGGTTTTGAAATCACTAAAATCATGTTTGAAGGTGAAGCTGCAGATTTAAAGCAAACCAAAGTTACGCAGCCAGCGATTTTCATACACTCTGTTATTTTAGCCAAGTGTTTAGGAGGTAATTTTAATCCAGATATGGTTGCAGGCCATTCTCTTGGGGAATTTTCTGCATTGGTGGCCAGTAATGCTATGGGCTTTGAAAGTGGATTAAAACTAGTCGCGCAGCGCGCCGAGGCCATGCAAAAAGCCTGCGAATTAACAGAAGGAACTATGGCGGCTGTGCTAGGCTTAGAAAATGAAGTTGTGGAGGCTGTTTGCCAAGACATTCAAGGCATTGTGGTAGCCGCCAATTACAATTGCCCTGGGCAATTGGTAATTTCGGGTGGGATTGAACCCATTCACAAGGCTTGTGAAGTTTTAAAAGAAAAAGGCGCAAGAAGAGCCTTGGTTCTTCCCGTTGGTGGGGCTTTTCACTCCCCACTTATGGAGCCAGCAAGAGAACAACTTGCCAGTGCAATTGAAAATACAGTTTTTAATACCCCAAGTTGTCCAATTTACCAAAACACAACGGCCGCAGCGGTTACTGAAACAGCAACTATAAAAACTAATTTAATTGCCCAACTGACAGCGCCTGTTAGGTGGTCTCAAACTATAGAACAGATGATCATGGACGGTGCGAAAAGTTTTATTGAAGTGGGACCAGGAAACGTCTTACAAGGGCTGGTGCGAAAAATCAACAGAAATGCAAATACCGCTGCCGCGATTTTTGAAAATTAAATATGCAAAAAAAACAAATTTACATCCTATTACTAATTTTCCTCAACATTGGAGCGGATCAATACAGTAAATATTTAGTAAGAGAAAAGGTGGTTCCGGGGTCTCGCACAGAGCTCATTGGAGAACTCCTTCAATTGATGAATGTTGAAAATTCAGGGGCATTTCTGGGGATGGGAAGTGAGGCAAACCCAACAATAAAAATAATTTTTTTGCTCATTGTACCGTTCTTGGTATTGACCTCAGTTCTATATTACTTATTTACAAACAAATCCATTGACCGATTGACCACAATTGGCCTAAGTTGTATTGTGGGTGGCGGCATTGCAAATTTATACGACCGCTTTGTTTATGGGTCCGTGACCGATTTTCTTTTTATGGATTTTAACTTTGCTAGGACTGGTATTTTTAACCTCGCTGATTTGTCTGTAACGACAGGAATGGTTTTGATTTTGATATCGGCTTTCAAAGAAAAAAACAGAAAATCAAAACCTTTATCCTAAGAATTCTTTTATTGTATTTACGATATAATCGATTTGATCATCCTCCAGTTCTGTGTGCATAGGAAGTGAAAAAACTTCTTTAGACAATTGATTGGTCACTTTAAAATCTGATTCATTATAGCGTTCGCTCTTATAAGCCTTTTGCCTATGTAAAGGAATTGGATAATAGACCCCACAAGGAATACCCTTAGTATTTAAATGTGCCACCAAACCATCACGATTAGCATTTTTCAACTTTAAGGTGTATTGATGAAATACATGACAATCACAATTATCACAAATATTATCACAATCTCTTCCAGATTTGGGAGTTACTAAATTTGGGTGGGCTCTAAAAGCTGTGTTGTATTTTTTAGCCGCATTTTGGCGTGCTTTATTGTAAGAGTCTAACTTCGGAAGTTTTGCGTCTAAAACTGCGGCTTGAATGGAATCTAAGCGAGAATTAACACCAACCACATCATGGTGGTAGCGTTTGTACATTCCATGATTTACAATACCTCTAATTTTGTGGGCCAAATCATCATCATTGGTGAAAATTGCACCACCGTCTCCGTAACAGCCCAAGTTTTTGGAGGGAAAAAAAGAGGTGGATGCCACGTCTCCTAATGTTCCAGCCTTAGCTTTAGACCCATCAGAGAAGGTATAATTTGCTCCAATCGCTTGGGCATTATCTTCAATTACAAAAAGGTTATTGTCTTTTGCAATCTTTAAAATAGCCTCCATATTGGCACATTGGCCAAACAAGTGGACAGGAACAATGGCCTTGGTCTTTGAGGTTATGGCTTTTTTAATGCACTCTATGTCAATATTAAAATTGTTTGGTTCTACATCTACTAAAACCGGAGTAAGCCCCAAAAGTGCAACTACTTCTACGGTCGCGGCAAAAGTAAAATCCGCTGTTATGACCTCATCACCAGGTTTTAGTCCCACGCCCATCATAGCAATTTGAAGCGCATCAGTTCCATTTGCACATGGAATGACATGTTTAACCCCTAAATAATTTTCAAGGTTTGTTTGAAACTCCTTGACCTTAGGCCCATTTATAAATGAGGCCTCATCAATAACTTTTTGAATGGTGTTATCTACTGAATGTTTTATGTCTTGATATTGACCCTTTAGGTCAACCATTTGGATTTTTTTCATAGTAATTTACATTCGATACTTTAAGTTATTAGCCAATGCAAAAATACAAAATTAGCAAGGCGCAAATGCTAAAATTAAGATAAAGAATGTATTTTTGTTAAAAACCACACCCTTTGACTGTAGTCTATAATTTTGCAATTCAGCTGGTTAACGCTGTGCTCCCAGCTTTAGGTCTCTTTAATGAAAAAATTAAAAAAGGCGTTATTGGGCGCAAAAAAACCCTTAACTTTTTACTCAAAAACATTGGTAAAGGCGATACTGTTTTTTGGTTTCACTGCGCTTCTTTGGGGGAGTATGAGCAAGGCCTTCCGGTTTTTAAAAATCTTAAATCAAAACACCCGAAAGCAAAAATTGTACTTTCCTTTTTCTCACCCTCAGGCTATGAGATTAGACAAGAAAACCCCATCACACCTTTGATTGTTTATCTTCCTTTGGACACTAAAAAAAATGTTAACTTATTTTTAAATACTGTCAGGCCAAGCTTGGTTGTTTTTGTGAAATATGAACTCTGGCCCAATTATTTATTGGCACTAAAAAGCCATTCAGCAAAAGTTTTTTTAATCTCAGCCTTGTTCAGACCTCAGCAATATTTTTTCAAATCTTATTTCAAAAAATGGGGGCGATTTTTGTTCAGCTTTGATCATATTTTTACACAGGACAAAGGTTCAAAAGCATTGCTGAAAGGGATCGGATTCAATGAAGTAACCGTTTCAAACGATACGCGCTTTGACCGTGTTTCGAGTCAATTAGAGCAAAATAACACACTGGCGTTTGTGGAAGCTTTTATTGATAATAAAACATGTATTGTTGCTGGCAGTACTTGGCAAGAAGACCACGCGGTTTTGAGGAGTTACATCAAAGAAGCAAAACAAGATTTGAAATTTATAATTGCCCCGCATAAAATTGAAAAACAAGGGATTCAAAAACTTAAAAATAGTCTTGGAGACAAGGCTGTTTTGTACACAAATTACAATATGGAAACCCTTTCCAAAAAACAGGTTTTAATTGTAGATACTATAGGCCTTTTAACAAAGCTATACCAATATGCAAAGGTGGCCTACATTGGAGGAGCCATGGGATCAACTGGGCTGCACAATACCCTAGAAGCCGCCGTCTTTGGTGTTCCTATTATTATTGGGAGAAATTATGATGGGTTCCCAGAAGCAAAAGCCATGTTAGCACAAGGTGGGTTGGTGAGTGTTGGTGACGCTTCTAGCTTTAAAAAAACTTTAGATGCTTTTTTAGATGATGAAAACTTCAGACATGCTTGTGGTCAAAAGAACAAAACATACGTTGATAAAAACAAGGGCGCAACGGAACTAATTACTGAAAAGATACAGGCGATGCTTACATTGTAGGGGTCTTGTAAACTTTAATATAGTCAATGATAAATTCTTGAGGGAAAATAGTATCGTCCACTTCAAATCCACCAAAATAGCCCCCTACTGCTAAATTTAATATCAAGTAGAACGGTTTATCAAAAGGCCAAATGGTATCTGACTTTTCTTTAGGCGCAAAAGTGTATCCAATTTCATTGTCGATTGAAAATTGAATCTGATTTTTATCCCAATTCATTTTGTAGACATGAAAACCATCTTCAATGTTCTTTAACGTTGTTATTTTAGTGTTTTTTGAAATTCCATAGCTGTCTTTTGTATGTAGGGTGTTGTGAATTTCCCCAGGGGTTTTTCCTACATATTCCATAATGTCTATTTCTCCACAACCGGGCCAATAATTTTCATCTATATCATGTCCTAACATCCATATTGCTGGCCAAACTCCTTTACCTCTGGGAAGTTTTGCCTTGACTTCCACAGTTCCGTACTGAAATTCAATTTTATCCTTGGTGGTAATACGCCCCGAAAAATAGCGGTCTTTTTCTTTAGTAGCTTTAATGACCAATTTTTCATTTCTCAAAAAAACATTTTCTTTTGTATAGTGTTGATATTCCTTATTGCCCCATCCACAAAGCTCTGGACAACCATCTCCCAAATCATAATTCCAATGTTTGAGGTCTAAAGACGTATTTTTGAAATTATCAATAAAAATGACAGCTCCTTTTGGGGGCTTGTCTGTTTTTTGGA
>NYVA01000011.1 GCA_002684355.1 Formosa sp.
TAGTAAAAAAACATTTAATGTCTTAGAAATAGGCTGCGTAGCTCAACTGGATAGAGCACTGGATTTCGGCTCCAGCGGTTGTAGGTTCGACTCCTNTCGCAGTCACTAAANCGGAGAATTGATTCACNGGAATNGGTTCTCCATTTTTTTATNTTTGANATTNCCTTNGNTAAAATCNGAATNGAGCCANAAATAGCGTTCACTTTNNGGGTTCGAACTCNNTCGTNTGACTTNTCGTAACCNANNCCNGANGGAAANACTAAATTTTGNAGTTTTTGTCNTTNTTTTAANTCTCCATNTACCNANATCTTCTNGAGAGATTCGGATAAANTAAGCGCTTTATNAATAGCCAATTCAAGGTTCGAACTATTTAATGNTGGATTTTNAATTTTTGACTGGAGCACTATTTTTCCAAACCAGTGTGTGTCCAATAATTGTTAATTCGTTTTCTTGAGCATATTTGACAAAGGCATCCCGATTCGTCAAAATTGTAATTACCATTATCATCAATTAAATACATTGGCTTAATGCAAAAACCAGAACAGGTACAAAAAAGCCTCCATTATAATTACTGAAGGCTCTTAAAAATCAAGTTTTTATTTAATGTTTGTAAAATGATTTTTTTAGTCACAATTAATAGAATAAATTTCAGCTTGAGGGTAATTTATACTAACAAGAGCTAGACCCATTTCTTCATCACAGTCATTAATCGCCCATGTATCATCAAAATTAGGTGATTCTGCATCCAGTTCGATTAAATATCCGTTGTTTGTCATTCCGATTTCCCATTCTCCAGTCGTAAGAACGTTATTTTCTGATATCACTTGGAATGTACCATCAATGTAGAAAAAGTAAATAAATTCATTAGAATCAATAAAATCAATTATCCATGGACATTCTGTTAAAATATTTGAAGTACCCTCTTCGCTTGAACAATCGTAATTATTATCGTCATTTCCATCGTCATTGCAATCAATATAATAAATGTAAGCTTGGGGATATACAATGCTTTGCATTTCTAGGTAAGCATAACCTAGGTCCGTATTACAATCAGTAACCACCCATTCATCATTATAATCTGCTAATTCTGCGCTTAGAGTGATATAATAAGTATTATTTCCAGCGACTATACTCCAGGCCCCAGATGTAAGAACACTACCACCTAAATTGCCACCAATATCTTGCAATTGATATGTACCATCACTGTTTAAGTTGTAGATAAATTCATTATCGTCTGTAAAGTCAATTGACCAACAATAATCGGCTAAAGTATTTGTGATATCTCCAATGGAGCAATCGACAACAACATAATCATCGTCAAAGCAATTTTCTATTATAGCTTCCAGTTCATCATAGCTATTAATTGTTATTGCTAATACTGTATTATCGTCATTAGTGATAATGTCTAATGGAAACACTAAACCAATGTGGTAAGCGCCATAAATAGCATTAAATAATTCCTCGCGTGAATTTACGGTTAAAGCATCCTCTTCATCTAATGTTATAGAAATGGGATATACAAATTCAAAACATTCATTTGCCCCAGATTCATAGCCTTGTTGACATTCTTCATTAAAATCGTCCTCAGTGAAACCATCACATATCGCATAGCAGGCATTTGGATATGAAATTGTAAATAGTTCTCCATCTAAATCTGTAATATCAATACAAACAGGGTCATATTCTTGAGTACAAATACAATCCTCAACCACGTCCTCAAAACCACAGTCTTCCAATAAACTTAAAAATTCATCTTCGCTATTTATAGTTTCTATTTCTAGAGCATTACTATTTTCATTGTAGGTCTCCACTTGAAAAGGAAACGCAATCCCATCTATAAATAAATTTTCTGTTGAAGCAGAGTAAATATCTATTAGTTCATCTAAACTATTTACTGTAACTGTAGTACCTGTGTTAAATGAAAGATCAATTGGGTACACAAAATTGAAACAAAAATCAAATACAATATTACCAGCAGGATTTTCTGCTTCGTCAACATTTCCGTTTTCATCAAATTGATTGTTAAGTCTATTTAAGGTTGTTACAATAGATTCACTTTCCTCTGTATTTTGCTGATTATCAATAACTACTTCTTCATTAGTACAAGACATCAAAACTGTAAGTACCATTAAAATACTAAAAATTAAAAGTTTAAATTTTTTCATTTTTTCATTTTTTATTTTAAAAATTATTGAGGTTAATCTTTTTTAAGACAATTTCAAATATAAAAACCCTACTTTTTTATTAAATTATTTTATTCATAGTTTTGGGTTAAAATTAAAACCAATTTAATGCTCAGACACAATCACAATATATGTGAGTCAAAATTTTTTGAGGCTATATATAATACATATGCTAAAGAAATTAGACGGTATCTTTTTTATAAAACTCAAGATATAGATAAATCTGAAGATATTTTACAGGATGTGTTTATAAAACTTTGGGAAAATTGTAACAAAGTAGACCCTAATAAAGTGAAGAGTTATATTTATAGTATTGCTAATAATATGTTTCTAAATGATATAAAACATCAAAAAGTAGTACAAAATTACCGGAAACATAATGGGAACGATAGTACTAATGAGTCCCCTGAATTTATTATTCTTGAAAAGGAGTTCATGGAAAAGTTAGAATCTACAATTGATAACTTACCAGAAAAACAGCGTGAAGTATTTCTAATGAACAGAATTGAAAAAAAGAAATACAAAGAGATTGCTCTACATTTAAATATTAGCGTAAAAGCTGTAGAAAAACGTATGCATCAAGCCTTGGTTGTCATGAGAAAAGAAATTGGTGATGTTTAACTAAAATTGTTAAGTAGGGTATTTATCTAGTTAGTTGTCATAAATATAGAAATAAAATGAAAAACCAGAATTCACATATAGATAAGGATACTTTTTTGGCACAATGGCTAGAAGGAAATCTCTCAGATAAAGAACTAAAAAATCTTATTAATGAGGCTGATTATAATATTTATTTAAAGTTGCGAAAAGGCCTACATACTTCGGATAAGTTAAATGCATCAACTCAACATTCGTTTAATAAGATTCAACAAAAGATTTCAAATAAAAAGACTCCAATTTTTAAGTTTTATCCTGTAAGTTGGTCAATTGGTATTGCAGCTTCGATTGTTTTTCTGTTTGGGTTGTTCTCAATTTTATGGAACAATGATATTATTTATGAAACTAATTTTGGTGAAACAAAAACTATTACTCTTCTTGATGATTCTCAAGTAATTTTAAACTCTAAATCTACCATTGTTTTCAATGAAAATGATTGGAAAAAGAGCAGGCAACTAACCTTAGATGGTGAAGCTTATTTCATGGTAGAAAAGGGAAACACTTTTACTGTTAACACAAACAATGGTTCAGTCACAGTTTTAGGAACTCAGTTTAATGTAAATTCTAAAAATGATTTTTTTGATGTCGTTTGTTATGAAGGAAAAGTAAGCGTTAGTTTGGAGTCTTCGGAACATATTTTACAACCAACTCAGCACATTAGAAAAATAAATAGTAATACATCGGAATCTTCGGTAACTCAGTTCTCCAAACCAACATGGATTGATGGAGAAAGCACATTCAAGAGTATACCAATTAGATATGTAATAACTGCCCTGGAAGATCAATATAATATAAAAATTGATTCAGAAACTATCGATGATACAACAGTTTTTTCTGGTAGTTTCCCACACCATAATCTCAATATTGCTTTAATTACTGTTTTTGACGCACTAAATATGAAATACAATAAGAATGACAATCGTAACATTAAACTTAGATATTAAAGATGAGGTTGATCTGTATTTTTGTTTTAATGTTACTCCCATTAGCAGCCTCTTCGCAAGAAGAGGCTTTTTATGTAGAGCTTAAAAACGAATCTATATCAGAAGCATTTATTAAAATAGAATCTACTTATGATGTGTTATTTTCTTATAATAACTATGATATAAGCAAAAAACGTATATCATTAAATAGACAAAAAAGAACCTTAGCAGAAGTTTTAGAAGCATTGACGCTGCAAACTAAACTCAATTATAAAATAATAAATAACCGATATATTGTTGTCAACAAATTCCCAGAGGAACAAACAGAGGTAAATGAACTCGATATAGTGGTTGTTCGCAGTTACTTAACAAAAGGTATCCGAAAAATTAACAATGGCTCTTATACACTGTCACCTTATAAACTTGGTGTTTTACCAGGGCTTGTTGAGCCAGATGTTTTAGAAAGTATTCAGCTGTTACCAGGAGTATTAAGTCCCAATGAAACCGCTACAGGTTTTTTTGTAAGAGGGGGAGCCTCAGATCAAAATCGTTTAATATGGGACGGTATAAACATCTATCATAAAGGACATCTTTTTGGAATGATTACTCCATTTAACCCAAATATTACTTCAAAAATTAAGTTTATAAACAAAGGTTCTCATGCGAGATATGGTGAACGTTTATCGAGTGTTATAGATATGTCTTCTAACTCTAATATACCTCAAACTGTAAAGGCTCAGTTGGGTTTTAACGGGATCAATGGAGATGCATTAATAGAAGTCCCAATTATAAAAGATAAATTGAATATTCAAGGATCACTAAGACGAAGCTATACAGACGTATTAGAAACATTTACCTTTAATCAACTCGCAGATAAAGTTTTTGAAAGTACTAAAATCAAAAATTTTGAGAATGAAAATAATGAGTTTTCATTTGTAGATTACAATCTTAAACTGAATTTTAAGCCAAATGAAAACAACAGTCTTTATGCAAGTATGATCTCCATTGATAATCAATTAGATTATGTCCTTAATGACGCTGAAAATAATAAAAGATTTAATGACAAATTAGTCTCAAGTAACATGGGATTTGGTTTAGGTTGGAAGGTGAAGTGGAATAAAAATACAACTCAAAATACAACAGCCTTTTTCTCTGATTACAAGCTTAACTATAATTTTATTACTAGAGAAGGTGATACTCAGATTTCAGATTTTGAAAAACGAAATACCATTTTTGATTCAGGAGTATCATCTGAAGTTATCTTCGATAGATCAAAAGCCAGTAAGTTTACAATTGGATATCAATACGCACTCAAAGATGTTGCTTATGCGTTTTTAAATACAACAAACCTTTCATTTATTTTAGATACAGAGCAAAACATTATACAAACGCATAGTTTGTATGGTCAGTACGATTATAAAAATCCAAAAGTTTTTGATTTTAGCTTTGGTTTGCGAAGTACTTATTTTAATGAACTAGATGCTGTAAGGCTAGAGCCAAGGTTAGTGATTTATAAACTTCTTACTAAAAACTTAAAATTTCAGGGATCTGCCGAAATTAAGAACCAAATTATCAGTGAGATTGATGAAACCATATTAAGCGATCTTTCATTAGAAAATAGATTGTGGAGATTAGCAGATGGTAATGCGTTTCCAATTATCAATAGTCGGCAAGTTTCTGCAGGATTTATTTACATCAAAAAAGGATTAAGTATTGACGTAGATGCATATCATAAAAAATTAAATAATATTACTGCCTTATCGCTTGGATTTTTAAATCCTGATAATAGTAGTTTTAATATTGGTCAGCGTAATATTATTGGATTAGACATTTTTGCCCAAAAACAATTTAATGGCTTTAACTCATGGCTAAGTTATTCTTTAAATCAATCACATAGTAGATTCGAAAATTTAAATAACAATAAAGATTTTACTTCAAAATCTAATGTTATACATTCTGTGTCAGCGGCTTTGAATTATAAATTAGACGGTTTTCAATTTGCATTAGGTTGGAAATGGCAAACAGGTAAACCTTATACTATTGCAAATGATAGTGGCGATGGGTTAGAATTTAATGATGGCATTAATACTGGCGAATTACCTATTTATCATCGTCTTGATTTGTCTTCAACCTTTAATTTTAAAATGTCTAAGTATAATAAACTAAGAGGTGAAATTGGATTATCAATTAGAAATATTTACAATAGAAAAAACTTAATTAGTAAAGAATATAGAGGTAATAACAGTATAAACGATCCAATTGAGTTAATAGAGAAGTTATCTATCGGGATTACACCAAATCTTATGTTTAGAATGTATTGGTAGAATAGAAACTTTTAATAAAGTTTGAACTTTTGTAAGTTTGGGTCACAGATTATCTCCAAGAATAATAATTTATTTTTGGAGATTTTTTTATCTTTAGTTTTTTAAATTAAACCATGAAAAAGACTTTAATAGTAATATCAATATTTCATTTATTTTCAATAAACAAAATTAGCGCTCAAAATAATGATGCCGCCCTGGCGGCTGTGGCAGGNGCTGTTGCAATTGGAAGTGCGATAGCTTCAATTGAAAATTTAAAAGAGCAAGTAGAGTTGTCTGCAACAGAATGGTTTCTTAGTAATAATGGAGATGTAGTAAACTTTAGGCTTAAAACTCTTGACATGAAAGGCAAGAAACTAAAAGATATGTCTTCAACATCTGTGATTACTTTTAAAATCCAAGAATTTGACCCTTTTAAACTGCCAAAAAGTTCAGATTCTTTTACTAAACTGGACGGAAAGAAATATGTACTATTAAGCTTTACAAGTTCAGGTTGGTTAAATGATAATGGTATTAATTTAGATCGCTTAAGATGGTTTATTATTGATGAGGAGAAGTGGATTGACATGATGGTTTCGTATGTAAAAGCTGCCTCCGGTAAAAATGATAAAGACCTGATTGAAAACACTTTGAGATCTGGAAAAATTGTAAATCTTGGCGTCAAGGTTAAATCAAAAAACGTTATACCATTTTATAAAATAGGTTCAGACATGTATTTAACTATTGATTATGATGAAAACATGAAATTTATATACAATGAAAAGTCATTTGGAATTTACTTGAAAGAAACCAAAGATTTAGTCCAGATGAGTAGAAATGTAGTTATAGATATACATAAGTTTTTCTTTAACGATTAGTGCATAAATTTAGCTGATTAATAATTTTTTTAATAAATTTTAACTTCAATTTTAGAACTAACGTTATACTACCTAAAAAGTTCGAACTTTTGTAAGTTTGGGTCACAGTTATCCCCAAGAATAATTAATTATTCTTGGGGATTTCTTCTTAATACTTAAATCGTATTAACTAATTACGATACATCATAGTAACATCACCGTCGTCTTCAGTAATTTCAAGTGTGTCATTATCTATAAACACATAATTATGAGTTTCTGTATCATAGAGCTGTTCTCCTTCTGGAAGATCATAATCATAATAATTTATAGTTAGAGTCGTGGATGTTGAGGACCATATAATATCCCAATTTTCAAAAGTGGTTTCAGAAGTATCAAGGTTTGTTCGATAAAAAAGCACTTCACCTTCACCATCACTATCAAGAATTAATTCGATGTCAGTAGAGGTTGGAGGTATGCTATCATCGACTGTTGTTCCATTCCAAAACCCAATAAGGTCTTCGTTTAAGCTTATCCTTGTATAGACTATAACAACACCGTCACTCCTTGTTATAATACAAGTATTATTATTTGACAACTCGTAATTAGCTGTTTCTGTGCCATTACTAAATGTGGATGTTATCGTAGATGATGTTGACGACCAAGTTCCACTAGAAAAATAAGTTTCACCGTCATCCCAAACATTTGATACAGAACACGTGCCATCTGAATTAAATGTCAATGTTTGTTCTGCTGTTGCGTCTGTTCCATCGCTATCAGTTATAATACCGAACCAAGATCCAACAAGATCTTGATTTAAAGTTGTACTATCATTATCACTGTCACTATCACTACCGCATGAAAATACAATAGATGATGCAAATAAGATGTAAAATATTTTTTTCATAATGTTGAATTTAAATTAAAATTTATCTAATGTATATTTTTTAAAAAATATAGACTTTAAGTATTTGATTAAGTTCGAACTTTCGTAAGTCTGGGTCACAAATTATTCCCAAAAGAATAAATTTTGTACATTATACTCAAAAATTAATCAAAATGAAAAAATTATTATTACTTTTTGCTTTAATAATCCTTGGTTGTTCTGGGGATGATGATTCTAACTCTTCAAGTGGTTGCACGGATCCACTAGCTGTTAACTATGATTTAGGTGCAACCCAAGATGATGGTTCTTGTATGTACTCAGTCATTGGAGACTGGACAGTGCAACAATATACTNTTAGTGATGGCACAAATGTCATGGATGCTTATGATTATATAGATTACACAATGTATCCTGATAATTCTTTTATTCAATACATTGGACCTGTTGGAACAAACGATGAACTTATAATTACTGGAACTTATTCTATAAGTGGTTCTAACAACTCTACATTAACTTTTTATGTTGACGAGGGACCAACGACCCCATCTACAATAGTTTCTATAAGCTCCACAACTATTGAATTAACTTTTGATGTAATAAATACTAATTTAACTGCAGACATTGCACTAATTAAATTTTAAAATTAGACTTTTAAAATAAAAAACTAGCTAAAAAGTTCGAACTTTTGAATATTTGGGTCACAAATTATCTCCAAGTATAATAAATTATCTTTGGGTATATTTTTAATATTTAGATTTCAAAAATTCACCAATGAAAAACCTTATTTTTTTACTCTTTATTCCCTTAAGTTCTTTTGGGCAGTTAAATTTCCAAAACTTCAAGGTCTAATTATTGATATTGGGGGAAGCGGTGTGAAAGACACACTAATCTTGGGAGTCCCAGAAGTAAATATTTCATTTTTACTTCCGCTAGGCTGTTTTTTTTATATTGCATGTTTTGGCTTTGGAGTTTACAAAAGAAAATTCATCTAAGCATTTCTATAATATAAATCAATTTTTATATAAGTAAAAAATAAAACTAAATATCATGGTAAAAAATAAATCAAAAGCCTATTGGAAGGACAATATTAGATACCTATTGATTTTATTAACCGTTTGGTTCCTTGTCTCATTTGGTGCGGGAATAATTTTTAAAAATTTTCTAAATGAATTTAAATTTGGTGGATTTAAAATTGGATTTTGGTTTGCACAACAAGGGTCTATGTATGTGTTTGTTATCTTGATTTTTATTTACGTCAGACTAATGAATAGGCTGGATAAAAAATATGGTTATGATAAATAGTATTTTATTAGTTCGGGAGCTCCCCGTTCAGACTTGGACCTATATTTTAGTAGGTATCACTTTTACGCTTTACATAGGCATTGCAATATGGTCTCGAGCAGGCTCCACAAAAGAATTTTATGTTGCTGGTGGCGGTGTATCTCCGCTAGCCAATGGTATGGCTACAGCTGCGGATTGGATGAGTGCAGCTTCTTTTATTTCTATGGCAGGAATTATTTCTTTTGCAGGCTATGATGGCGCCGTATATTTAATGGGTTGGACCGGGGGTTATGTTTTACTGGCTTTATTACTGGCACCTTACTTGAGAAAATTTGGAAAATTTACCGTTCCCGATTTTATTGGAGATCGTTATTATTCCAATACAGCTCGTCTTGTAGGCGTTATATGTGCACTTTTAGTTTCTTTTACGTATGTAGCGGGTCAGATGCGAGGTGTAGGATTGGTGTTCTCACGATTTTTAGAAGTTGATATAAATACAGGTGTAATTATTGGAATGCTAATCGTATTATTTTACGCTGTTTTGGGGGGGATGAAAGGCATCACCTATACACAAGTCTCTCAATATTGTGTCTTGATTTTTGCGTTTATGGTTCCTGCTATTTTTATATCAATTCAGATGACAGGCAATCCAATTCCACAATTAGGTTTTGGTAGTGAAGTAGCAGACGGATCAGGTACTTTCTTACTAGATAAGTTAGACGGTTTAAGTACTGATTTAGGGTTTGCCGAATATACAGAAGGCACCAAGTCTTTGGTAGATGTATTTGCAATCACATTAGCTTTAATGGTAGGTACAGCAGGACTGCCGCATGTCATTGTGCGTTTCTTTACTGTAAAACGGGTAAAAGATGCTCGTAAATCCGCTGGTATCGCTTTATTACTTATTGTAATTTTATACTCTACAGCGCCCGCAGTGGCGGCCTTTGCGCGAACAAATATGATTGAAACACTTTCTAATCAGCCGTACAACACAGCACCAGAATGGTTTAAAAAATGGGAAGCCACAGGGCTGATCACATTTGTGGATAAAAACAACGACGGCTTGATTCAGTATGTAGCAGATGAAAATCAAAATGAATTGGTCGTCGATAATGACATTATGGTTTTGGCAAATCCTGAAATTGCAGAATTACCTAATTGGGTAATTGCTTTGGTTGCAGCAGGTGCGTTAGCAGCGGCATTGTCAACTGCAGCTGGATTGTTGTTAGTCATTTCTGCTTCAGTATCTCACGACTTAATTAAGAAAATAGTTAATCCAAAAATATCTGAAAAAAACGAATTAGTTGCAGCACGATTATCATCAATATTAGCAGTATGTGTCGCAGGTTATTTTGGAATCAACCCTCCAGGATTTGTTGCCGCAACGGTAGCTTTAGCGTTTGGTTTGGCAGCAGCGTCTTTTTTCCCAGNTATTATTTTAGGTATTTTTTATAAGCGAATGAACAAGCAAGGAGCTGTAGCTGGAATGATTGTTGGTATTTTAATCATGCTGTATTACATGCTTAAATATAAACTCGGGTGGTTTGATACGGATATACCAAATAAAAGCGAGTGGTGGTTTGGTATTTCACCTGAAGGTTTTGGGAGTGTGGCTATGTTATTAAATTTTATAGTTTCTATTACAATTATGAAGTTTACTCCTGAACCTCCAAAAATTGTTCAAGAGATTGTTGAAAAGATTAGAATTCCAAGTGGAGCAGGTGAATCAACCCATTAAATTAATTGAATTATTTTTTAATTAGCTTGAGAGTTTGCTGTACTCCACTTAGCAATTGTATTTTTGCCAAATAAATTCCTTCACTCAGCAATGATGCATTGATGAAAGCATCCCTAGAATTTGGATTAAGCTCAAATACTTTAGATCCCTTCATATCAAAAATATTTACTTTGGTCATTTGTTCACGACTTTTTACAAACCATAAATTTCGTGAAGGATTTGGGAAAATTGTAAAGTTTTCACTTACAACAGAATCTAAACCAAGTGGTAATGGTGTTCCAAATGAGATATTGTCAAAATAGTATATTTTTTCAGGAACTGTACCTTCACTACCAAAATTAAAGAAGATTGAGGCCATGTTAAACGTATAATTAACATTCAGCGCTGCAGTCCCTGTAGCTTGGTTTGTAAAGTCAAATTCCAAGACCTCCCACGTATTTGCTGTTGTATTTAAAATTTGAGTTTCAACGGAACGCGTTGGATCGTTTGAATCTTCAATTTTTAAGCGAATGGGGATGTTTGCATCTGGAGACCAGACATGCACGTACATTTTTGTGCTATTTTGTGTAACGGGAATGGGGCTAAGGAACCCAGCATTTGTACTCATTGTGGTTCCCGCCCAAGTTGCGGCAGCATCTGTTTTTGTGGTTTGAACAATCATGTTTCCAGTATTATTTGGATCATCGATTAGTAGCGATGAATTTCCTCCAAAATCAGTGAGAGCATAATTTATATTTTCATTTTGAAAGTCAATAGGTAGATCAACGGGATCTCCTAAGTTTATTTGAGTAATGTCATCAAATAAGAAAGTGGACTCCGGACCTCCTGCACCAATATTTCCAAAATCAAACATAAAAACAACCTCATTGTAGGTGTTTAATGACAATCCTGAAAAATCCCAGGTTAGAGTTTCCCATTGGTTTGCCATGGTGGTTATAACATCACGTTCGTAGATTCCCTCTCCTTCAAGTTTGAACTTTACAGTTATTCCCGCAGCGGGCGAAAAAACTTTCATTGAAATACCATTGAGTGATGAAAAATCAAGGTAATTTTCTAAAATAAGCTTACTTCCAGCATATACTTCCCCTCCGTTTCTTATAATTTGGGCAACTTTCGTGCTTGAATTAAGGGCTGAGGAGTGTGGATTTACAATCACACTAGCTGTGCCGCCACCAAAGTCAACAAAGTCTGAAGAAACTGGAGATGTTTCAAAATCGAAGGGAAAACTTAATTGTGAATAACTAAAAGTAAAGGACATAACTAAAAAAAGGAAAAAATATGTTTTCATAATTGCATTATTTTAAATAATAAAGTTGGTAATTTTTCTGTGATAAAATAAATTTTTAAACACTACTTAAACTATACTTGAATTGATGTGTTTTTGTATTAAAAATTTCATTCAAAAAGTTCGAGCTTTTGTAAGTTTGGGTCACAGATTATCTCTTAGAATAATAATTTATTTTTGGAGATTTTTTTTATATTTAGATTTCAAAAATTCACCAATGAAAAAACTACTCTTATTTTCTATTATATTCCTTTTTAACTGTTCATGTGTTAATGATATTTCTGATCCAATCGAAAAATTCCAACAATATTTAGTTAACAGTGGAACTACAGGATCAAATGTTTTTAAATTATACAAAGATGGTGATATTATTTATGACAAAATTATAAACTCTAATGCAAAAGGGGATAAGAACATTGATGAAAATACAATTTTTGCCATTCACTCAATGACTAAAACAGTTACTACTGTTGCAACAATGATTTTATATGAAAAAGAGCTTTTTAAATTAGAAGATCCTCTTTACAAATATCTTCCAGAATTTGAAAACATAAAATGCAAGGGGGCTGAAGGGGTTTATCCCTGTAAAAATCCATTAAAAATAGTTGATCTTTTAACACATAGATCTGGATACGTCTATTATCTTGAAAATGGAGAAAATTGGCTTACTGGAACCCACAGAAGTCTTTACCCTAAATATATCAACACTTCAAGATTTAATAACTTGGATGAATTTTCTAAAGCAGTTGCTCAACAACCTCTAGAATTTGAACCGGGAACGATGTACTCCTATGGTTTAAACCAAGCCATTTTAGGAAGATTAATTGAAGTTCTTTCAGGTCAAAGTTTCTATGAATTTTTAAAAGATAATATTTTTGACAAGTTGGGAATGAATGACACTAAATTTCATCTTTTAGAGAATGAAAGGTCTAAACTTCAACCTTTGAGGGTCAATATTAAGCCTAATTCGATTTTCAATCAAACAGAATATAATTTAGATGGTTATACTGCAGCTTTGGATGGTTATTCATACCTATATGACAATAAAGCTCATTTTGGTGGGGAGGGACTAGTTTCAACAATGAGTGATTTTTCAAAGTTTTGCGAAATGTTAGTTAATGATGGTGTTTATGGCAATGGAAGAATTTTATCTAGTGAAAGTATTGATATTATGACGGCTAAATACACTAATGGTTACCCTGACCCAAGTGAGCCTGGAGTTTTCCCAGACTTGGCTGGATACTATGTTGGATTTACATTTTCAGTTCTTGAAAATCCAGAAGTTGATGGAACTGGGGCAGGTTTGGGTTCCTACGGATGGAGTGGTTATCACAATACTCATTTTTGGATTGATCCCGAAAATAAAATCTATGGGTTATTCATGTCAAGAGCTATCGAATTCGATTTTTCAATCCCTGCAGGACTAAAAAAAGCATCATATTCTTGGATTAAAACTGAATAAAAACTACTTAAAAAGTTCAGACATTCGTAAGTTTGTATCACGAATTATTCCCAAGAATAAAAAATTATTTTTTTTGGTATTTTTTTATATTTAGTATTCAAAAATTAATTAATATGAAAAATAAAAAAATTAATTTTAAAGAAAAGTTTATAAAGATTTCGGATTATTGGAGTCCAAAAGTAATTGCCGAATTAAATGATTATCAATTTAAGTTAACTAAGTTCAAAAATGAATTTATAACACATAATCATCAGGACACCGACGAGGCGTTTATTGTAATTGATGGTACTATCTATATAGAAATTGACAATACAATTCAAACAATTGATGCTGGAGAAATGATTATTATCTCAAAGGGTAAAGATCATAAACCTTTTGCTAAAAAGGAAGCAAAGGTATTGATTATTGAGCCAAGAGGTGTAATTAACACTGGAACTTCTATAGTAAATTTAACCGCAGCTAATGATGTTTGGATTTGATAAAACAATAATATTTTAAATCAAGTTCAAACCGCTTCGGATTAATTTTTCTTGACGCTTTAAGAAGCTGTCATCTGCAGTCCCATCTTTAAAACTAGCACCCTAGGGCTGGGGCTGGTTATTGGAGTGATTCAGTCTCTATTATTTTTTAACTGTACTTCTAAATCCCAGTAAATTTGAAAGGTTTCTTTTGGGTGGAGTTCTTTTAACCCAATCTTGTTGTTAAAGCTGTCAGAAACCCCAGTCATGGGTTCAATTGCAATGGCATGAACAGCTGGTGGGGTATAGAGTTGTAAATAGGTTTTGGCTTCAGATGCCGTCAGTTTAACATTGTATTCTGGGGTTATAAATTCAACCACAGGCGTCTGTAAAATGTAAGCATCATCAAGTGTAACGCCATTTAAGTCATAAGGCATTGTTAAATCACAGCCGACTACGCCAGTGGTAATATTTCTTGCATCGGCTGCCAATTTTTGAGTACTGGAAAAACGCAGCGCACTTTGATTTAAATCAGACGTTTTGAAGTAGGGATGCCAGCCCAAGGTGAAAGGAAATTTCTTTTCACCAGTGTTCAACACAGTAATTTCTAGTGATAAGCCGTTTTTTGTTAATTTGTAGTGCAGGTCAATACGGTACAAAAATGGAAAACTGTCGTCAGGTTTCTCGGTTTCATAGNNCAATTGGAGACAGGCAAATTCAGACGTCAATTTGTGAGNTGTACAATTGAAAGTTTTGTTGTATACCAAACCATGAAGGGCATTGTTGGCTGCTNNCTCGTTNCAANCAAATNCNTAATTTTTATTGTTAAAATTGTATTTNCCATCTTTTATTCTATTNGCAAAGGGGAACAGTANAGAAGATGNATACGTTTTTTGAGGGGNAATNGGGCTGAGGTTAGTGACAATGTGGNTGTTTTCAACCACAAGGGTGTCCAGACTTCCACCGCGTCNTAAACAAAATCGCGCTTGGGTANTAGANCATGGGCTNTGTAAACTTATAAAATCGTTNTTTTTTTCTAATCTGAACATTTGAGTGGCCATAAACGTATAAAACACCAAAAATTAATCCAGAGCTCTTAAGGTGACAAAGGTACGCCAGCCAATAAGGACCAACTGCAATTTAGTGGCTTTGCTTAAATCCAGTCGTTGTTTTGTGTAACTGGGTAGAAACATTTTATTTAAGCTGGCCAAGTATTTGAAAACTAATTTCATAACTCAAAAATAGAATTTCTTTTGGATATATTCACCTATTTTTAAATCTTAAACTATATTCGTTAAAAATATTCAAAATGGAGGTTGTTTTTATGCTCTTAGGATTTTTACTTTTGGTCATTGGAGGGGAATATCTGGTACGTGCTTCCGTGGGGCTATCGTTTAAACTGAACCTTTCCAAAATGGTCATTGGCCTAACCGTGGTGTCTTTTGCAACTTCTTTCCCTGAACTTTTAGTTAGTTTAAATGCTGCCCTTCAAGGAGCGCCTGCCATTGCAATTAACAATGTTATTGGTTCAAATATTGCTAATATTGGGCTTGTTTTAGGCATTACTGCCATCTGTACGACTATTGAAGTCGATCCTTCTTTTTATAAATATAATTGGCCCGCCTTGCTCATTTTTTCTTTACTGGTGTATACCTTCATGCAAAGTGACCAGCAATTGACTTCTTTTGAAGGCGCGATTTTATTCATCGCACTGATGGTGTTTATTGTTTTGCTCATTAAAAAATCGTCACGCACCAATTTAGAAACAGATCCCGAAATGGATACTTTGTCTGAAGTTTCCTATTTTAAAATAATTATTTGGCTGGCCGTTGGAGGTTTGGCCTTGTATTATGGAGCGGATTGTTTGGTGGATGGCGCTATTGTAGTGGCCGAAAAAATGGGCGTTAGTGAAGCTGTTATTTCAGTTTCTTTGGTTGCTTTGGGCACCAGTATTCCAGAACTGTCGGCATCGATTATTGCAGTCATAAAAAAAGAAAAAGCCCTGTCGTTAGGGAATCTTATTGGCTCTAATATTTTCAATATTGGGTCTGTTTTAGGTTTGACCGCAATGGTAGACAGCATTCCCGTTGAAGATCCTCAAATTCTTTCAAGAGATTTGCTCTGGATGTTGGTATTTGCAGCGGTTATCATGCCCTTGATTTTACTGACAAAGCGCCATAAATTACAATTCAAAGAAGGCTTTTTTCTAGTGTTGCTTTACGCCGTTTTTATACTACTAGTTTTTAAGTAAGCCATTTTTATTCCAATGCATAATCACTCAAAACTTCTGAACTTAAAATATTGATACTAGATGGAATTTCCAATGGAATATTGGCTAGAGTTAATAAAGTTGTCAATTCATCAGACAAAGCGAAGCCTTGAGACGCTTGAGCGTTTACCATCCCAATAGATTCTGCGAAGTAATACCTTATGGAAAGGATGTCTTGAGGATCTAAGAAGGCAACGGTTTGAGTGAAGCCCAACAGAGAAATTGTGGCATTGATTTCAAGCGAAAGCGTTAGTTCACCCTCAAAAACATTATTGTAATTTATTTGGTTGATTGTTTTAGAATCGTAAAAATTTAATTTTTTGGTTTGGATTTCAAAATTAACATCAACCGGTACTTCGTTATCTTCAATAGGAATTGAATTTGAAGATGTACCAGTTTCTGTAAACATAATACTTTCGTTGGAAGCCTCTAAATCATAGAGGGTCAGTCCTGTCAAGGTAAAGCTGTCGGCGAACCCTAAATCGGCAAGATTTTCAGTAAGGTCAATATTTCCATCCAATGCCAGCGTATTATCAGTTTTATACAAGGTGCCAGACGTTAAAATCATATTCATCCTCCCATTGGCCGAGGCATCATTATTGGCTGCCAATGAAANNGAGTTGTCAGAAGATTCAGCAACATAAANCGAATCCAAGGCTGTAAAGTTCATATCNGGNAGGTCTTCACTGTTNNTGTCNACTACATATTTCCAGTAGGTATTGGTGTTATTTGGAAAGAAATCACTCGCGTTGTTCTCTGCTANAGAAGAATCAACAGATTCATTACTACAACTGAAAGCGAAAACTGTTACAATTAGAAAGAAAATCTTANNATTCATTGTTTAATGAAATTTNANTAAATATACGNTATTNAGAATTGAATNAAAAATAGATTTTTTTGAAGAAGNANNGGAAANGAACTACTTTTTGTTCATTTTTTTTATGTAACGCTCAAGCGCCATGCTCATAGANGGTNTNTCTTTGCTGGGAGCTGAAATATCCACACGTAGTCCTTTATTTTCGACTGCTTTGACAGTAGTNTTCCCAAAAACAGCAATGCGCGTATCNTTTTGTTTAAANTCTGGGAAATTATGAAACAAAGAGTCAATTCCAGACGGACTGAAAAACACCAAAATATCATAATAAACATTGGCCAAGTCTGATAAATCACTGATGACTGTTTTGTAAAAAACGGCTTGTTTCCAATTGAGGCCTAATTCATCTAAAGCCATAGGAACTGAAGGCTTAAGTTTGTCAGAAGAAGGCAGTAAAAAAGATTCGTTCTTGTACTTATTAATCACAGTAAGAAGCTCTGCAAAGGTGCGCTTTCCTACATAAATTTTACGCTTTCTGTAAACCACATATTTTTGTAAATAGTAGGCAACAGCCTCAGACTGACAAAAATACTTCATTGAGTCTGGAACTTTAAAACGCATGGATTCAGCCACTCTAAAAAAGTGATCAACGGCATTTCTGCTGGTTAAAATAATCGCAGAAAACTTAGAGAAATCTACCTTTTGTAATCTGATTTCCTTTGTTGTAACGTTCTCAACATGGATAAAGGGACGAAAATCAATTTTTACTTTTTGAGTTTGCTGAAGGTCAAAGTAAGGTGAATTTTCGACCTTTGGTTCTGGTTGTGAAACTAAAATGGTTTTTACTTTCATAAAATGGGTGCTCTATAAGTAATTGGACTGACTTAAATAATTATAAATAATAACGTAGGATCCAAATTCCAGGGTGCAAATATATAAAATAAAATACAAGAAATTACCTAAAACGAGCTTTAGATTGGATTGAATGGTCTTCATCATCCCCAAGATCAAAACAAATAATACTAAAACTACTCCAATTAGGACTGCAGATTTCTCAAAGTTTAAATGAAATACTAAGAGGGCATTCATTGGAAGCAGTAAAATGCCAACAAAGTTGATACTACTGATTTGTTGAAATGTTAAAACATTGAAGGGTTTATACAAGTCAAAAACAAATCCAATTAGGAGTTCAACCCCAATTTTTAATAAGAGTCCCAATGCCATCAATCCACAAGATATAAAAAACACACTGCCATTCATTGCAACATCTCCGACTAAAGCGACGTGAGNAATATAACCAAATGCAGTACCATTTAAACAAAAATTAAAGAATAAAAGGNAGTCAAAGCTGTCAAAAAAAGAGTGGTCTTTCAGGTATATTCGCAAATAATTAGAATTCCCCAAGAATCCTAAAAAATCAATCAAACGTCTGGANTGAAGTATTTTCACAATTAACAACAGTATNAGGCTCAGCAGTCCACACAATACATAACCGTCATTTGAAATAACCTCTCTAAGCATATACAAAATTAAGAAGAAATTTTGTATAATGAGACTCGTATAAATAGCTTATTTTTGCTTGCTATAAAATATATATGAAGAACGCACTTATTATCATTCCAACCTATAACGAAATCGAAAATATCGAAGCACTTTTGCGGGCGGTGTTTTTGTTGCATCCGCAGGTTCATATTTTAGTGGTGGATGATAATTCTCCCGATCAAACAGCATATAAGGTATGCGGCCTTCAAAACGATTTTTCAAATAAATTATTTCTACTAAAGCGGCGGTCTAAATCNGGTTTAGGCAAGGCCTATATAGCGGGATTTAAATGGGGATTAGAACACGATTATAAATATATTTTTGAAATGGATGCCGACTTTTCGCATGACCCCAATTCTTTGATAATGCTTTATAAGGCTTGTACAGAACAGGGCGTTGATATTGCCATTGGCTCTCGATACAAAAATGGCATCAATGTTGTAAATTGGCCGCTATCAAGGATTTTACTGTCATACTTTGCGTCTTGGTATGTACGCATTATTACGGGCATGCCAGTTAAAGATCCAACCGCAGGGTTTGTTTGCTATAAAAGAACGGCTTTGGAATCCTTGGATTTGGATCAGGTTAAGTTTGAAGGGTATGCGTTTCAAATTGAAATGAAATATAAAGTATATCATAAAAAATTTAAAATCAAAGAAATACCTATTATCTTTACCGACCGAGTTAAGGGTACCTCTAAACTAACAAAAGGCATCATATCAGAAGCAATAAAAGGAGTTTTGATCCTGCGCGCTCAACAAATTTTAGGCAAACTATAAATGCAAGAATCATCGATATTAATTAAAAATGCACGAATTGTAAACCAGGGGAAAATCTTGGAGAGTGACCTGTTAATTGAAGGTCAGAAAATCAAAGAAATTGCACCGTCAATAAGTTCCAAAAACGCTGATACCCTGGTCATTGATGCTGAAAATAAATTCTTATTGCCAGGCATGATTGACGACCAAGTTCACTTTAGAGAGCCTGGTTTGACCCACAAAGCAAATATTGAAACAGAATCAAGAGCGGCCATTGCCGGTGGGATTACTTCTTTTATAGAAATGCCCAACACCAAACCNCAAGCNACGACCATTGAAAAGCTTGAAGAAAAATTCACCAAGGCCTCAAAAACATCATATGCCAACTATTCTTTTATGTTTGGAGGTACCAATGATAATTTAGATGAAATTCTTAAAATTGATTCTAAAAATGTTGCAGCCCTTAAGCTTTTTCTGGGCTCCTCAACAGGAAATATGTTGGTTGACAATCCAGAGGTTTTAGAAAAGATATTTACTAGTACNGATTTACTGATCGCTGTGCATTGTGAAGATGAGGATACCATTCGTGCCAATACCAAAAAATTCAAGGACGAATACGGCGACAACATTCCCGTTAAATTTCATCCTATTATAAGAAGTGAAGAAGCTTGTTATTTATCGTCTTCAAAAGCCATTGAATTGGCAAAAAAAACAGGCGCTAGATTGCATGTTTTTCACTTGTCTACAGCCAAAGAAACGGCATTATTTTCTAATAANAAACCATTGGAAAAGAAAAAAATTACTGCGGAGGTTTGTATACACCACCTTTGGTTCTCAGATGAAGATTACGACAAAAAGGGAACCTTTATCAAATGGAATCCAGCAGTGAAAACAACAAAAGACCGAGAGGCCTTGTGGAAAGCTTTATTGGACGATAGAATTGATGTCATTGCCACAGATCACGCCCCTCANACCAGTAAAGAAAAANCGAATCCATATACCAAAGCCCCATCAGGCGGACCTTTGGTTCAACATGCGGTAGTAGCACTGATGGAAGCTTATCACAAAGGGAAAATTTCAATTGAAAAGCTGGTAGAAAAAATGGCGCATAATCCCGCTATTTTATTTCAAATTGAAAAAAGAGGCTTTATTCGTGAAGGCTATTTTGCAGATTTAATTTTAGTAGACCCGAACAACCCATGGACCGTTAATACAGAAAATATTTTATATAAGTGTGGCTGGTCACCTTTTGAGGGGGTCACTTTTAAGTCTAGAATTACCCANACCATTCTAAATGGTAATTTAGTNTATCATAATGCTAAATTTACAAATAAAAATTCGGCCATGCGCCTTACATTCAAACGATGAGAATTCTCCATTTTTTAGCATTTTTACTTATTTTACAATCTTGTAATAAAAAGGCCTATGAAGCTCCTGTAGATTTGATTCCTGAAGATCAAATGGTAGAAATTTTAAGTGATCTTATGATTTTAAATTCTGCTCAAGGCGCCAATAAAAAAATATTAGAAGACCGGCTCAAAAACCCGTTGGNTTATGTTTTTGAAAAACACAATATTGATTCAACACAATTTGAAAANAGTAATGCTTATTACGCCCGTAATATTGATCAATACAGTTTAATTTACCAACGCGTTAAAGAAAAACTTGACGCTAAAAAACAGCGCATTCAAAAGCGCATTGAAATTCAAAATAACGTGGCNGACTCTTTAAGAAAATTAAAAANCGACTCTTTGACTAAANCAAGNAAAAAAAATCGAATATATACTCAAAACCAAGTCAAAAAAAANATTGAACCACTTGTTGAGTTNCCTCGGAAATAGGCGTGAATTTGAAGGATTTTAAGTCTGTTTTTATTTTTTCAGAACTGAATTTACAGTCCCTTGTAAGTGCACGGCACATGGCTTTACTCAGCCGTCTTTTTCTTCCCAATAATTTAGACTGCAGCCAATCGTAAACCATTGCGAACTNTAGCATACGTTCGGAAGCTAGTTTTGTAGGGGGCGCTAACTCCATACTTTTAGCAACGGTAGTGAGG
The DNA here is from genome assembly GCA_002684355.1 of Formosa sp. Lineage (GTDB taxonomy): Bacteria > Bacteroidota > Bacteroidia > Flavobacteriales > Flavobacteriaceae > UBA3537. Next base: position 21,467 of record NYVA01000011.1, read on the forward strand.
ATCTCTTTATAAGTTAGGTTTTCAGCCACCAAAATGTAACGCTGATTTTTAATGTCGGAGTCCATTAAATCTAGCATCGCTTTGGTAACATCATTAACGGCAATATAGCCTGTTCTTCCATTTGTAAAATAGCGTTGTTTCTTCCCTGCTAATTTAAACAACAGCCCACTGCCAGAATTCCAAAAACCTGGCCCCAGAATCACACCAGGATTTACTATCACGGCCGCTACCCCTTCTTGAGAAGCCCGCCAGACTTCCATTTCTGCTCCGTATTTTGATATGGCGTACACGCTTTGGTTTTGATTGCCCTCCCATTGCGTTTCTTCCGTTATTAAATCCGCATCGTAACCCAAAGTAGCCACGCTGCTTACATAACATAATTTTTCAACTTTATTTGCAATGCTTAAATTCACAATATTGGCGGTTCCTTTAATGTTGGTCGCTCTCAAAATTTTATAATTGGAGGGGTCAAAAGAAATATAAGCTGCACAATGGTAAACATGGGTTATGTCTNTGAATGCNAATNTTAANTTCGGNAANTCATTCAAATCTGCTTCTGCCCATTCAATGNTTTCNTAAAGNGATTTTGAATTTTTAGAATAGTATGAAAAAANAGTTTTGACCCGCTCGAGATTTNCACCCTTTCGATANAGTGCTCGAACAGATTGATTTTGTTNTGCTAATTTCAGAAGTAAATGACTTCCAACAAGTCCGGTGCCACCTGTGACTAATACCATGTTACGAAATTACTGATTTTTCTTTTCTCATCCCTACTGAATCTTTTATCTTTGTATATCAAGAATCACAAAATGACCAAGAATTTCATAGAAGTTTTACAATGGCGCGGCATGCTTAACGACCATATGCCAGGCGCTGAGGCGCATCTTCTAGAAACAATGCGTGTAGCCTACATAGGCTTCGATCCAACGTCAGATTCATTACACATTGGAAACTTGGTTCCAATTATGTTATTGGCTCATTTTCAACGCTGTGGGCATAAACCCGTGGCATTGGTTGGCGGCGCTACAGGGATGATTGGAGATCCTTCAGGGAAATCTGCGGAACGCAATTTATTAGACGAACCTACACTTCGTCACAACCAAGATGCCATTCAAAAACAATTGGCTCATTTCTTAGACTTTGACATCCAAGACTCCAATGCCGCTTTGATGGTCAATAATTACGACTGGATGAAAGACGTTTCATTTTTAGAATTTATTCGTGATGTTGGTAAGCATATATCCGTTAATTATATGATGGCGAAAGATTCAGTGAAAAACAGAATCGCTTCAGAAAGCAAGGATGGAATGAGTTTTACAGAATTCACCTATCAATTGGTGCAAGGCTATGATTTTCTACATTTATTTCAAACTNTGGGCTGTACCCTTCAAATGGGTGGAAGCGATCAGTGGGGAAACATCACCACTGGAACCGAATTGATTAGGCGTGCCGCCAATGGTAAAGGATTCGCCATAACATGCCCATTGATTACCAAATCAGATGGTTCAAAATTTGGGAAAAGTGAAGGTGGNAATATATGGCTNGATNCCAAGCGTACCTCGCCATATAAATTCTATCAATACTGGTTAAATTCNAGTGATGAAGATGCGGAGAAGTACATTAAAATCTTCACATTTTTAGAAAAAAATGTGATCGAAGATTTGATTGAATCGCACAAAAAGCAACCCCATGCAAGAATGCTTCAAAAAAGATTGGCGCAAGACGTTACAAATATGGTTCATGGTGCCACCAATTGTGAAAATGCGGAAAAAGCTTCACAAATTCTGTACAGCAAAGCATTCAAAACGGATATAAGTAGTTTGGATGAANCCACCTTTTTAGATGTTTTTGAAGGGGTACCTCAGGCCGATGTCTCCAGAGCTAAAATAGAAGCGGGTCTAGATATNATCACAGCTTTGTGCTCTGAAACNGGGTTCTTAGTTTCNAAAGGAGANGCTCGACGTGCGTTGAAAGAAAATTCAGTGTCAGTCAATAAAGAAAAAGTAAATGAAGCTTATTTAATTAGTGTTTCAGACCTGATAAATGATACTTACATCATTATCAATCGCGGAAAACGCAGCACTTTTATCATTTACGCAGTTTAAAATTAAACCACCATTAAATTACAGCCTCTAATATCGGATTGATCAAAGCGACCAAGTAGCTCGAAGAGCCCATTTTTATGCATTTTCCCTAAATCTTGGGTGGCGATAAATGCACAAGAGTTGATATTGGCCAAATCAATTACATTGATACCTCCACATTTTCCTTCTTTTAATATTTTAAAAGGGTCTTCTGGATCCCGAATTAATATTTGCATCCAAGGCGGTGTTGCGAATAGACCGTCACTTTTTGAATAGGCCTGAGACAATAATTCGGTCATCCCGTATTCGCTGTGGATTGTTTTAATACCAAATCCTTCTTTTAACAAGGCGTGAAGCTCTGATTTGATTAATTCCTTGCGACGACCCTTCATGCCTCCTGTTTCCATCACTAAGGTGTGTTTTAACTTAAATTGATGAAATTCGATTAAATCCAAAAGTGCATAAGAAACCCCAATGAGCAGTGTTTTTTGACCCGCAGCCTCAAGTTCCAAAAGTGTATCTTTCAATCCTTTCAAATCCTTTAAATAAAACCCACTCTTGGAACGTCCAGATTTTTTTATCATATCATCAACCATATAAACCAAGGAGGATCCTTCACGCTCTAAATAGGATGGCAGCAAGGCTAGAATGGTAAAATCTTCAATGGAGTCATAAAACCCTTCAAATCCTTTAATGAAACTGTTTTCATAAACTTTCAGATCTGTTATGTGATGTTGACTTGTTATGCTGTCGGTTGTACCACTGCTTCTAAAAGTTTGTTCAATATCTGCTTTGGATGATAGGACACTGTGGGTTTTAAAAAATTTTATTGGTAAAAAAGGAATGTCTTGAATTGCTTGGATATCAGCTGGGTTTTTATAAAGCAAGTCACAAAAGGAGCGGTATAGCGAATTGTTTTCAAACTGAAATTTGAAAATATCAAGTGCTTTTTTTTCAAAAGCAGCATTGGAGTCGATATCAAAAATTGAATTGAAATCCATAAATTCTATAATACAATAACAAAAATAGATAAAAAAAGAGCGCTGCCTTAGCAACGCTCTTAATAGAGTAATTAAAATAATGCTATTAGTTTTTCAAAACTCTAAATGTATCAATTTTACCTTGAACTGAAAGTCTAACAAAATATGCGCCCGTTTGTAAAGAGCTCATATCAACTTTAGCTTCCATTACACTTGGGCTTAATGAAATCAACGATTGTCCAAGAATATTTAACACTTCAATGGAATCAATATTAGCTTGCGCTTTAAGCGTTAATTCATCTTCTACTGGGTTAGGGAAATATTCAAAAGTTATAGATTGATCTGGTGTGTTAGTTCCTAAAGAACTAAAAGATGTTACTTGAAAATCATCAATAAAAACCGCCCATTGATTGGTTGTGTCAGTGTAAAAAGCAATTCTTACATCTTCTCCTTCATAAGCACTCAAATCAAATATATAATTATCTGTGTTTGCTGCCGGCATTATTAAATCTTCTGAAAGAGTTCCAAGAAAATTATTTAAGTTCTCATCAAATACCAAAACATCAATTGGTTCAGGATAACCGTCATTTTGTTGATATCCGAAAAAAGAAAGACCATCGGTACTACCATCTACAATACTAAATCTTGGTGAAATTAAATAATCACTATGTGCCTCACTAGTGTAATAAATTCCCCAGTTAATATCACCAACTACACCAAAAAGACCCCAATATCCTTGACCTGTAGCTGTATTTGCTACATCACCTAGATCGATGGTAGACCAACATGCAGCATCAACAACTAAACCTTCTTCAACAACATCAAAGTTATGTGTAAACCCTTCTTTAAAATAACAGCCATCAGCTTCAATATCAGATAATGTTCTTGGGTAAACCTGGGCTGCGCCATTGTATTGGCCTGCAACACCAACAACTATTTGAAGGTCAGAAGGAATAATTGTTGAGTTAAAAACACCATAAAATTCTGTTCTGACAGATGTTGAGTTTGCAACTCCTTCTGTGTCAGTAGAACCATCAGTAATTTCATAATTTGATCCATTTGAAAATGTAGTAGTTCCGTCTGCATCAGAAAATTCTACAGATCCCGCTATCCTAATCAAAGTTGACTCGTAAGTATCTGGATCGGCATTTAAGTTTGATATAGATACTAATCGAGGTGCTATTGTATTTCCAGAAGACACAATAATACCAGAATCAGAGAAAGGAATAAACCTAAGTGTACCATAAACTTCAGCTGTGTAACCTTGAAGGCCAGTCACAGCATCCCCTATTGAATAGGTAGTTTCGATTATTCCATCTTCATCGTAAATAAGCATTCCCGAGATACTTGATGAGTTGGAATCTTGAATCCACTTTCGGTTTTTATAGCTATCTGTTTGGTTGACATATGATTCTCCCGTAATTTCATAGTAATTGCCTATGCCATTTGTGGAAATATCTGCTCTTAAAGCTGTTATGTCTGCAACTTGAGTCAAAATACCAACACTGAACGACACATTATCAGAAGCCACAACATTTCCATTATCATCAATATTTACTGTAACGTCGTAAGATGTTCCATCTTGTAATTGTAGTACAAAAGGGCTGGTAACATTAGCTGTCTCTGCTCCATTTACAAGAATATTTACTCCAGCTCCACTTGGTGGATTTAAAGTTGACCAAGAGATTTCAGTAGATTGAGTTCCAGGAGATAAAATTGTATTATTTACAGGTGTAATTATTGAAATTGAGATTTCGCTTGATGCTCCAATCCACGACCCTGGGTCATAGTCATCTGGTGCAGTTTGAGGAGAATTAACATGGGTAGTACAATCATTAACAGTACTGTCTGCCCAAACATTCCACTCTGCCTCATTCCATATTGAATTTGAACTTGTAACAGTTGCTTTTCGTTCAACTCTTCCGTCTTCAAATTCATGACAGGTTCCTGTGCCATCTTCTCCAGGAACTCCGAAAATATCAATAACATTTCCTTCTGAATCAAATACTGCAATTTGGTCATCTCCATTACTATCAACTGAGGCGCTTGACGATACAATACTTGGAGGAAATCCATAAACTTCTTCAAATCCGCTTTTTCCAATAACAGCAGTTTCGCCTGACTGGAAATTAGCTAAAGAAGAAAGGTCTATAGCAGAAGAAGCTGTTGGTTCTGCATTACCATTAGTCCACCTTTTTAATTCCCATCCTGTCATATCAACGTCTGAACTACTAACGTTGTGTATTTCAACAAATCTGCCGGTATTGGCTGCATTGTTAGGATCGGCAATCTCAGTTATAATAACTTGCCCATAAGACAAGTTGAAAGCAAAAAAAGTAAAAAGTAAAAAGTAAAGTTTTCTCATTGTAGTTTTTTTAAATTGATATAATCAAATATAGGGTTTTTTTAACAATTTTTCTACAAGCTAATGTTAACTCAGTTTTTAAATTTCCATTAACACTACCATTATTTTTTTTATTTTGTATTATATCCTACTATATTTACCTAAACTATTTTGGTTTAATATGACTAACAAAAAAATTAAAATATTACTCGTCGATGATGAGCTAGATATTTTAGAAATTATTAGCTACAATTTAACAGCCCAAGGTTACACTGTTTTTACAGCCAATAATGGTCAACAAGCCATTGAGAAAGCCAAAAAAGAAAAACCTAACCTGATCATTTTGGATGTGATGATGCCTGAAATGGACGGCATTGAAGCTTGTGAAAAAATTAGAAAAATTCCTGAACTTAAAAATACGCTTATCACTTTTCTAACAGCAAGAGGTGAAGACTATTCTCAGGTTGCTGGTTTTGAGGCTGGGGCCGATGATTACATTACAAAACCCATTAAGCCCAAAGTTTTGATTAGTAAAATTAAATCTTTGCTCAGGCGTTTAAAAACCCAAAGTGATTCAATTTTAGACATTCCCATTGTTTTAGATGGTCTTACTATTGATAGAGAAGCCTATAAAATCAACTACAAAGGCCTAGATATGGTTTTACCAAGAAAAGAATTTGAATTGCTATATTTGTTGGCATCCAGGCCTGGGAAAGTTTTTAAACGCGAAGTTATTTTGGAAAAAATATGGGGTAACGAAGTTATTGTTGGAGCACGCACCATTGATGTTCATATAAGGAAACTGCGTGAAAAATTAGGTGACTCTAAATTTAAAACGATTAAAGGCGTTGGTTATAAGTTTCAGAATCAATGAGTTCATTTTCAAAAAAGTCATATGCTTTTGCAATCATTACTGCACTGCTAACGTCTATTGTCTTAACACTCACTCTGAGTGTTTTTTTGTACTTCAAAAACAGTTTTGATATCAAAATTTCTATGGGTTTTTTAGGCCTCACACTCATCGTGGTATTTTTAATTTTTCAGTATAGTATTAAAAAATATATTTTTAAGCGCGTCGAAAAAATATATAAGGATATTATGATTTTAGAATCCAAAACCAGTCCTGTACAAAATGTTCCTATTTCTGCAGATATGGACTTTCTAACTAGTGAAATTAGCAAGTACGCCAAATTAAAAAAACAAGAAGTTCAGTCGTTTCAAGCAAGAGAAGAATTCAGAAAAGAGTTTGTAGGAAATGTAGCTCACGAATTAAAAACACCATTGTTTACGGTTCAGGGGTACATTTCCACTTTACTGGATGGCGCGATGAGCGATCCAGAAGTTTTAAAGAAATATTTAAAAAGAGCAGATAAGGGCGTTGAACGCTTGATATACATTGTTCAGGATTTGGACATGATAACAAAAATTGAATTTGGTGAATCAAAATTAAAAACTTCAAATTTTGATGTTTTAGAGTTGATTCACAATGTCTTCGAAGAATTAGAGATGAAGGCCAAAAAGAAAAAAATTACATTATCGCTTGAAAATTCTGAACAAACGAAATTAATAGTCCATGCAGACCGTGAGCGCATTCAACAAGTTTTAACCAATCTCGTTGTAAATTCCATCAAATACGGACATATTAACGGAACCACAGAGATCAGCGTTGAACAACTTGGAGATTATAAAGTTGTAGTTCGCGTAACGGACAATGGTGAAGGTATTGAAAATCAGCACATTTCTCGATTATTTGAACGTTTTTATCGCGTTGACAAAAGTGGTGCTCGAAGTGAGGGGGGCTCTGGTTTGGGCTTGTCTATTGTAAAACATATCATCGACGCCCATCAGGAAAATATTTTTGTAGACAGTAAATTCGGAATAGGTAGTGAATTTTCATTCACCTTACCATTAGAAATAAATTAATCAATTTTCTTTGCGTATTTTTGCACAAAACAACCTGTTTTGGGAAGTAAGAATAAATTAAAACGTTTTAAAGAAAACGAAACATTCTCCAATGTTTTCCAACCTACGCGCGAAACGCTTATTGAAAATAAATTTTCCTTGAAAGGGCAGTGGTGTGTTGGCTTTTTTAAAAATAACCATCCATTAGTGTTAGAATTGGGATGTGGAAAAGGAGAGTATACTGTTGGATTGGCCGAAAGAGACCCAAATAAGAATTACATTGGCATTGACATTAAAGGGGCCCGTTTCTGGCGAGGCGCCAAGACAGCCCAAAAAAATAAATTGTCCAATGTAGCATTTGTGCGTGCCCAAATAGAACTCATTGAGGGACTTTTTGAAGCCAGTGAAGTTGATGAAATTTGGATAACATTTCCTGACCCTCAAATTAAATACAAACGCAGCAAGCATCGCTTGACCAATCCTACATTTTTAAATCGCTATAAGCATGTTCTAAAAGCTGATGGAGTGGTACATCTAAAAACAGACAGTGAATACATGCACGGCTATACTTTGGGCTTACTCGAAGGGCTTGGCTATGAAATTCAATACGCAAACCACGATGTGTACCGCCAAGAGGGAAGTCCTGAAGTGGTAACTGGAATTGAAACCTTCTACGAGAAGACCTATTTGGACGAAGGGAAAGCAATTACGTATCTTAAATTTAAAATACACTAATTTTTGGATATTACTTTAATTTTTTTTCTTAGTCTGTTGATTTCTTTTATAGGGGTGATGCCACCTGGTATGCTCAATATGTCCGCTGCTATAATCAGTCTAAAGGAAGGCCACAATCGCAGTTTTATGTTTTCAATTGGTATTTGTATTGTGGTAGGCCTACAAACTTATGTTGCCACAATTTTTGCAAAATATCTAAATCAACATCCGGATATCACAAGTATTCTCAAGCGAGTCGCAGTCGTAATTTTTTTATTAATTTCTTTTTATTTTTTTATGACTGCAAAGAAACAAGCATCTCCTGTAAGAGTGGATGCTCGAATTAAAAGTAAAAAAAGTCGTTTTTTTCAAGGGGTTTTTATGTCTGCACTAAATAT
>NYVA01000052.1 GCA_002684355.1 Formosa sp.
CTGCTTTATTGATTAAGTTTTATTAAATTTGATTTTTATTTTTTAAATGATTGACCACATAAAAAAACTTATTAAGGAGGCCGATGAATTTTCGGCGGACAGCTTGTCTGCCGTTGAAGATTTCCGTATTAAATTTTTAGGAAAAAAAGGAGTGCTTAATGATTTGTTTGAAGCGTTTAAAGCGGTCCCAAATGATGAAAAAAAAGCCTATGGTCGGGCCATTAATGAATTAAAGAAAACGGCACAAAAAAAAGTAAATGCCCTAAAAAAATCCTTGCTTATAGGTCAAACTGGCCGAGCAGAATCCATAGACCACACGCGGCCGGGAGATCCCTTTTTGGTTGGGGGCAGGCATCCTATTTCACTTGTAAAAAATCGAATTATTGATATTTTTTCCCGCATTGGCTTCAATGTAAGTGAAGGCCCTGAAATTGAAGATGATTGGCATAACTTTACGGCACTTAATTTACCAGAACACCACCCTGCAAGGGACATGCAGGACACTTTTTTTGTTCAGACAGATCCGGATATTTTACTTCGCACCCACACCAGCTCAGTACAGGTTCGTTACATGGAAAATAACAGTCCGCCTATTCGCACTATATCGCCTGGTAGAGTGTATAGAAATGAGGCGATTTCTGCAAGATCTCATTGTTTCTTTCACCAAATTGAAGGTTTATATATCGATAAAGAAGTTAGTTTTGCTGACCTCAAACAAACCCTTCAGTTTTTTACAGAGGCCCTTTTTGGGAAGTCTAAAATTCGGTTGCGCCCATCCTACTTCCCTTTTACAGAGCCGAGCGCCGAAGTGGACGTCTATTGGGGCCTGGAAACAGAAACAGATTACAAAATGACCAAAGGCACCGGTTGGTTAGAAATCATGGGGTGTGGAATGGTAGACCCAAATGTATTAACAAACTGTGGTATCGATGCTAAAAAATATTCCGGGTTTGCTTTTGGTATGGGCATTGACCGCATTGCTTTATTGCTTCATCAAATCAATGACATCCGTCTTTTAAGCGAAAACAACCTGCGGTTCCTAGAGCAGTTTAAAAGCACATTCTGATTTAGAAAAATTAATCTAATTTATTAGTGAGGGCCTTAAACGCTTGTTTGGGGTTTTGGTGGTGGTATAAAATATTATAAACCGCATTAATGATTGGCGTGCGTGCGGGAGTTGCTTTTTTATTGTTAATTTCGAAAGCGCTTTTTGTTGCATAATACCCTTCAGCCACCATACTCATCTCTATTTGTGCTGATTTGACAGTATATCCTTTCCCAATCATATTGCCAAACATTCTGTTGCGCGAAAAAGTGGAGTAGCCTGTTACCAACAGATCTCCTAAATAGACCGTTTCGTTAATTTTTCGCTTCATTTTATATACCTTTTTGATGTAGCGTTTCATTTCTCGAATGGCGTTGCTCATTAAAACGCTTTGGAAGTTATCCCCGTAGCCAAGACCATGAGAAATTCCTGCAGCAATGGCATATATGTTTTTTAACATCGCGGCATGCTCTGCGCCAATAACATCATCGTGCGTGTTTGTTTGAATATAGTGACTGGAAAGTTTGGATGCAATTTCCTCTGCATTGGCCTTGTTTTTACAGGCGATCGTTAAATAGGATAGGCGCTCTAATGCTACCTCCTCTGCATGACAAGGCCCTCCAATAACCGCAACTTGGTCCTGCGGAATTTTTTTTATTTTATGAAAATATTCTCCTGCCAAAAGTCCAGATTCCGGAAAAATTCCTTTAACGGCTGAAACAATTATTTTAGCAGAAACGTCAACCGTCATTAGCTCTATTTGCGCATGAATATAGGCGGAGGGAATTGCAAAAATTAGAACGTCTGCTGCTGTTGCTGCCTGGTTAATGTCTGTGCTTATAATTAATTGTTTGGTGTCAAACTCAACAGAAGACAAATAAGACGGGTTGTGTTTTTCTTCAAGAATGTATTGCGCCGTTTGGGGATTGCGAACATACCAATGAACTGTTTGTAAATTTTCACACAACATTTTTACAATGGCAGTAGCCCAACTCCCACTTCCAAAAACACCATATTTTAGTTCTGAAGCCATAAATTAATTAAACTTTTGCTGAAGGATTTCTAAAAACCGTGTTTCATAGTCGCCTTTGTCTTCCCAGTTGCTATAGTCAGGTTTGATAATATTCTGAATAAAATCTGAAATTTCCTCAAAAGAGTCCATGGTGTTGAGCTGAGAAATGACCCGGTCGTAGTCTTCGTTGTTGTTTTGAAACAGGTGGTTGACAAAAGCGAGCCTGTCATTAAGGCCGATTTGAAATCCTGTTTTTTTTAACTTCTCGTCTAAAGAGGTCTTTTTAATCGCCGTTAAAGAATCGTCCATAGCAAGCGTTTCTTCAGTTTCAGAATCAGAGTCAAGGGGCTCAAAAATAGGCAGTTGTCCAAAGCTGGGTGACAATTCAGACAAGTCTTCTTCGACAACATCCGAGCTATTAACGTCATCCACTAAAGCGTCAACAGCGGTAGTTTCTTGGGGCATCTGAGCAACAATATCTTTTATTTTCTCGGTGGCGGGTTCCATAAGCGGTTCGTTGGGCTGATTATCCATGTTGACATATACTTTTTCGTCTATTTCAGCAGTGTCTGAAACTTTATTGTTAACGGCGCCTTCAAGGGCGTTGAAAAATGACGCCTCTGTCGCAACCTCTTCAGGTATTTCACCATTGAAATGCGTCTGTAAAAACTTGAGAATCGAAATTTTTTGATAGAGCAAGGCAACTTCATTTTGCATTTTGTTTAAGTCTTCCCTTCCTGTCAGCTTTAAAACGCGGTGGGCAATACTTATAAGCTCAGATTCTAATTTCTTTTTCATATGGTTTTTAATCTTGGTTAAATTTCGGTCTTAAAGCTATAAAATAAGCCTGATAAATTAGTTTTAGATAGGTGCTTTAATTTTTAGTAAATTTACGGAGACTTAATATATACATTGATACAATCTTTGTCTGTGCTAAAATTACAAAATGTTTCTTGAAAATACAGTAAACGCGAAAGAACAATTTGGGTGGATTGAAGTTATCTGCGGATCGATGTTTTCTGGTAAAACAGAAGAGCTCATTCGCCGCCTTAAGCGCGCTCAGTTTGCGAAACAAAGAGTTGAAATCTTTAAGCCCGACATTGATGTCCGTTATGGCGGAAACAGAGTGGTCTCACATGATGCTAATGAAATTCTTTCAACCCCTGTGCCTTCTGCCTCAAACATTCCGCTGCTTGCAGACGGCTGCGATGTGGTTGGTATTGATGAGGCACAATTTTTTGACGATGAAATCGTAAGCGTATGTAATGCCCTTGCCAACAAAGGAGTTCGTGTCATTGTTGCTGGGCTGGACATGGATTTTAAAGGAAATCCTTTTGGGCCAATGCCTAGTTTAATGGCAACTGCAGAATATGTAACAAAGGTACATGCTGTTTGTACTAGAACCGGAAATTTGGCGCAATTCAGCTTCAGAAAAGGAAACAATGACGACTTAGTGTTGCTTGGTGAAGTAAATGAGTATGAGCCTTTGAGCCGCGCGGCATTTTACAAAGCCATGGGTGGCGAAAAAACCCAAGACAAAAGGGTTAATCGCCCAGCTGCTGTAAATTCTAAAAACAAGAAAGCTTAGGCCGTGGTAAATGAAACTGTCTTAGAAATAGACCTGTCCGCGCTTAAAAAAAATTATCTTTTTTTGAAGTCGATAATACCCCCCAAAACCTTGTTTTTGGCGGTTGTAAAAGCTTTTGCATATGGTACTGATGCTGTTGTCGTAGCAAAATACTTAGAAAAACTTGGAGTGGATTATTTTGCTGTGGCCTACATTGATGAAGGCGTTGCCCTTCGTAAGGGTGGTGTAGTCGCGCCCATACTTGTGCTTCACCCTCAGCCCGTTAACTTTAGAAAAGCCATAGANTTTAATCTTGAGCCCAGCCTTTACTCTGAGCGCGTTTTAAACGCTTTTGTTGATGCGGCGGCGGAAATGAAACAAAAAAAATTNCCCGTACATATTAAGTTTAACACGGGGCTGAACCGCTTAGGCTTCCAAAATAAAGCTTCAAAAAGAATTGCCTTTGAGCTGTCTAAAGAAAATACAATCAAAGTAAAGTCTATCTTTTCACACTTAGCTGCTAGTGAAGATTCGGAAGAGCGCGCTTTTACTTTGCGACAGATAGACCTGTTTTCTGAAATTTGTGAAGCATTTGAAANTGGTTACGGAAAACTTCCTGTACGACACCTTTGCAACACCTCCGGCGTTGTCAATTACCCAGGGGCTGCGTTTGATATGGTCCGTTGCGGTATTGGCCTCTATGGCTATGACAACCGTATTGGTTGTTCCAGTGATTTGTTGCCCGTATTATCGCTTAAATCCGTGATTTCGCAAATACACGAACTAAAAAAGGGGGACAGTGTTGGGTACAATAGAGCTTATGTCGCTGATGCTAAAAAAACCATCGCAACCCTGCCCCTTGGACACGCAGACGGGATCGGTAGGCAATATGGAAATGGGGTCGGCTACGTCAGNGTTCAGGGCCAAAAAGCACCGATTGTAGGAAATGTCTGTATGGATATGATAATGATTGATGTGAGCGACATTGATTGTCAAGAGGGAGATCATGTCGTGGTGTTTGATACGGTTACGACCGCAGAACATTTCGCGGAAAGCGCAAAAACAATTTCTTACGAGCTACTTACCGCGCTTTCCAGGCGGATCAAGCGTCGNCTTGTTGAATAGGCGTTTTGGTGTTTATCGTTATTAAGGGAATTAACAAACTAAAAAGAAAAGAGAAAGAAGGGGCTCCTGCGAGCCCTACAGACAACGCTCTTTTACTTGAAATTAGAGNTCTGTTAAAAAAATAGTTTTTTATTTGTAAAGGGNGGCATAAGCCCCCTTTTTTTGTTTCCAAAAATTTCAATAAATATTGCAGTATTTACTAAGTTTGTTGTTAACTTTAAATTTAGTAAAAATGAAAGTCGCAGTCGTAGGAGCAACGGGTATGGTCGGAACCATTATGATGAAGCTTTTGGAAGAAAGAAGCTTTCCGTTGACAGAGCTTATTCCGGTAGCATCTGAAAAAAGTGTAGGAAAGTCCATTCTTTTCAAAGGCAAAAACCATAAAATTGTTGGCTTGGAAACTGCGGTTGAAATGCGTCCAAAAATCGCTATTTTTTCGGCGGGTGGGAGCGTCTCTATAGATTGGGCGCCAAAATTTGCTGCTGCTGATTGTATCGTTATCGACAATTCTTCGGCCTGGAGAATGGACCCAACTAAGAAATTAGTCGTTCCTGAGATTAACGCAAACGCTATTACTTTGGAAGACAAAATAATTGCCAACCCAAATTGCTCTACGATTCAATTGGTTTTGGCTTTGGCGCCATTGCACAGGGCCTACAAAATGAGGCGCGTTATCGTTTCTACCTACCAATCTGTTTCTGGCACCGGCGTCAAGGCGGTTCAACAGATGGAAAATGAAATTAAAGGCATAAAAGGCCCTATGGTTTATCCATATCCGATTTTCAAAAACGCGCTGCCTCACTGTGATGTTTTTTTAGAAAATGGCTATACCAAAGAAGAAATGAAGCTGGCTAAAGAGCCTCACAAAATTTTAAACGATAATAGTTTTGCAGTTTCAGCAACAGCGGTTAGAATTCCTACAGCAGGCGGGCATTCAGAGTCTGTTAATGTTGAGTTTGAAATGGATTTCAAGCTTGAAGAAGTCCGAAGCTTGCTTAACAACAGTCCTGGGATCACCGTACAGGACAACCCTGAGACGAACACCTATCCAATGCCCGTGTATGCACATGAGAAAGATGACGTTTTTGTGGGAAGAATCCGTCGCGACGAAAGCATCGCCAACACTCTTAATATGTGGGTTGTTACTGATAATTTAAGAAAGGGCGCCGCAACAAATGCCGTTCAAATTGCAGAACATATCGTAGCTCACGTTTTATAATCTAGAGTTGTGCTTTCTGTTAAAAATATTTCTTTTAGTTACAGTGAGGTTTTGACAATTGACGCCATTTCGTTNGATGTAAAAGAGGGTGAGGTTTTGGCGCTTTTGGGAGAAAGTGGTTCAGGAAAAAGTACACTCCTAAAGTTGATTTACGGGGTTTTGGATGTTGATTTTGGTTTAATTTCATGGAAAAACCAAGAAATCTTGGGTCCTAAAAATAAACTTATCGCAGGCCCTGAATTCATGAAGTATGTCACACAAGAGTTTGATTTAATGCCGTTTACGTCTGTTGCCGAAAACATTGGTGTCCACCTTTCAAGTTTTTACCCTCTTGAAAAAAAACAGCGTACCGATGAGCTGCTGGGTGTCGTAGGCTTGAGCAGGTTTGCGGCGGTTAATGTTCAATTCCTTAGTGGGGGCCAAAAGCAGCGCGTTGCCATAGCAAAAGCCCTGGCAAGGGCGCCTGAAGTTATTTTATTAGATGAGCCTTTTAGTCACATCGATAGTTTTAAAAAAAGGCCTTTGAGGAGGCGAATTTTTAAATACTTAAAATCAAAAAAAATTGCTTGTGTGGTGGCGACCCANGATAAGAACGACGTGCTTTCTTTCGCTGACAATATATTGGTTATTCAAGACGGAAGGGCCTTGGCCTCTGCGCCTCCTGAAGTGTTGTTTAAAAATCCTCAACACCCCTCGGTCGCTGCTTTTTTTTCAGAACACAGCTGTNTTGATGGTGATATTTATTATGCACATCAAATTAAGTTGGCTTCAAAAGGGCCAGTTAAGGCAAGGGTTGTTAAAAGCTATTTTAAGGGTGGTAAATTTTTAGTTGAAGCGGCCTATAAAGGCGGGGTGCTTTTCTTTGAGCACGATGTCTCTATAGCGCCGGGGGCCCTGGTGTTTTTGTCTTTAGAGAAAAGTGCTTAATTTTTTACTACTTTAGTGGTGTCTAAATTAAACACGTCATTGCCTATGGGCGGATGTTGTTTTTAAACCCCGCCGATGGTTTCTATTGATAATCTAGCCGCCTCCGAAAAAATATTAGCACGCCTACCTGAGCATCTCAAGCAATTTATTGTGNCTCAGAATTATGAACAATACACGGCAATGGATCAGGCNGTTTGGCGGTTTGTAATGCGAAAAAACACCGCCTTTTTAAAAGATGTAGCGCACGAATCATACCTTGGTGGCCTAAAAAAGGCCGGCATTTCTATTGAAGCAATTCCCAGTATATATGGCATGAGCCGTATTTTAAAAGAAATTGGTTGGGCTGCGGTGGCTGTAGATGGATTTATTCCTCCAAATGCTTTTATGGAATTTCAGGCCAATAAGATCTTAGTAATTGCTTCAGATATCCGACAGCTGGAACATATAGAGTATACGCCTGCACCTGATATCATTCATGAGGCTTCTGGACACGCGCCAATTATTGCGAATCCGGACTATGCTGAGTTTTTGAGGCGCCTAGGGAAAATCGGGGCCAGGGCAATCTTGTCTAAGCATGATGTTGCGCTGTATGAAGCGGTGCGTAAATTGTCGATTTTAAAAGAGGCTGGGGCTGCAGATAAAAAAAAGATTCTGGACGCCGAAGCAGCGGTGAAAAAACTGCAAGAAGAAGAATGCAGTCTTTCTGAAATGGCACAGGTTAGAAATATGCAGTGGTGGAGTGTTGAATATGGTCTAGTGGGCCCATTGGAAAACCCAAAAATATATGGAGCTGGCTTGCTTTCATCTATTGGTGAGAGCGCACAATGCCTGGGGCCTGGGGTTAAAAAACTTCCCTATTCTTTAGACGTTGTCAATATGAGCTTTGACATCACAAGACCCCAGCCGCAGCTTTACGTGGCTCCGGACTTTGCTTATTTGATGGAGGTGCTAGAGGCGTTTGCANACACTTTAAGTATTCGCACGGGGGGCTATAAGGGGCTTCAAAAATTAATTAATTCTGAGTCTGTTGGTACAATTGAACTGAATACGGGACTGCAAATTTCTGGAATTTTCTCCAGGGTGATTNTTAACGAGAACANGGAGNTTGTTTATTTTAAAACGTCTGGGGCCACGGCCCTTGCATATAGGGAAAAAGAGCTGATAGGGCATGGAATTTCATATCATAAAGACGGCTATAGTTCACCGCTAGGAATGTTAAAAAGCGTAAGCTTGCCGCTTGAAAACATGACCGCTGTTGACTTAAAAGCTTATGATTTCTATGACGGAAAGCAGCTTTCTTTTGAGTTTGAAAGCGGCATTAAAGTAAAGGGGGTTAATATTACGGGAATGAGAAATGTTGCCGGGAAAATTATGATTATTCAGCTTTCCAATTGTACCGTTACTTATAAAGAAGAGGTTTTGTTTAGACCAGAGTTTGGTGTGTTTGATATGGCAATTGGCAATACGGTTGTGTCTGCTTTTGCGGGGGCTGCGGATCCTTGTTCATTTCCCAATCTGTACCGCGCCTCTCGAACTCCTTCGATTTCAAAAGAGAGCAACGATAAAACTCTCGCTTTGTGTGAGCTTGCCCAAAGAATAAGAGACCTTAGAGCTTCTGAGTCTTTTTCAGAAAAAGACTTGGACAACATTTTTGGAATACTAAAACAAGAGCACCCTTATAACTGGTTACTACCATTAGAGGTTTTAGAGCTCTCAAATAGCGCTAAGCTTAAATCTTGTATCAAAAAACACCTCTCAAAGCTGGCTTTTGAAAAACCAAATTTAAGCGGGTTAATTGCTTCAGGGTTTGAGCTTATAAAAAAGGGGGGGGTAGTCTAATTTCACAACTTATTTTTCTATCTTTAGTTTTTGTTATTTAAAACTCTATTTTAATTATGTCTTTGTCTTCCTTTATTTTATATCCATTTATTTTTTTAGGCCTTGTAATTGTTTTGGCTGCCTTTTTTATCGTTAAACAACAAACCGCTGCTATTATTGAGCGTTTTGGTAGGTTCCAAAGCATTCGCCAATCTGGCCTACAACTAAAAATTCCTTTGATCGATCGCATTGCTGGGCGGCTCAGTTTAAAAATTCAACAATTGGATGTCATTGTAGAAACCAAAACGCTAGATGATGTCTTTGTTCGTTTGAAAATTTCTGTTCAATATAAGGTGGTAAAAGAAAAGGTTTACGAGGCTTTTTACAAGTTAGACTATCCACATGAGCAAATTACATCTTATGTCTTTGATGTGGTGCGTGCTGAGGTGCCAAAAATGAAGTTAGATGACGTCTTTGTTAAAAAAGACGACATTGCTATTGCTGTTAAAACAGAGCTTAATGAAGCTATGATGGACTATGGTTATGACATCATTAAAACACTGGTTACAGACATCGATCCTGATGCACAAGTAAAAGAAGCTATGAACCGCATTAACGCTTCTGAAAGAGAAAAAATTGCGGCCCAATTTGAAGGAGACGCCGCTCGAATTCTTATCGTGGAAAAAGCAAAAGCAGAAGCAGAAAGCAAGCGCCTACANGGACAGGGTATTGCTGATCAAAGGCGTGAAATTGCACGTGGTCTTGAAGAATCTGTCGAGGTCCTTAACAAGGTNGGTATAAATTCTCAGGAGGCCTCNGCNNTAATTGTGGTTACCCAACATTACGACACNCTTCAATCTATTGGNGGCGAGTCTAATAGNAACCTTATNTTNTTGCCTAATTCTCCTCAAGCAGGAAGCAANATGTTAAACGATATGGTTGCGAGCTTTACCGCTAGTAATCAAATTGGAGAGGCGATGAAAAANAGTAAAAACAAGANAAAAGAAGATTAGCTTCTNNTTTNTGTTAANGCTTCTGCGCGCAGCAAANGATTGCTGTCTTNAGAGGCTTNTTTAATAAATGNTTTTGTNTCTNGGNTGTNTNTTTGCCCTGATTTAAGCANTTCTTTCAGCACAATNATAACNGCAATACGTGTTCCTACTTTTTTGNNNGCTGTTCCAAACAAAGGAGANAATTCATCATAAGCNACNTCCTGAGCGAGCTTTTGTATTTCNTTTTTNNTTTTTATTTGCTTTNCCTCNGGNAGGTTNGTGTATTTTTTNCCGAGCTGTTTGATNACATCAATTGCTTTTCGCTNNGNTTTTTGNGNNNNTTNCNNTTTTTGANGNGNNTGTTTCTGCGNTTGTTTNCTCCAGGTGTCTCTAAGTCCAACTGTTTTATTAAAAACNGGNGCNNNCTCTGTGCTGTCNGGGTCTATAGAAAANTANCCCTTGCGCTGAAACTGATAATGNCTATAGGGNTCTAGGCTGAAAANNTTTGGTTCTATGTAGGCTGTTGTTTTANNNAANGACTTNGGNTTNAGATAATTCATAAANTCTTTTTCTTGTGNGTCTGGGGCGGGGTGAGAAAACANGCGGTCATAATNTCTTACTTCAATTTTTCTAGCGTGTTGAGNAGAAACCCAGTGTAANGTTCCTTTGATTTTCCTTAANCTGGCCTCGGTGCCGCTTCCGCTNANNCTNTTNNTGTCATATNTACAGTGAACNNCNTGAACNNCACCGNTGTCATCNTTTTCGACGCTTTCTGCTTTAATAATATATGCGTTNTTTANNCGCACNTCTTTTCCTNNNGNTAGGCGAAANTANTTNNCTGTNGCCTCTTCTTTNAAGTCTTCNCGCTCAATAAAAATGGTTTTTGAAAAAGGNGTTTTGCGTGTTCCTGAANTTTTNTNTTCNGGGTTGTTNTCTGANNNTANCCANTCTGTTTTATCTNCTGGNTAGTTGTCTATTATNANTTTTATNGGGTCAAGAACCGCCATNANGCGGTTTGCNNTTGCNTTCAGGTCNTCTCGAACACAAAACTCTAGCAAAGACACGTCTATGATGTTGTCGCGCTTAGCAACCCCAATTGTTTCTATAAACTTTTTNATGGCNTTTGGGGTATAGCCGCGGCGCCTGAAGCCTGAAATAGTNGGCATTCTAGGGTCATCCCAACCTGATACAACACCCTCCTCTACAAGCGTAAGAAGCTTGCGCTTGCTCATTATGGTGTAGCTGAGGTTTAGTCGTGCAAATTCTCTTTGTTTTGGTTGCAACGGTAGGCTTTTTCTTGAGCAATCATATACTGCCGCCTTAAACCAATCGTATAGCTCTCTGTGGGGCTTAAACTCTAGTGAGCATAAAGAATGTGATATTTGCTCTATATAGTCGCTTTCTCCGTGAGCCCAATCATACATAGGGTAAATACGCCATTCTTCTCCTGTTCGTTGATGTGGTGCGTGAATAATACGATACATAATGGGGTCTCGCATCAACATGTTGGGGTGCTCCATGTCTATTTTTGCGCGTAGTACGTGTGCGCCTGGTTTAAATTTACCGGCACGCATTTGCTTAAATAGTCGTCGGTTTTCTTCTTCTGTTCTACACCTAAAAGGGCTATTGGTTCCGGTTTGTGTGGGAGTTCCTTTTTGCTTTGCTATCAGCGTGCTTGATTGAGAATCTACGTAGGCTTTATCATCTTTTATCAATTGTAGGGCCCAATCAAAAAGTTGGTCAAAATAATCAGAGGAGTAGCACTCCTTGTCCCATTGATAGCCAAGCCAAGATATGTCCTTTTTTATGGCATCCACATATTCTTGATCTTCCTTTGTTGGGTTGGTGTCGTCAAATCTAAGGTTTACAGGGGCTCCATATTTTTTTCCAAGGCCAAAGCTGATGCCGATCGCTTTGGTGTGTCCAATGTGTAAATATCCATTGGGCTCAGGAGGAAAACGAAAACGTAAATCAGACCTTGAAAGTCCCTTGCTTAAGTCTTCTTCAATAATTTGCTCAATAAAATTAAGAGGTTTATTCGTCATAAAACTATAGTATCTCGACAGGCTAAAAATACAAAACTAATCTTTTATATAATTTGTAAATGCATATCTTTCTGAGAAATATTATTTTTGTAAAATTAATCTTTAACTTTTTTGTATGGGCTTTATAACAGTTGAAAACATTCGGGTCTTTTCACACCACGGCTGTCTCCCCGAGGAAACAATCATAGGAAGCAATTATCGGGTTGATTTGAAGGTAGAAGCAGACTTAAAAAAATCCTCTTTTTCAGATAAATTGAAAGACACTGTTGATTATGTTATGCTTAATGCGGTCGTTGTTAGGGAAATGAAAAAACCTTCTAATTTGCTGGAAGCCGTTGCGGCGCGTATTATTTGTTCGGTTTTTGAAGCGTGCCCTTTGGTACAATGGGCTTCCGTGTCGGTTGCAAAAATAAACCCCCCCCTTGGTGGTGATGTCGAAAAAGTGGGGGTAGTGTTAGAAGAGAGGCGCTCTTAGGGTTTTGGGGTTATGACCTGTAGGGCCTTTTTTTGGATATTTATTAAAAGCACCTCCTTTTTTGTTAAGACTGACTCTCCGTCAATTTGTAATGAAAAGTTTTCTTTGGATACACCAAACAGCTCTAAAGATTCAAACTTAGCGCGATGAATTTTTTTTGTTTTTAGTGCTATTTTTGCAACCATCGAATAAATAAAGATAAGCTTTTCTATAAAATTCATTTTGTCTGTATATAAGAGGTGAAGTTGACCGTCGTCTAGAGACGCTTGTGGTGTTAAAGAAAAATTATACCCTATTAAATTTGAGTTTGAAATAAAGAAAATGTCTGGTTTTAGTTCGATTTCTTTTTCGTTTATTTTTACCTTTATTGTGCGGGGGCTTTCTTTTTTAAAGAGAGCCTTGGCGATAGCAAGAGTGTAGGCGGTAAGGCCTCTTTTTGGATTTGTGTTATAGTAGTGTACCATTTTGGCGATAGTCCCTAGGCTTGCATTACAAAAAAAACTATACTGATTTATAAAACCGACATCAATTTTTTTTATGTGTCCTGATTTTATTGCTTTAAGAGCGTAAAAAACTTGGTTGGGTATATTAAGAGAGAGCGCCAGACCGTTGCCTGACCCAAAAGGTATAATACCTAATTTTGTTGGGGTACCTACCAACAGCGAGCCAACTTCGTTTATTGTTCCGTCCCCTCCACAAGCAACAATAATAGACGGGCCCTCTTTAAGAGATTCAGTGGTGTGGTTAACAATGTCGCTTGAGAATTTGCTTTTTTTTAAGACAATGTGATATTTTAAAGGACTAAATACGGTGTCGATCAGGTTTTTGTTAAGGCTGTTGTTCCCTTTTCCAGAAATTGTATTTATTATAAAGTGTATGCTTGTTTTGGTGTTCATTATAATTTAACACTTATCCCTTTTCTTAGATTAATTTATAAATCTATTGTCTGTGGTTTATTTTTAATTAAATTTGCTTTCCTTTTTGGCGTCTTGGCCGAGTGGCTAGGCAGAGGTCTGCAAAACCTTTTACAGCGGTTCGAATCCGCTAGACGCCTCTAAAACCACAACTCTGTTGTGGTTTTTTTATTGTCCTATTTCTTTGATTATTTCTGAAGGGTTTAGCTGTTCTTTTGGTAAAAAGCCTTTAACAATTAACACAATTCCACAAACAACAATAACCGCGCCTACCGCTTTCTTTACATTTAAAATAATAGGGGGTGTGAGTTGCTTTTGAAGGCGTTTTGAGAGTGCTATTTTTAAAAGGTCTGTTATAAAATAGGCTGTAAGCAGGGTGCTGAAAAACAACAAAA
>NYVA01000012.1 GCA_002684355.1 Formosa sp.
ACACCACCTAATGCAATTGTTTTTGGATCTGGCTATTTAAAAATTGAAGATATGGTAAAAAAAGGACTGTGGATGAATTTTATTTCCATTATTATTTTGACTCTAATCGTTTATTATATACTTCCAATAATATGGGAATTTCCAGTCTTGGCTTGAATTATTAAAAGAAATAATAAATTTAAAGACCTCCTGCTAAAAGTTTGAAACTTTGGGTTTTGTAGGCGTTTTTGAGGGTTAAAATATAAATCCCCGAGTTGAGGTTTGGAAGATCAACACGAGCGGTCCCATCGACAAACTTCAAATAACCCCTATGAATACTTTGCCCAAATTGATTCACTAGGACAAAAGAGGTGGACAAGTTAGAGTTGGTCGATAAGCTTTTGACATTGAAGTGATTTTTAAAAGGATTTGGATATACCAACCAGTCGTCCGAATCAGGATTATCGATTCCCAAGTTTTGATTGTAACAAGTCTCGGGGACAACATAACTTGCCTTTAATAAATCTTGTATTTTTTGATTTGCAAAACTGGCGCTTGTCAAATTATCTATAAAAGCAGTGTTTATACTAGAGGAGTCTGAACCAAGAAAATCCTGCATTAGTGTGGCCAAAGATTGTCTATAATCAAATTGAACGGTTTTAATTTGGTAATTATTATTTTGTGTAGCTTCATTAAAATCCACATTCACTCCAGAAATACCACTTTGTACAGGCTTTCCAAAAACGAAAACAGGAGCAACCTCTCCATGGTCTGTTCCAAAACTACCATTCTCCTTGGCTTTTCTTCCAAACTCAGATATGGTAATTCCAACAACATCATCACCAACACTATCAGAATTCAAATCCGTCATAAAAGCCTCAACAGCAGTAGATAACTCATCCAACAAATCGTAATGTCTTCCCTGCAAATCTCCAGCGCCCTGAACTTGGTTATTGTGCGTATCAAAGCCTCCAAGTCGTACAAGGTATACCTTAGTTTCAATCCCACCACGAATCAAACGTGCCACTGTTTTTAATTGGTCAGCTAAATTGTTATCGGGATAATTCGATTCTGAAAAATTACTGCCATTATTAAATGAATCAGAAATTGATTGCGCATAAATGTTGGACACTGCATCGGTATCAACAATATATTGAAGTTCGGTTCCATAATGCGAGTCGGGAAAATCTGTCGGATATTGGCCAGAGAGACCGCTTAAAATAGAGTAAAAATTTTCTGAATCTTGTCCACTTAAGTTGATCGCTAAACCATGTTCATTTTCTCCATGGAAACCTAGTGAAGTATTTGGGGACCCAATTTGAATTCCCACTGGAAAATTAGTAGGAAATAAATCACTGTAGTGGTTTTCCAAAAAACGACCCATCCAACCACTGCCTTGACCATTGTTCCAATTATTACCATCATTTCCAGTATTATAAATATCAATAGAGGCGAAATGACTTTTATTCTGTGAGGGATAGCCTACAGATTGAATTATGTGTAACTGATCCTGGTCAAACAAATTATACATGCCGGAAAATGCAGGATGAAAAGCAACGTCTTGATTGGTTCCTTGAATACTTGAATCTATAGTGTTAAGTTGTAGTGCATTGGAGGAAGGTACGTGTAGAGTAGGACGCATTTGAACATAATCAGAATAAACATCTAAAGGAATCAACGTATTAAGACCATCATTTCCACCCGCCAACTCGATAAGTACAATTTTTCTGTTGGAAAAATCACAATTTGAAAGATTATTTAAAAATTTAAAAGATGTATTCAGCTGTATTGGCAAAAGACCTGCTGCTGATGCTGTACTTGTAAGCTTAATGAATTTTCTTCTTTTCATTTAAAATCTTTTTACATCAATTGAAATTCTGGAGCATTAATCAACTTTGTGAACAAGGCATCCAAACGTGACTTGACTTGAACAGTATTTCCATTTTGCACATATTCGGCCCAAGCACCCGACCAGTAACCAGGGTCTAAGTCGTTAAGGGATTGTATAAAATAATCCAATCGAGATTGTGTTATACTTTCACAGAAAAGCAATTCTACAAGCTCAGAAACCAATACAGTTGAGTCATAAGGATTGGTAATATTATTTGGATTCGAAATAAAATCAATAGAATTAAATTGAACTTTAATATTTTGATAGTAATTAACTCCATTTGAGTTTGTTTGAATACCTAAAATTTTATTTTTCCCTACAATAAGTGACTCAATTGTTTTGTAACGTGCTACGATGGTATTAGAACTGAACCAGCTGCGGTCATAGTCGGGTCCTTGATAATCTGCAGGATATCCTGCCACGGTTTCTGGTGAAAATATATTCATCCCTGATCCAGGGAAAAAAGTTTTATGACAAAATTGCCAATAGAAGTGATAAAAGTCAAGTTGGTCTGTTGACCAATTGGTTGGTGGATTTGAACTTGATGCTTCAGGGTTTGGAAGAGGCATATCAATTAATGATATGAGCTCACTAATAAATTGTAATGGTGGTTTGATAATACCTCCGACAATTTCATTGGATGCATCAGTATTATCTTCATCAAAAAAATGTTGTGATTGCAATAAAGTTTGAACAGTAGAAAGGAGATTGAAATTAGAATTTATAAGATGAAGCGATAGTGGATATATAATATGATTTTCAACATCACTATCCCACTCTCTTCTAACAAAAAATCTATAAAGTTTGCGACAATATGCTTTAGCAGTTTCTGGAATTCCAAAAACCATATCAACAAATTCACCTAATTCATCTACTACAGCACTTTGACTTGTACCGCCACTAATTGTTGTGTTATTAAAGGCACTGCTAAATGTTTTCGAATTAATGTCATGTTGAGATACGTTCACGTATCCACATGGGATACCTGTATCTGGATCTATAGTATCTCTTAAAGTTCTTACTTTGATGCCTGAAAATATTTTTGCAGCTTGTTGAACGTCCTGTTCAGTGTAATTAGTGTAATTACCCTCTGCTATTTGTGGCCCTTTTTGAATGGTGAATAATTCCAAAAATTCGCGTGCATAGTTCTCATTTGGATTATTTTTATTATTTGTTGTATTGTCTAGATAATACAACATAGCATTATCGAATGTTATTTTTTTAGCCAATTCTTTTATACTACTATAGGCATAAAAATCTAAAAGTCTTAGATAATCGTAAAAAAATGATGATTTTCCTGCTCCATTATCTTTGGATACAGTAAAACAAGTATGAAGAAAAAAAACTAGCTTATGCTTTAATTTATTTTGTTGCATCATATTATACCACCACCAACCGCTTACAATACCTCTTTTTTTATTTTGTCCGTAAGGGTATGAAGAAGGTGGGTTTCCACTGTGAATCCAAAAACCATCAACTGAACCATTTTGACTATTAGTTGTTGTATCGTATGGGTCGATCCAAGGCATGGAAGTATCTAAGGATAACTCCGAAATAGCTTGGGCAGGTGTTAATGTAGCAAAATAATTCAATGTCGATTTAGAATAATGAAAACAAGCACGTCTTAAAAGGTGCTTGGCTTTTCTTATGCCTAAAACAGAAATGGATGGATTTAATGACGGCATGTGTTTCTACTCATTATTTTAAAAATACATTGTAAATCTAAGAATTTTAAAATTAAACACTTGATTTAGATTATTTACTTGAAGTTAAGCAAAAAAGAAATGATTTTAAAGCAGTATTCGATTTGAACTTTAATTACTTGGAAGACTCTAAAAACAAAATAACCCTCTGGATATCAGAAGGTTATTTGTGATCGCACTAGGATTCGAACCTAGGACCGCCTGCTTAGAAGGCAGGTGCTCTATCCAGCTGAGCTATGCGACCATTTAAAGAAATGGTCTGTCGGGGTGGCAGGATTCGAACCTGCGACCTCCGCGTCCCAAACGCGGCGCGATAACCGGGCTACGCTACACCCCGAATTTGGTTATCCTAAACAACTACAGTCGGGGTGGCAGGATTCGAACCTGCGACCTCCGCGTCCCAAACGCGGCGCGATAACCGGGCTACGCTACACCCCGTGTTGTTTATTAGCTGCGGAGAGACCGGGATTCGAACCCGGGCAACACTTACGCGTTGACAGATTAGCAATCTGCTCCATTACCACTCTGGCACCTCTCCTATTTATAATGAACTTATGCAATAAAATTGCGGATGCAAATGTACCTTTTCATTGGGAAGAACGCAAACAATTTATTTAATTTTTTAATTCCAAAAATGTCTTCATTCAGGATATTCTATACGAAGGTGATACATGTTTGCCAACTTGTGTTTTAAAACTTTTTTTATGGACTCAATTTCCTTGAAGGTAATATTGGCATTTAAAAATTGATTGGCATCCATTTGAATACCTATGATTGCATCTACAAACGAATTAATTTTTGTAGATGTTGGGTCTTTTAAACTCTTTGAAGCGGCCTCAACACTGTCGCACATCATTAAAATAGCTGTTTCTTTACTAAAAGGATTGGGACCATTATATTTGAAACNTGNGGAATCAAATTCTGAATTTAATTCCATTTGTTTATTGTAAAAATAACGTACCGTACTAGTACCATGGTGGGTTCTTATAAACTCGACCACACGGTCTGGTAATTTATTTTTCAAAGCGATTTCAATACCGTTTATAACATGGTCTATAATAATTTTGGCACTTTCTTTTGGAGATAATTCGTCATGTGGGTTGGTTCCAGTGGATTGATTTTCGGTAAAATAAGTAGGGTTAGCCATTTTACCGATGTCGTGATACAAAGCACCAACACGAATCAACATCGCATTGGCCCCAATTTCATTGGCACATGCCTCTGATAGATTTGCTACATTTAGGGAATGATGAAAAGTACCAGGTGCTTTGTCGGACAATTCTTTTAGAAGGGGCGTATTGGTATCTGAAAGTTCTAATAGAGAAACATCAGAAACCAAACCAAAAAGTTTTTCATATGCGTAAATAAGAGGCTGAACAAAAAGGGTCGCCAAACCACAAAGAACAAAGAGTAAAAAGTTTTCCCATTTAAGGCCATCAATATTACCTTCATGTATGACATAGAAAGCAAAATAAGCAATGATATATATAAGGGTAATTTGCCCAACTGAGATAAATAAATTAGCTCTTTTGTAGAGCTCAGAAACCGTCAAAATTGTAACAATCCCAGCTATTATCTGTAAAAACATATATTCATAATTGTTTGTGACAACAAACCCCAAGAGTAAAACCGTTATAACGTGAGTGAAAAGCCCCAATCGCGCGTCAAAAAAAGCTTTTAGAATGAGTGGCAAGACACATAAGGGAACCACATAAATGTAGCGCGAATTAAAATTAATGACAAGTGTGGTCAATAGGACCATCAACGAAANATTAAAAAATATAAAAGTTACCTTGGTGTTGTTTGAAAAAATTTCAAAGCGGTACTTTCGCAAGAACAATAGCAACATCAGTAAGGCTAAGGCTACTAAAACAGTATAGGCTGCTAAAATCCAAATATANTTGGCCTCTGTCCATACTTGCGATTCATATTCTGATTGCAGCGATTTTAAAACAGCCAATTTATCNCCTTGAACAACCTCCCCTTTGGAAATGATTAAAGTCCCTTTTTCAACACGACCACGCACCAAAGCAATTCGATCAAGACGCTCTTTNAAAGCGGATTGNGTTAGTGCCTCGTTGTAAACTGTATTAGGGACAACAATATCAAAAAAAATAGTTTTAAAAATCGTTATGTATGATTCAGCTTCAGTCCCTAATAATTTTAAATCAATAAAGTCATTCAAATTGGTTTGTGGAAAAAATTGATTATAGGNGNCGGCTTTAGTCTGAGTATTATCAATTAAAATCGAAATAATTTTATTTGGNCTAAAATTGTATTCCTCAGNAAGGACACCAACTTTGTAAAAACCATTTAAAATAGAAATGCTTACATCAAACATTTTTAGTTTTAATGGGCCGGCCGGCATATTAAAAAAACCTTTATGAAATGCTATATTATGATTTAATTTAATCTTATTTAAAAGCACTGTATCTACTTCAAAAAAGACAGATGCTTCATTTGAAATTAATATTTTTTCATTTTCAATCTCCTCATAAGATTTTTTTATCGCGAAATCAAAAGGGGCATATAAATTTTCAGATTGCCAAGGTTTTCCTTTTTCAAAACTGTATCTAAATGTTCCGCTTTTTGGAAACAAGTAAACAATTAAGACAGTGGTTATAACAAAAAGAAAAATCTTGTATATAAAGCTGTGATTTCTGTAAAATTTATTTAAAAATTGATTCATTTATAATACTTAATTAACTGCAATATAAAATTAAAATAATGTCCATAAAAAAGAGGACTCTGAAAAGCCCTAAAATTAGCGCATTTTGTTATAAAAAGCTAAAAATACCACCGCTTATATCCTAAAAATTAATTACTTTAGAGGTANTTAAATTTAATCTTTTACTATGAACAAAGATGTTGTAATTGTTTCTGCANTACGNACCCCCATAGGAAGTTTTATGGGCAGCTTAACAAGTATTTCAGCTCCAAANCTAGGTGCCATAGCCATCAAAGGCGCCATAGACAAAATTAATTTGAACCCCAACAATATCGACGCGGTATTAATGGGTCACGTCGTACAAGCAGGCACAGGTCAAGCGCCTGCAAGACAAGCTGCTATTTTTGCTGGAATTCCAAACACAGTCCCTTGTACTACCATAAATAAAGTTTGTGCTTCAGGCATGAAAGCCATTCAGCAAGCAGCCCAAAGCATTTCCTTAGGCGATGCCGATATTATTGTTGCAGGAGGCATGGAAAATATGAGTTCTATTCCCCATTTCTACAATGCNAGAAACGCTAAAAAATTTGGTCCAGGAACCCTTGAAGACGGCATGCAAAAAGACGGCCTTGTAGATGCTTACAGCGAACAGGCAATGGGCGTATATGCAGATGCTTGTGCTGTGGAATATGGATTTACAAGAGAAGATCAAGATGCCTTTGCGATCGAATCTTATAAACGCGCTACAGAAGCCTGGAATCTGGGTAAATTTGACAACGAAATCATCCCTGTTGAAGTACCCCAGCGAAGAGGTGCATCTATAATTGTTTCTAAAGATGAAGAATATACAAACGTTAAACTTGAAAAAATA
The DNA here is from genome assembly GCA_002684355.1 of Formosa sp. Taxonomy (GTDB): domain Bacteria; phylum Bacteroidota; class Bacteroidia; order Flavobacteriales; family Flavobacteriaceae; genus UBA3537. Next base: position 7,113 of record NYVA01000012.1, read on the forward strand.
CCAACNCTAAGAGCTGCCTTTACCAAAGATGGCACCGTGACTGCAGCCAATGCTTCTACTATTAACGATGGTGCCGCAGCAGTGGTCATGATGAGCCTAGATAAAGCTAAAGCCCTTGGGTTGAAACCACTTGCTACAGTAATAAGTTACGCTGACGCTGCTCGAGAACCAGAGTGGTTTACTGTTGCCCCAGCCAAAGCACTCCCCAAAGCACTAAAAAAAGCCGATATACAAATTGATGATATTGATTATTTTGAATTAAATGAAGCATTTTCTGTGGTTGGATTGGCTAATATGAAAATTTTGGGACTCGATGCTGCAAAAGTAAATGTCCATGGCGGGGCTGTTTCTTTAGGACATCCCTTGGGTTGCTCAGGAGCACGAATTGTAGTCACCTTAATAAATGTTTTGGAAAAAAATAATGGAACTCTGGGGGCTGCTGCTATATGTAATGGTGGCGGTGGAGCTTCAGCTCTCGTNCTTAAAAGAAATTAATTAAGGAATGCAATACGGGCTCTGCAACCATAGCATTGTAGGATTAAGACAGGAACCTTCAGACAGAAGCGAATTNACTTCGCAGTTGCTCTACGGTGAACTCTTTAAAGTGTTAGAACATCGTAAAAAATGGAGTAAAATTCGACTTAGTTTTGATAAATATGAAGGTTGGATTGACAACAAACAGTTTCAATGGATTGAAAAATCTGATTACTCCCGTTTAAGTTCTCAAGATGAAATTTTTTGTGCAGATTTAGTAAATTTAATTACAGATGCAAATAAAAAACTGCAACCCATTGTTTTGGGCAGTATTTTAAATGCAACTGCCTCACTCAATCACCACTTTGATGGTGAAAGATTGATTGGGAAAAAAAATAAAGAGCAACTTATTGAAACCGCTTTAATGTACTTAAACTCACCCTACCTTTGGGGTGGCAAAACCCCCTTTGGCATTGATTGTTCTGGATTTACACAAATGGTATACCGACTCAATGGACTTAAACTAATGCGAGATGCTTCTGAACAATCCAAACAAGGAGATGCCTTAAGTTTTATTGAAGAAAGCAGTCCAGGTGACCTCGCCTTTTTTGATAATAAAGAAGGGGCTATNATACATGTAGGTATAATCATGGAAAACAACCACATCATTCATGCCCATGGCAAAGTCCGCATCGACCTATTGGACCAGACAGGTATTTACAATGTTGATCGTCGTATACACTCCCATAATCTCCGTGTAATTAAAAGCATATAAAACAGTAAATANAGTGTGTTTTGAAATTGTCTAAAACGAAAAACTCCAATGCAAATATGTTGAGCTTTGATAAAGGATAAAATTTTATTTCTCTATACTTTCAGCCAACTCCCTATATTTTTTTGCATTAACATCATCTCCTGTAGCTGAGTATATATTAGAAAGTGTTTTAGCAGCTTGAAAATTATTAGAATCAATGTCAATCGCTTGTNCTAAATATGGAATCGCTTCAAAATANAGTTCCTTTCTTTCCAATCTGAGTTCATCATAACGACGGTCNTCGGCAGCCGANGTACCCAAATTATTCATCTCGTCAATAATAGATTCCTCTTGTCCTAAAATNAAAGCGGCTAAATTGATATAAGCATTAACATATTTTGGATTTAATTCAATGGCACGGTTATAATATTTTTTGGCATTTTCTACATCATTGGCCTCCGCTGCAATGACCCCTAAATTGTATTGTAATTCCGGGTTTTCAGAATCCAANTCAGTAGCATATTCTAATAAACTTTTAAATTTATNAATGTCCCCCATNGCATAATGCACATTGGCCTCTGTCAAGATTANATTTAAATCGCCGGGGTTTTCGGCCCTCGCTTCACGCATAGCTTCCANAGCCTTTTCAGTGTCTCCCATTTGGTTGTAAATCAATGCCATATTTTTAATTATTTCTGGGTATTTAGACTTAGATTTTTTTTCAGTTGGATTGGAATGTGTTTTTGCCTGAACAGAAGCATCTCTCAATAATTTATTATCAAAAGNTTCTTCCATATTTGTAATTAAATTTAATGCAAAATACTGCTTCTCAATGCCTGTATAATTTAAAGATTTTAACTCTTCATACATTTTCAATGATTTATCATATTCTTTAGCATTTATTGATGATGAAGCAGCATAGTATAAATATAATGTGTCTTTTTTAGAGATGCGGTAGGCATTAGAAAAACAATGTGATGCGGAGGAGTAATCATTATTTTGAATAAAATCACTACCCTTGTTTACCAAATGATTAATAAGGTTTTCAAGATGTATTTCTTTGGACTGAGCATTGTTAAGNTCAGAAACCTTTTCAAATGCTTCTATGGCCGTTACAGTATCCTCTAGATTTGCAGTACCATCATTTAAATAAAGTTTACTTTTCAGAAGATGAAATTCACTTTTTTGTTTGTCATCCATGGATTCTAATAATGTNTCTGCAGCATCTAAAGCCGTTTTTGCTTTTTCAAAATTTCCTTTGTCAAGTGCTTTTCCTGCACTTCTTAATTCTTTTTTTTGAGCGGAAATAGACCCAACAAATATCATTACAAATCCTAAAATTATATATTTTTTCATAGTTTTTGTGATTTTATTAATCCTCATTTTGAGTGTTTTCGGAATTATTTTCAGATGTAGTAGAATCTTGGGATTGAACATCTGAATCTTCAGTTTCAACAGCACTTTCATTGCTTTCTTCTTCCTCATCTTTCATGACTTTAGCAACAGCAGCAATGGAATCACTACCTTTTAAATTGATCAGCTTAACACCCTGTGTGGCGCGTCCCATAACTCTTAGATCTTCAACCGACATTCTTATCGCGATGCCAGATTTATTGATGATCATCAAATCATCTTCNTCTGTGACATTTTTAATAGAAACCAAATGACCNGTTTTGTCCGTTATTGAAATGGTTTTAACGCCTTTTCCGCCTCTATTGGTAATGCGGTAGTCTTCCAGNTTTGAGCGTTTGCCATAGCCATTTTCAGAAACCACCAAAATATTACTCTCCATGTCATTCACAGAAATCATACCAATGACTGCATCCTCATCATGCGATAACGTAATTCCACGAACACCTGAGGCGCCACGACCCATAGGACGTGTTTTAGCTTCTTCAAATCTGATGGCTTTTCCAGATTTTAATGCCAACATCACTTGGCTCTCACCAGTGGTCAGTTTNGCTTCTAATANTTCATCGCCTTCACGAATGGTAATTGCATTAATTCCGTTGGTTCGGGGTCTAGAATATTGCTCTAAAGATGTTTTCTTAACCTGTCCTTTTTTGGTAGCCATGATTACATAATGCGCATTNATATAGTCTTCATCTTTTAGGTTTTGTGTACAAATGAATGCTTTTACTTTATCGTCTTGTTCTATGTTGATCAAATTTTGAATGGCCCGGCCCTTAGATGTTTTACTGCCCTCTGGGATTTCGTAAACTCGCATCCAAAAACATTTTCCTTTTTGAGTGAAAAATAACATGTATTGGTGGTTTGTTCCTACGAATAAATGCTCTAAAAAGTCTTCATTTCTAGTGGTGGATGCTTTTTGACCAACNCCTCCTCTATTTTGAGTTCGGTATTCTGTCAAAGAGGTTCTTTTGATATAGCCTGCATGAGAAATCGTAATCACTACTTGTGCATTTGGAATCATATCTTCGATAGATAAATCGCCTCCAGCATATTCAATTACAGAACGACGTTCATCCCCGTATTTATCCTTGACCACTAGCAATTCATCTTTGATAATTTGCATGCGACGGTCTTTTTTTTCAAGAATGTCCTTAAGATCCTCAATAGTTTCCATCAAAGCTTCGTACTCAGATCGCAATTTATCCTGCTCTAACCCTGTCAACTGGCGCAAACGCATTTCAACAATGGCTTTGGCTTGAATGCCACTAAGTTCAAAACGCTTAATTAATTTTTCACGCGCCTCGTCTGGATTGGAAGAGCCTCGAATGATTTTAATCACTTCGTCAATATTGTCAGAAGCGATAATAAGACCTTCTAAAATGTGAGCGCGTTCTTCTGCTTTGCGCAATTCATATTTTGTTCTACGAACAACCACTTCATGACGGTGGTCCACAAAATGATGAATCATATCTTTAAGATTCAGCATTTCTGGACGACCATTGACAAGGGCGATGTTGTTTACACTGAATGATGACTGCAAGGCTGTGTATTTAAAAAGCTTATTTAGAACGATGTTCGGAATTGCATCTCGCTTCAAAACGTAGACAATACGCATTCCGTTCCGATCAGATTCATCACGAATGGTTGAAATGCCCTCTAGTTTTTTATCATTGACAAGATCCGCAGTTTTTTTAATCATGTCTGCCTTATTGACTTGATAAGGGATTTCATTGACAATAATACACTCTCGACCATTAACTTGTTCTATATTGGCATTAGCCCGCATGACGATGCGACCACGGCCCGTTTCAAAAGCTTCTTTGACGCCGTCGTATCCATATATGATTCCTCCGGTTGGGAAATCAGGGGCCTTGATATGTTGCATAAGCGCATCAATTGCAATGGAATTATCGTCTATGTAAGCTGTAATACCATCAACCACTTCCGATAGATTATGCGGAGGCATATTAGTTGCCATCCCAACAGCGATACCAGAAGCGCCATTGACCAACAGGCCGGGAATGCGCGTGGGTAAAACAGTAGGTTCTTTGAGGGTATCGTCAAAATTTAATTTATGATCAACGGTTTCTTTATCAATATCGGCCAACATGTCTTCTGAAATCTTGCGCATGCGTGCCTCCGTGTAACGCATCGCAGCAGGACTGTCTCCATCAATGGAGCCAAAATTTCCTTGCCCATCAACCAACATATAACGNAGACTCCATTCTTGTGCCATACGCACCATAGTATCATAAACGGATGTATCTCCATGGGGGTGGTATTTACCAAGTACTTCCCCCACAATTCTTGCCGATTTTTTGTGAGCCGTATTGGATTTTACACCCAATTCATGCATGCCATATAACACTCGGCGGTGGACNGGCTTTAATCCGTCTCGAACGTCCGGCAGAGCCCTAGAAACAATCACAGACATCGAATAGTCGATGTATGCTGATTTCATTTCATCCTCTATATTAATCGGGATTAACTTTTCTCCTTCAATCATAAATAATTTTGTTGCAATTTTTACCTGGTAGCTAATATAAAACTTTCCCCTATTTTATTACTTAAAATACCGTCTTTTTTTGGACTATTTTATCAACAATTTTAAGGCGTAAAGATTTGATAAATTAAACCTAAAATATTTTGATTTTTAATTGTTTTTACTATAGTTATACCAAGTATTAATTTTTTAAGATTTTGTTTTTAATAATCCCCTATAAAATTTGTATTTTTACACAAAATATTTTTTAAATGGATGATAACTTCTCACCCCGAGTTAAGGACGTGATTTCTTTTAGCAAGGAAGAAGCACTGCGACTAGGGCATGATTTTATTGGAACGGAACACTTAATGCTTGGGCTGTTGCGAGATGGCCAGGGAAAGGCGGTCGAAATACTAAATGTATTGGACATTGACTTGAGCCAACTGCGTCGCAAGGTAGAAATTTTGAGCCCTGCGAATCCCAACATAAGCACAGCCACAAACGAGAAAAAAAACTTACACTTAACTAGGCAGGCAGAACGCGCTCTCAAAACAACCTTTTTAGAAGCCAAGCTATTTCAAAGTAAATCCATCAATACGGCTCATTTATTGCTCTGCGTCTTGAGAAATGAAAACGACCCTACAACGAAATTACTCAACAAATTGCGCATCAATTACGACAATGTCAAAGATCAATTTAAGCAAATGATAACAGAAGATAGTTCCACCTACACTGAGTCACCTAAATCCGAAGCTTTTTCGAACAGTGAATATGAGGATTCCAAAGACAATGATAATGGCTTTTCAAAAAGTACATCTTCGAAGACAAATAAAAAATCAAAAACCCCTGTTTTAGATAATTTTGGTCGTGATTTAACGGTAATGGCTGAAGAAGGCAAGCTTGACCCCGTTGTGGGAAGAGAGAAAGAAATTCAAAGAGTTTCACAAATCTTGAGTAGAAGAAAAAAGAACAACCCGCTTTTAATTGGTGAACCAGGGGTTGGCAAATCTGCTATTGCAGAGGGATTGGCCAATAGAATTTTTCAGCGAAAAGTTTCTAGAGTTTTGTTTAACAAACGAGTTGTAACCTTAGATTTAGCAAGTTTGGTTGCAGGTACAAAATACCGTGGCCAATTTGAAGAGCGCATAAAAGCGGTCATGAATGAACTTGAAAAAAATGATAATGTCATCTTATTTATAGATGAAATTCACACGATCGTTGGTGCCGGGGGTGCCACGGGAAGTCTGGACGCATCCAATATGTTAAAACCTGCACTTGCAAGAGGTGAAATTCAATGTGTGGGGGCTACTACACTTGATGAATACCGACAAAACATTGAAAAAGATGGTGCCTTAGAACGTCGTTTTCAAAAGGTTATTATTGAGCCAACTTCTGTTGATGAGACTATTGAAATTCTGAATAATATTAAAAATAAATACGAAGAACACCACAATGTGGATTATACTGATGAAGCCATTCTTGCTTGTGTAAAACTGACGAGCCGATATATGTCAGATCGTTTTCTTCCAGACAAGGCCATTGATGCTTTGGACGAAGCAGGATCAAGGGTACACATAACTAACATTGACGTTCCAGCTCAAATTGTGGAACTAGAAGCAGAATTAGAAGCGGTTAGATCGACTAAAAATTCTGTTGTTAAAAAACAAAAATATGAAGAGGCTGCAAAACTACGAGACGATGAAAAACGGCTTGAAAAAAGCCTTTTCGAAGCCCAAGAAAAGTGGGAGACAGAATCTAAACTCAATAGAGAAATTGTCACAGAAGAAAATGTGGCTGAGGTTGTGTCAATGATGACTGGCGTTCCCGTTAATCGCATTGCACAAACAGAGAGCAATAAGCTTTCAGTATTACCACAACTTATCAGTGGTAAAGTCATTGGTCAAGATGAAGCTGTATCTAAGGTTGTTAAAGCCATTCAGAGAAACCGTGCGGGATTAAAAGAACCCAATAAACCCATTGGGTCTTTTATATTTTTAGGACAAACAGGTGTAGGGAAAACACAGCTTGCAAAAGTTTTAGCAAGAGAGCTCTTTGATAGCAGTGATGCACTTATTCGCATTGATATGAGCGAATACATGGAAAAGTTTGCAATTTCTAGATTGGTAGGAGCGCCTCCAGGATACGTAGGCTATGAAGAAGGTGGGCAACTTACTGAAAAAGTAAGGAGAAAACCTTACGCTGTCATACTCCTTGATGAAATTGAAAAAGCACACCCAGATGTTTTTAATATGTTATTGCAAGTTTTAGACGATGGATTTTTAACTGATAGCTTAGGTCGAAAAATTGATTTTAGCAACACAATTATTATNATGACNTCTAACGTGGGTGCTAGAAAATTAAAAGACTTTGGAACCGGTGTTGGCTTTGGAACATCAGCCCAAAGAGAACAAGAAAATGCCAATGCAAGAGGTGTGATTGAAAATGCACTCAAAAAAGCATTTGCCCCAGAATTTTTAAACCGAATCGATGATGTAGTAGTGTTCAATAATTTAGAAAGAGCACATATCGANAAAATAATTGATATTGAATTGGCAAAGTTACTTGAGCGAATATCTGAACTTGGTTACAAATTAAAACTCAGCAAGAAAGCAAAAGACTTTATTGCTGACAAAGGATTTGACAAGAAATATGGNGCNAGACCTCTTAAAAGAGCGCTTCAAAAATACGTTGAAGATGCNATTGCGGAACAAATCATTAAATACAACATTCAAGAAGGAGATGTGATTGTTATGGATTTAAAAAAAGAAGATGTTTCTTTGAACATTTCAATTAAGAGCGCCAACAGAAAACCCAAAGAAGAAAGTTGAGAATTTATTTCTTTCTTTTGTTGAGATATAAGTCTGTTTAATCTTCTAAAAACAATTCATTTTCAAGCGTCAAAGACTTCAAAAACTCAAGCGATTTTTGAAGATCTTTATGAAGAATTCGATCCTTGGTGACTTTCGGGACGGCTTCCCTAAAAGCAGTAACAAACTTTTTCAGAAATGGAGCCGTTTNATGTGATCTNAAAAACANGGCTTGAGAAGCATTTATCAGCTCAATAGCTAAAATTTGTTCTACATTTTCTACAATTTGTACAGCCTGAGTTGCTGCATTTGCACCCATACTAACGTGATCTTCTTGGCCATTTGATGACACAATGGAATCAACACTCGCAGGAGTTGCCAATTGTTTATTGGCACTTACAATACTGGCCGCGGTATATTGAGGAATCATAAGGCCTGAATTTAAACCAGGCTTATCAACTAAAAAAAAAGGTAAACCACGTGTACCGGAAATNAATTGAAAGGTGCGTCTTTCAGAAATACTACCAAGTTCTGCCATGGCGATTTTTAAATAATCCAAGGCAAAAGCTAGGGGTTGTCCATGAAAGTTNCCCCCTGAAATAATAGCATCATGTTCAACGAAGATNTTGGGATTATCAGTTACAGAATTAATTTCTGTTAGAACTGTTTGCTGAACAAATTCAAGGGTGTCCTTTGTGGCACCGTGAACTTGAGGAATGCAACGAAAAGAATAAGGGTCTTGAACATGGTTTTTATTTTCNCGCATTNANNGACTACCATCCAAAAAGTTAGAAATTCTTTCTGCCGTAATAATTTGCCCTTTNTGAGGTCTAACAGAGTGTACTAACCGNTCAAAAGGCTCCAAGCGACCATTNAANGCTTCTAATGACAAAGCAGCTATGAGGTCTGATAAGTAAGATATCTTATAAGAANTAAGCAAGCAATGCAAAGNGTAAGCAGACATAAATTGAGTGCCATTTAGCAATGCCAANCCCTCNTTNGATTGCAATGATATTGGGGACCAGCCCTTTTCTTTTAAAACTTTTGAAGTGGCTTGCTGCNTACCCATATACCAAACTTCCCCCTCACCAATTATCGCAAGNGCAATGTGTGCTAAGGGNGCTAAATCNCCTGAAGCNCCNAGAGAACCTTGAGTGTAAACAACNGGNAGAATATCACAATTNTAAAAATCCACCAAACGCTGCACAGTCTTCAACTGAACNCCNCTGTGNCCNTAACAAAGGGCTTTAATNTTTAAAAGNAACATNAGTTTTATGATGGGTTNTGGNACAAANGCNCCTGCACCNCAAGNATGTGAACGAACCAAATTTTCTTGTAGTTGAATTAGATTTGCCGNTGTTATTTTTACATTATGCAAAGCACCNAAACCAGTGTTGATACCATAGATTGCAGCTTCAGAACTNCCNNTTTTAGAATCTAAATAGGAACGACATGATTCAATTTTNAATATNACATCATCAGCAAGTTTAATAGGGNTTTGATTTAAAATCAAATCGTTGAGGGATTTTAGATCAAATGGCTTGTTGGATATATTAATCATAAATGAACTGATGAGCTCATCAAATTTGAATAATCCATTCAATATTTCCAAATATTTCAGCCTTTTAATTCTGAATTATTAATTTTGATTTTAAAATCTATATAATTTGACTTGAGAAAACTAATCAAATGATGAATTTTCAATTTTCAATTCTAGAATTCCTTGTTGGAGCCTGGACTTTCGATCGCGAGTTTGACAATGGAAGCTCAGGAATCGGTACTGTAAATTTTATTAAAAATAAATTTTACGGATTGGAATATTCGGAACTTGGAACCTTAAAATTAGTAAACGGCACTGTGCTAACGGCCAAAAGAAAATATTACTTTAGTGCCACAGAAAAGAATTTAGAAATTTATTTTTTTGAAACCCCAAAAGTACTTTTTCAAGGGATTGAATTAAAAATAAAAGGAAAAAATATTATCGGAAAAGCGACGCACCATTGTGGAGACGATTTTTATGATTCTGAATATGTTTTTAAAGCGAATGGCACGTTTCAAATCAAACACAAAGTTGTAGGAGATAAAAAAAAATATTTATCAAAAACCAACTATCGGAAAATTAGTTCATAAATACTTAGTCAGGTAAAGATTGTTTATATTTTCGTGGGAAGCGCTTTCGAGTGTCTTCCCATTTTTTATAACAATAAGTTGAGGAGATTCATGCACAACATCTAGACGCTGTGCAATCCTATTAGAAATGGACCGGTATACAAGTAAGTCTAAATACCAAGCTCCAAAGTCTTGGGGCGAGTACCCATAATTAGCAATAAATGCATTCAAAACAAAACGGCTGATACTGCAGCGGGTGGAATGTTTGAAAATAAGTTGAGGCGTAGAGAATGAGTTGGTCATCAACATGTCAAACTGCCCCATGTTTTCAAGTTTAGGCCCTGGCCAAACATTCTTCTCATCTCTAAAAAAAGCATCAAATAATCCCATGTGTATATACTTATCCCTAAATATATACAATTTTAATGAAGATTCCATTGAACATCACAGTGGCAAATGCAACAGTCACTTAAAAAAATTATAGGCTTTTGAATGCTTAACACATTGAATATTTGATTAATTTTGAGGTGAAATGAAAAAATCGATTAATATTCTAAACAAAAAAGCACGCTTTTCGTACGATCTTTTGGACACGTACACGGCTGGTATTGTTTTAACTGGAACAGAAATCAAATCCATTCGTGCCAGTAAGGCTTCCATTGCTGAGAGTTTTTGTGAATTTAACGACTCCGGGGAACTATTCGTAATCAATATGACGGTTCAAGAATACGACCATGGTAATCATTTCAACCATAGACCCAAGGCCGAACGTAAACTTTTATTGAATAAAAAAGAGTTGCGTAAACTAGAGAAAGAAGTTAAAAACACAGGACTTACCATCATCCCCACAAAACTTTTTATCAATGAAAAAGGCTTTGCAAAGCTTAAGATTGCCTTGGCAAAAGGAAAGAAATTATTTGACAAACGNGAAACCATCAAAGACCGAGAAAANAAACGGAATTTAGACCGCATAAAGAAAAACTTTAAANCCTGACAAAGTAAGATGAAAAGAATTATAATTGTTTTTACCCTGATGCTTGTAGGTATTGCTCAAAGCCAAATTAGGGGTAACGTAAAAAACCGTAGTGGTGAAGCACTGCCCTCTGTCAATATTTACATTCAAAACAGCTACACTGGAACTACCTCAAACGCAGAGGGCCAGTATGAAATCAATATTTCAAAACCAGGTGACTATGCGATTGTCTTTCAATTTTTGGGCTTTAAAACCGAAATACAAAATATAAAAGTTGATACATTNCCATACCGTCTGGATGTTATTCTTGAAGATGAAAACATCAATTTAAAAGAAGTAGTCATCGATGCGAAAGAAAATCCNGCNAACCGCATTATAAGAAAAGCCATTTCAAAACGCGCCTTGTATTTAGAAAGATTNAATGCTTATACTGCCGATTTTTATTCNAAAGGNTTTATACGAATTGAAAATGCGCCTGAAAAATTTATGGGCCAAGACATTGGAGACTTTGGNGGTGCTTTAGATTCCACACGAACTGGTTACATCTATTTGTCGGAAACGCTTTCTAAAATTAAATATATCAAGCCTGAACTTTTTGAAACCGTAACAGCCTCCAAAGTGAGTGGGGATTCAAATGGCATCAGTTTTAATTCTGCCATGGATGTTGATTATAATTTATACAACAATACTGTTAATATCAACAACGAGATCATTTCACCAATTGCCGATTTTGCTTTTAATTATTACAANTACAAATTAGAAGGTGAATTTTATGACGGNGAAGGCCATTTAATTCACAAGATAAACATCCTNCCGAAGCGCGAAAATGATCGCGTTTTTTCAGGAGATATCTATATCGTTGAAGACAGTTGGGCCCTATACGGCATCGATATTAAAATTCGAGGCACTCAGGTTCAAATTTTACCGGCTGAAAGCATTAGAATTCGCCAAAATTTAAGTTTTGACAAAACCGCAAAGCATTGGCTAGTTCGTTCCCAAACCATTGATTTTGGCTATAGCTTATTCGGTTTTAAGGGGAATGGAAGTTTTGTAGCGAATTATACAAACTATGATCTTAAACCAAAGCTTAGCATTAAGCAAAATAAAAACGAAATTCTTGCCTTTGAAAAAGATGCCAATAAAAAGAAAACTTCTTATTGGGACAGTACAAGACCTGTGCCTTTAACTAATGATGAATTAGAAGATTACAAAAAAAGGGACAGTCTAGAAACCATAAGGACGTCTAAAGTCTATTTGGATTCTGTAGATCAGGTGAGTAATAAATTTAAAATCGGAAAGCTTCTCAGTGGCTATACCTTTAAAGATTCATACAACAAAAAAAGTTTTGGCATTTCAGGGCCAATAAATGGCATCTCTTTTAATACGGTGCAAGGCTATAACCTTTCTTTGGGTCTTAATTTCACCAAGCGGTATAACGACTATAAAAATTTTATTGCCTTTGACGGCCTCTTGAATTATAGCTTTGAAACGGAGCGCTTACGCGCTGGAGTCAAGGGGACCTATAAGTTTAACGCCATTAACAATGCAGAACTAAGTGTAAGTGCTGGTACCAAAACAGAGCAATTCAACAGTGAAGAACCAATTTCAAGAATTCTAAATTCAATAAGTTCTTTATTTTTTGAAAAGAATTTTATGAAACTATACGACAGAACCTTTGCGAAAGTCAATTATAGCACGGCACTTTTTAATGGGGTTAGTTTTAGTTCGAGTTTGTCTTACGAAAAACGCAAAGCGCTTTTCAATACAACAGATTATGTGGTATTTCCAAAAGCGGATGTGAATTACAGCAGTAACAACCCCTTGAATCCAGATGGATTTGGAACTGCTGCATTTTCAAATCACAATTTACTAAAATTTAACTTGGGCGTTGGAATTCGATTTGGAGAAAAATTCATGAGCTACCCCGATTTAAAAATCAATATCAGCAACTCGGATTATCCAAAACTATTTTTAGATTATATCAAAGGCTTTAATGCCAGTATTTCTGATTATAATTTTGACCATTTGACTGCACAACTTAGACAAGAGGTCAATTTAAAATCGATAGGAGTTTTTGATTACAATTTAATGGGTGGCACTTTTTTTAAAAATAACAGCCTCTCTTTTATTGATTTTAAACACTTTAATGGCAATCTAACCCATATCAATTCCATAGGAAATTATCTAAATAGCTTTAAAAATTTACACTATTACGACTACAGTACANCNAGTGANTACNTGGAATACCATGCAGAACACAATTTTAAAGGGTACGCATTGGGTAAAATTCCTTTAATCAACAAACTAAACTATAATTTAGTCATAGGCATGCATGGAATTTCCAGAAATGCTGCTCACCCCTACACAGAAATGAATGTTGGCATCGCCAATTTAGGATGGAAAAAATACCGCTTTCTAAGAGTAGATTATGTGCGTTCTTTCGCAAGAGGAAAAAGCGACGAAGCCTTGATGTTTGGACTGAGTTTTTAAGATTTATCTTCAAGCATTGGAACAAATTTGAAGTTCCCAAATTCATGTTTTTCAAAGTTCTTTTGACCACTGCGAATGTAAAGTGTCATCACTTGCTCTTCCTCTCCAACAGGGATCACTAGACGCCCCCCAACTTTGAGTTGGGCTAACAAGGGTTTGGGCACAAAAGGGGCCCCTGCTGTGACCAAAATTCGATCAAAAGGTGCCTCTTCCTTTAAACCTTTATAACCATCACCAAAAATAAGACGTTTTGCCACATGGCCAATTTTTGGTAAAAATAAACTCGTTTTTTTAAACAATTCTAACTGACGTTCAATGCTGTAAACTTCCGCTTCCAAAAGGCATAAAACTGCAGTTTGGTATCCACTACCAGTTCCAATTTCTAAAACTTTGTGATTGGGCTCAACTTCTAAAAGTTCTGTTTGATAGGCCACCGTATAAGGCTGAGAAATAGTTTGGTTGGCAGCAATAGGAAATGCTTTATCTTGATAAGCATGGTCCAGAAAACTAGAATCCATAAACCAGTGTCTGGGAATTGTCCGAATAGCTTCTAAAACTGCTTCATTTTTGATGCCCTTTGAAATCAGAGTGTCAACTAGTTTCTGCCTCAGACCCTTGTGTTTAAATGAATCTATCAAATCTGTTAAATTTCATTTTCAAAATTAAGTAAACAATGTTGAGATTAAAATTAAAATGGGGAAAGAATTTTAAAAACTTAAGGTTTTGATTCATATTTATTTAGAATACCATTAAAATATTTAATTTTGTGCAAAATTAATAAGATGCTAAAAGTAGGCGTATTGGGTGCGGGTCACCTTGGCAAAATTCATTTAAAATTACTTCATCAATCTAAAAAATATGAGCTTATTGGATTCTATGATCCTGATATCGCGATTGGTCAAAGCGTGGCCAAAGAATTCAAATACACCTATTTTGAGCAATTAGACGCCCTTATTGATGCCGTGGATGTAGTTGATATTGTGACCCCTACATTGTCGCATTACAATTGCGCCATCAAAGCCATCACAAAGGGAAAACATATTTTTATTGAAAAACCCATTACCAATACTGTTGAAGAAGCCGAGCACATTCGTCTATTGGTTTCAGAAAATAATTTACGAGGACAAGTAGGGCACGTAGAGCGTTTTAACCCTGCCTTTAAGGCCATTAAAGCTGAAATTAAGCACCCAATGTTCATCGAAACACACCGACTGGCAGAATTCAACCCAAGAGGTACTGATGTCCCAGTTGTGTTAGATTTAATGATTCACGATATAGACATCATTCTTAGTGTGGTAAAATCGCCTGTTCTTTCNATACACGCCAGTGGGGTCTCCGTAATCAGCGAAACGCCAGATATTGCCAATGCCCGAATTGAATTCGAAAATGGTTGTGTCGCTAATTTAACAGCCAGTCGTATTTCTTTAAAAAACATGCGAAAGAGTCGTTTTTTTCAAAAAGATGCTTACATCAGTGTTGATTTTCTTGAGAAAAAAACAGAGGTAGTCAAAATGAAAGATGCTTCTGAATTTCCGGNTGATTTCGACATGATTTTACAAAATGCTGAAGGGGTCAAAAAACAAATTTATTTTGAAAATCCTAAAATCGCTGCAAACAACGCTATTTTGGATGAACTCGAAACTTTTGCAGAGGCCATTGAAAACAACACAAAACCCATAGTAACACTGCGCGATGGAGCCAATGCGCTAAAAGTTGCGCATCAAATTATTAATTGTTTCTAAAATTCAACTTATGAAAAATATGGCAGTGATTGGAGCGGGAACCATGGGCAATGGAATTGCACACAGNTTTGCGCAATCGGGGTACCGCGTGAATTTAATTGATATTGATGAAATAGCATTGAACAAAGCACTTCAAACCATTTCAAAAAATTTGGATCGCATGCTTGCAAAAGGCGTTATTTCAAATGAAGAAAAGAGAAGTACAATTAAAAATATTACAACCTATACTGATATAAATAAAGGGGTTGAAAACACCAGTCTTGTAGTTGAAGCAGCGACCGAAAATGAGGCAGTTAAAATTCAAATTTTTAAAATTCTTGATAAAACTAGCCCAAAAAATACAATTTTAGCCACCAACACCTCCTCCATTTCCATTACCAAAATAGCGGCTGCAACCAAACGGCCTGGTAAAGTTATTGGCATGCATTTCATGAATCCCGTTCCAATTATGCCACTTGTGGAGATTATCAGTGGATATAATACCGATAAATCAGTTACAGATTTTATTGTAAAACTTACCAAAGAAATCGGTAAAACTCCTGTTTTGGTAAACGATTACCCCGGGTTTATTGCAAACCGAATTTTAATGCCGATGATCAATGAAGCCATTGAAGCCCTTCAATGTGGCGTGAGTGGTGTCCTAGAAATTGACAGCATCATGAAACTAGGTATGGCGCACCCTATGGGACCTCTTGAACTCGCAGATTTTATTGGTTTAGATGTTTGTCTTTCCATTTTGGAAGTTATGTTCAAGGGCTTTAAAAACCCAAAATACGCCCCCAATCCCTTATTAGTCAATATGGTAAAAGCCGGTAAACTTGGCAAAAAATCAGGAGAAGGTTTTTACAATTATGCCAAAGAAAAAAAAGCGATTNTCCCAGCCAACAGATTTATAAAAATTTAAACCTCAAAACCTACACACTATGACGCTCATCAATCCTTTTTGTGCCGTACGGCCAAATGACTTTATTTCTAATAATTTTAGCAGTAAATCTTTTGAACTTTACAATCCAGAAGAGATTGAAGATATTTTTAAAACCAATCCGCATTCCTTCTTACAAATCATCAAAGATAATATAAACCCCAGAAAAAAATTATCCAATTCGAAACGCTTTGAGAACGTTAAAAAAAATTACGACCAATTTAAGTCAAGTGGTCTTTTAATAAAAGACCAAAAACCTGGTTTTTACATTCAAGAACTGAACCTAAATGGCAAAACTTATAATGGAATAATTGCAAAAGCCAACATCAGGGATTACNAGATAGGACGCATTAAGAAACATGAAAATACCGTAAAATCTAGGGAGTTGGTATTTAAAAAATACTTAAAAGAAACACGTTTTAATGCGGACGCAGTTTTGTTGATCTATAGAGATCAAAAGGCAATTTCAGACCTCATTAAAGCGATCCAAAAACAAGCGCCTACATCCGTAATCTCTATATCTAAAAATGAAGTTCAAAAATTATGGTATGTCGCGGAAGATTCTCAAGTAAAAAAAATAACGAACGTATTTGAAAGCGTTCAAAACTTGTACATTGCGGATGGCCACCACAGAACTGCTTCTTCAATGTTGCTTTCTGATGAAGAGAACAAANCACAAAAAGCGGGTTTTATGGCTTTTCTGATTCCTGAAAGTGAATTGCTTGTACAGGAGTATAATAGATTGGTGACAAATTTGAATGGGCTTTCAGAAAAAATATTTTTAAATAGATTAAAATTAAAGTTTAATGTTGTACCCAGTAAATCTTATGATTTGTGCCAAAAAAACAACGGTTTTTGCATGTATCTTAAGCGGCAATTTTATTCAGTATCTTTACAAGAGAATTTCATCAACAGAGCCTCCCCGCTACAAGCGCTAGACGTCTCTATTTTACAAGAAGAAATTCTTAAACCAATTTTGGGAATTAAAAATACAAGATCAGATAAACGCCTTCATTATGTCTCAAAAAATGACAATATGAGGTGGATAAAAAATGAAATTGACAGACAAAATTATGCTGTTGGTTTTGGATTGAAACCTGTAACTGTGGACCAGCTTAAGGCAATAGCAGATGCCAAAATGACAATGCCGCCAAAAAGCACCTATATTTATCCAAAATTAAGAAGCGGATTAACCATTTATGAGTTTTGAAATGACCCTAGCAGATAGACTTCAAAAATTAAAAAAATCCTTGCCCACATATGTCACCTTGGTAGCTGTTTCCAAAACCAAGCCTGTAAGGGATTTAATGGAAGCCTATNAAGCTGGACAACGAGTTTTTGGCGAAAACAAAGTTCAAGAAATGGTTGATAAATTTCATGAAATGCCAAAAGACATAAAATGGCATATGATTGGCAATTTACAGCGCAACAAAGTGAAATACATGGCTTCATTTGTACATTTGATACACGGTGTTGACAGTCTAAAATTATTGAAGGAAATCAATAAACAAGCGCAAAAAAATGAACGTGTTATTGAATGCTTGCTTCAAATCAAAATAGCTTGTGAAAGTACTAAATCTGGAATGTCTTCAAAGGAGGCTGAAAACTTACTAAATAGCGATNATTTTAAAGCCTTGAAACACATCAAAATTACGGGGGTTATGGGAATGGCTAGCTTTACTGAAGATAAGAATCANATTTCAAAAGAATTTAAAAATCTAACATTAGCTTTTGAAACATTAAAAGAATTACAAAAAAACATGGCTGTGATTTCCATGGGAATGAGTGGAGATTACCCGCTTGCGATTGAATGTGGCAGCAACATGATTCGGGTAGGTAGCCTCATATTCGGGAACAGGCAGTACACATAAAANATACAGAATTTACGCAATATTAGACATAGAAACCACTGGTGGAAAGTATAACGAGGAAGGCATTACCGAAATTGCCATTTACAAGCACGACGGAAAACGCGTTGTTGACCAATTTATTAGCCTGATAAATCCCAACCGCCCCATCCAACCTTATGTCGCGAATCTGACCGGAATTTCTAATAAAATGTTACGTTCCGCCCCAAAGTTCTTTGAAGTTGCCAAACGGATTGTTGAAATCACCGAGAATTGTGTTTTAGTAGCGCACAATGCTAAATTTGATTACAGAATTCTATCACTGGAATTTGAGCGCTTGGGTTTTAAATTTGAACGAAAAAATCTATGCACTGTAGAATTGTCTAAACAACTGATTCCCGATCTCCCTTCTTACAGTTTGGGAAAGTTGGTGCGCGCTATAGGAATCCCAATGAGTGACCGCCATCGCGCTTCAGGGGATGCCATGGCTACCACTAAATTATTTGAATTATTGCTAAACAAGGACCTCGACAAAAAGATTGTGAAAGCCTCGATTCGAATTGAACCCAAGCGACAATTGGAACCAAAATTAATCACTATTATCAACTCGCTTTCTTCAGTTACGGGAGTGTATTATATGCATAATGAAGTGGGTGATATTATATATATTGGAAAAAGTAAAAATATCAAGATGCGAATCAATCAGCATTTCGCAAATCAANATTCAAAATCAAAAAAAATTCAGTTGGAAGTTTTTGTGGTTACATTCGAAGAAACAGGGAGCGAATTATTAGCTTTACTCAAAGAAAGTGCCGAAATAAAACACCACAAACCCAAGTTCAATCGGGCGCTAAGACGTACCATTTTTACACACGGTTTATTTAGTTTTAAGGACGAAAATGGCTATATCAATTTGAAAATTGAAAAGATTAAAGACAATCAAAAGCCTATTAGCACCTTTGCCAACATTCAAAGTGGTAAAAGCTTTATGAACAAAATCGTTGAAAAACACAGTTTGTGCCAAAAGCTATGTGGGTTATATAAAACAAAAAGTAGCTGTTTTGGCCATACCATTAAAGAATGTNAAGGGGCTTGTGTTGGAGAAGAATTGGTNGAAGATTACAATATAAAAGTTAACAAAATCATCAAATACTATAGCTTTAAAACCAAAAGTTTCCTTCTTATTGATAAAGGCCGAAACCTTGATGAACGCAGTGCTGTTTGGGTTGAAAAAGGGGTTTTAAGAGGTTTTGCCTATTTTAATTTAAATTTTCAGATTTCAAATATTGATATTTTATCAAGCCTGATTACCCCATTAGAACACAACAAAGACGCCCAGCACATTCTCCAGAGTTATATGAGGCGTCACAAAAGATTGAAAGTCATTGCCCTAAAGGACTAAAGTTTTTAGTAATTTTGATTTGTGACTGAACCAAAATCCAAANTAAATTNGTATAAAATGTTCAATGATATTTCGTTATGAATAAATTTATAATTTCAATTGTTGGCCCTACAGGAATTGGAAAAACGGACTTAAGTTTAAAATTGGCGGCCCATTTTAAAACAGAGATAATCTCTGCCGACTCCCGCCAGTTTTTTAAAGAAATTCCCATTGGCACAGCCGCTCCAAACAATGATGAATTGGCATTAATTCCACATCATTTTATTCATAATAAATCCATCACAGAAAACTACAGCGTGGGGCAGTACGAAAAAGAAGTTTTAGATTGTATTGAAAAACTGCACCAAAAACACGATGTTTTAATTTTAAGTGGGGGCTCGGGGCTGTATGTTAAATCCGTTTTAGAAGGCTTGGATGCCTTCCCTGAGGTAGATCCAAAGATTCGCGAGCAATTAAATTTAGAGCTCAAAACAGAAGGCATATTGGCCTTGCAAAAAGAACTTAAAGCAAAAGATCCTGAAACATATGAAAAAATAGATTTAGAAAATTCTCACAGAATAATCCGGGTGCTTGAAATATGTAGAGGTGCAGGAAAACCTTACAGTCAGTTCATAAACAAGGATAAGGCTAAAAGAGGCTTCACCCCTATTTCAATTGGTTTGGATGCAGCGCGAGACATTGTTTATAAGCGCATCAATAAAAGAGTGGATCAAATGCTCAAAAANGGCCTGCTTAAAGAAGCCCAGAATGTCTATAAATACAAGAGTTTAAATGCTCTAAATACTGTTGGCTATAAAGAGCTATTTGAATACTTTGCGGATAACTGTACATTAGATTTTGCAGTGGAAGAAATCAAAAAAAATTCACGTCGTTTTGCTAAAAGACAATTGACTTGGTTTAAAAAAAACAAAAATACGCGATGGCATGACTATCAAACTCCTTTTGAAATAATTCTGAGTCAAATACAAACAGAAATTTTAAGCTTATCTAAGCATTAATTACCAATCGGAATCCCTCGCCATGAATGTTTAAGATTTCAACTTTTGGGTCTAGTTTTAAATATTTCCTAAGCTTTGCTATATAAACATCCATACTTCTTGAAGTGAAATAGTTGTCATCTCTCCAAATTTTGGTCAATGCAATTTCACGAGGCATCAAATCATTGACATGTAGTGCCAACATTCTTAAAAGCTGGTTCTCTTTTGGTGATAGTTTTATTTGTGTATCACCTTGGGTTAAAAACCGAAGTTTGGAATTCAACTTAAAACTTCCTATTTCAAATTCAAATTGCTTACTGTCTGCAATGCCTTCAACTGTTTTTCGTTGAATTATGGCTTTGATTTTTAACAATAAGACTTCACTGTCAAAAGGTTTGTTTAAATAATCGTCAGCACCGACTTTGTAGCCTTTCAAGGTGTCTTCTTTTAATGATTTTGCCGTAAGGAAAATAATTGGCACCTCTTTGTCCTTTTCTCTAATTTCTTGTGCTAAAGTAAAACCATCCTTGTAGGGCATCATTACGTCTAAAATACAAAGATGGAAATCTGACTTTTTAAACTTCTCGAATCCTTCCATACCATTTTTTGCTAGCACGACTTCGTAGTCATTAATTGTCAAGTATTCTTTTAAAACGGTCCCAAAATTAGGATCATCTTCTACCAGTAAAATTCGTTTTGTGATTTCTTCCATAGTGTTATGATATTAGTGGTAATTTGATGGTGAAGGTACTTCCTTTCCATTTTTCGCTCTCAACAGTTATAACGCCTTGATGATTTTCAACAATTCGTTTCACATTTGATAGACCAAGACCATGGCCCTTTACATTATGAACATCGCCTGTATGTTCACGATAAAACTCTTCATAAATTCTCTTTAGGGCTGATTTACCAATCCCGATTCCTTGGTCTTTAATAGACATCAAAATATTATTTCCAATGTTTTTTGTAGTTAAATCAATTTTTGGAGGGCCCTCTGAGTATTTAACAGCATTGTCTAATATATTGACAATGACATTTGTAAAATAAGATTCGTTGGCAATAATTGAGCATTTTGATGCTGTAAAATTGGTTTTGATATATCCCTCTCTATTTTGTACGATTAACTCGACATGCGTTATGGCGTCTAAAATTAAATCGTGTAGCTGAAGTCTGTCTTTGCTAATGATCAATTGTTTTTTTTGAAGTTTGGAGATGCGAAGTACATTTTCAACCTGAGCGTTCATTCGTTTATTTTCATCTTTAATAATAGAAATGTAGGTGTTCATTTTTTCTGTATTATTGAATATTTTTGGGTTTTTGATGGCATCAATAGCCAAGCTAATTGTCGCTATTGGTGTTTTAAATTCATGAGTCATATTATTGATGAAGTCTGACTTCATTTGAGATATTTTACGCTGGCGAATTAATTGATAAACGGCACTCATATAGCCAATAATGATAGTTAAAGTGAAAACAAGGGAGAGCAATGTGATGACAACAATATCTTGTTCTTCCTTTGTATTAAGAATATTATTTATGTAATAAGCTTGAACAAATATAATCCCGATGAGCGATAAACTCATAAAAATAACTAATGCTGAAAATAAGTTTTTATTCACCGAACAAAATTAAAATATTTAGGCTGATTTTGATTATTTTTAACTTTCTATTAACTAAAA
>NYVA01000053.1 GCA_002684355.1 Formosa sp.
AGCAATGGCGTTTGGGTAGCAAGTTTCTGTTAAAAAAGTGTCGTTCAATGCGTTAAGAATCAGAACTGGGGTCGTTATTGCTGGTAAATATTGTAAACTATTTGATTTATTATAATATTCCGCTGCATCCTTGAATCCATTGGCTCGTGAAGTGTAAAACTCATCCAATGCACGAAGCGTCCATATGCGCCATAATGAAAGTCTTGAAATTTTAGTTGGAAATTGGCGTTGCTTTTGCTTTAATTTTAGTTTTAATCCTATCATAAAATAAATGTGAAATAAGCAATTTTTAAATCGATGAAGCGCTTTTGAAGAACCCGCTAAATCAACTGGAACAGAAACCGCCATTGCCGCTTTAATTTGCTTTGGAACATCTGAAGTTTCCCCAAGGTATTTTAAAACAATATTACCTCCTAAACTAATTCCATTTAAAAAAATTGAATCGTAATTGTGGTTTGAAATTACATGGGTAATAACATCCTTTAAATCTTCTGTTTGGCCAGAATGAAAACTAAAAAACTGAGTGTTAATTTGTCCACTACAACCTCTGAAATTGACACAAATTGCATCCATATGCTGTGTATTTAGATGGCGGGCAATTCCTGAAACATAAGGGCGCTGCCCGTGACCTTCCATTCCATGTAAAATGATAGCCAAACTATTTGTAGGCTCAGAAGCGTAACTCCAATCCAAATCTAAAAAATCGCCGTCACTGAGCTTTATGCGCTCTCGTTTTTGAGGGTATTTAATATAGCGGATTAGACCAGAGTACACCGTTGAAATGAATCCACTTTTGAACGGCAGAGAAGGTTTGTACCGACTTTTAATCTGTGGCATATTGTAAGCTAATTTTACACATTAAAGTATCTGTTTTAGAAGCTACAAATCGGGAATCTTGACGCCTTCCAACAACCCAAACAACTTGAGCGTCAGAGCATAACAATAAGGCTTTGTCCTTTTCAGTAAGTGACATTTTTTCGTCTTTAAAAAATTTACTGATTTTCTTTTTACCCTTCATGCCTTTTGGATAAAAATAATCTCCGTTTTCCCAGGTTCTTAATTCTAAAGGAAATTGAAGCTTTTCAAAATCAACATAAATGGTATTAGAATCGCATGAATCCAATACTGAAACCTTATCGATCTTTAAATAACACCCTAAATTTTCAATAAAAGGAATATCATTTTCAGATTTAATTTTTTGGCTGCTAGCTGTTGGTAAATCATTGCTTAATAATATTAAAACTTGACGGTCTTTTAGAAGCGTATGCGTTTTAGACAGCATCTTTTTTCCTGATTGTCCATCTAATAATTTAGAAAGCGCTTTCCAGTCAGAAAATCCATATTTATTAAACAGTGGAAACAAATAAAGCGGTATTGATTTCAATGCTTTTAAAGCATATATATCATAATGAATTTCACTGAGATTATTTTTGATAATCACTTGTTCTTCAATATCGTTAATATGAATTTCAAGCAATTCTTTTGAGGCCTCTAAATGAGACTGTGTTTTGGTTAAAGATTCAAGAATATTGGGATAAATTTCTTTTAAAACTGTTACTAATTTGTGTCTCAGTTGGTTGCGATGGTATTTCAAATTTACATTGCTACTATCTTCTCTCCATTCAATTTGATTTTTTTGAGCATATTTCAAAATCTGATCTCTTGAAAATGGCAATAAAGGACGTAAGAAACGACCGTTTTTTTCGGGAATCCCAACCAGACCATCAAGACCGGAACCGCGACTGAGATTGATGAAAAAGGTTTCTAAACTATCATCGGCATGGTGGGCTGTCAAAACACAGTTGAATTGGTGTTGCTCAGAAAGGCTTTGAAACCAATTATAGCGCAATTCTCTCGCAGACATTTGAATTGAATGTTTTGAATTATCAGCAAATGATTGTGTGTCAAACTGTTTTGAAAAAACAGGAATTTTTTGCTTGTTACCATAACCCACAACAAATGCTTCATCCACGTTGCTTTCATCACCCCGCAAACAAAAATTACAATGGGCCAGTGTGATGTTTAAATTTAATTTTTGACACAAATAGGTCAACACCATGCTGTCAATTCCACCGGAACAAGCCAATAAGATTTTATCCCTAAATAGGGCTGGAAAGTTTAATTTGATATGTGCTTTAAATATTTCAAGCATGCAGCAAAAGTAAAAATTAATTTTCCAAAACTTCGATAAGAGCCTTGGCTTTGATCAAACATTCTTCGTATTCTTTTTCAGGTACGCTTTTGGCAGTGATGGCACTGCCAACTGAAAGGGAAACATAAGACGTCTTAGCATTGTACAAAATGCTTCTTATGACCACATTGAAATCAAAATTACCGTCTGGAGTGAAATAACCTACAGAACCAGAGTAAAGGCCACGTTTGCTGCACTCTAAATTTTCGATGATTTTCATGGCTGAAATTTTAGGCGCTCCGGTCATACTACCCATTGGATAAGAGGCGCATATGGCATCAACTGCAGAAATTTCTGGACGTAACTCGGCTTTGATAGTTGAAATCAAATGGTGCACCTGTTTGAATGAATAAATTGCGTGTAATTCTTCTACAAGAACACTCCCCTTTTTGGCAATTCGTGAGAGATCGTTCCGAACCAGATCTACAATCATAACATTTTCACTGCGCTCCTTTGGATCCGCCAATAGATTGTTTTTTAGATTTAAATCTTCAGTTGCATTAGAAGACCTGGCTGCTGTTCCCTTAATGGGTTGAGAAATCAATAAATTTCCCTCTTTTTTTAAGTAACGCTCTGGAGATGCTGAAAGGAGAAAATGGGATTTATTCTTAAAAAAAACAGCGAAAGGCGGTAATGACAAATCTTGCAAGCGTTCAAAGGTTAATAAAGGATCAATTTCACCGTTGGCATAAAATTCTTGGCAAAAATTGGCTTCATAAATATCGCCTCTTTGAATGTGTGATTTTAGTTTATAAATTAAATCAATATAGTCCTGCTGAGATACCCTGGGTTTTATTTTTAGCGCATTGTGTTTAATGCCATTAAAAGTACTTGTAGCAGCATTTTTAATTTGAAGTAAATCATTGTCCATCTCTTTAAAAACACAGTTCAAATACTCAATGGTAACAGTACCGTTCTTAAAGAAAAATAGTTTCTTAGGTTGAAAGAAAAATAACTCTGGAAATCGCAAACCATCAAAATTACTAGATTCTAAATCTTCTAAGTTGTTCTTTAGGTCATAAGATAAATAGCCAAATATCCAATCCGAAGTCTTTAAATGATAATCGTGAAGTTGATCAAAGGCTTGATCAAATCCTGTTTGAAGGCTAGTAAATGCATCTACTGCTAGAACCGCATCAAAATTGCTGTAAGCTTGTGAGCATTGGTTCGAATCCAGCCAAGTGACTTCACTATAAGACTGCGCCCATTTTAACAGTTTTATTTTAAAATCCAGAATATCATTGACTTCTATTTCCTTAGCGCGTCTCAAAAAGAATTATATTTTTGTAAATTTATGAAGTAATTTACAATAAACAACAACATAACTACAATACCTTTTTGTTGCATTACAGTATTTGAAAAAGGATAATTATTTTGGCTTTATTTAAATATGTAGTGCTCTGTCTTGCGTCGCTGCCAAAGCGGCTTCTTTGATCGCTTCAGTAAAAGTTGGATGAGCATGCGAGATCCTAGAAATATCTTCTGCAGAAGCACGAAACTCCATCGCTACGACGGCTTCAGCGATAAGATCCGCACAACGGGCGCCAATCATATGCACCCCTAGAATTTCATCGGTTTTGGCGTCTGCAAGAATTTTAACAAATCCATCTAAATCCATACTGGCGCGACTGCGTCCCAAGGCACGCATCGGAAATTGCCCGGATTTATAAGCGATGCCGGCGCTTTCCAAGGCTTCTTCAGTTTTTCCAACAGAAGCCACTTCTGGCCAGGTGTATACCACACCAGGAATTAAATTGTAATTTATATGTGGCTTTTGTCCTGCAATTGTTTCAGCGACATAAACGCCTTCTTCTTCGGCTTTGTGGGCTAACATAGCCCCTTTGATAACATCTCCAATGGCGTAAATATTTTTAGCTGTTGTTTGTAAATGCGCATTGACCTCCACTTGTCCTCGTTCGTTTAGTTGAACGCCAGCAGCTTCCGCATTAAGCCCTGCAGTATAAGCACTTCGACCTACAGAGACTAGACAGTAATCGCCCTCAAAACTAACAACTTCTCCTTTTTTATTTTCTGCTTTCACTAAAATGGTATCTGCATCTCTAGTTACAGAAGTAACCTTATGAGAGGTGTTAATTTTAAATTTTTGTTTCTTTAGGACTTTGTTGAGCTCTTTAGAAAGACTTTTATCCATGGTTGGAATGATGCGGTCCATGTATTCTATGACCGTAACTTCAGCCCCCAATCGCTTATAGACTTGCCCCAAGTCCAAACCAATGACACCACCTCCAATGATGATCAAATGCTTGGGAATTTCCGTAAGCTTTAAAGCTTCTGTGGAAGTAATGATGCGTTCTTTGTCTACTTTAACAAAAGGAAGTTTAGTAGGCTTACTCCCTGTTGCAATAATAGTGTGTTTGGCCTCTATTTCTATGGCTGTTTCACCGTCAATTTGAATGTGAGTAGCATCTTTGAATTTACCAACGCCTTGGTAGGTGTCAATTTTATTTTTCTTCATTAAAAAATCAATGCCGACGGTTGTTTGATCTACAACACCTTGCTTGCGTTGCATCATTTTATCAAGGTTGACTTTCACTTCTCCAGGCAATTCAATACCATGAGTGTCAAAATGTTTGACAGCGTCTTCAAAATGATGTGAAGAATCTAGAAGTGCTTTGCTGGGGATACAGCCAACGTTTAAACAGGTTCCTCCCATTGTAGCATACTTTTCAATAATGGCCACGCGCATTCCCAATTGTGCACAACGTATGGCGGAAACATAGCCTCCAGGTCCGGATCCTATGACGGCAACATCGTAAGAATTCATAAAAAATAGTTTAATTTAAACAATGACAAAAATACAAACTTCATTGCAATGAAAAGTGATTTTTTATCTAAATATTAAGGGCTGTTGTATGTTTTACTTGATTGATCATAAACATGCTGTGAGTACTTCCAATGTGGTTTAGTTTTGTGAGCTTTTCAAGCATGAACTGACGGTAGGCTTCCATATCTTCAACATGTACTTTCAAAAGATAATCATAATCCCCACTTAAATGGTAACATTCCAAAACTTCTTCAATTTTAACCACCTCTTTTTCAAACTGTTTCACATTGTCTTGGGTGTGTTGGGTGAGTTTAATGTGGCAAAAAGCAATAAATGACCGCGCTACTTTTTCTTTGGAAACCAGCGCCACATAGTTAGCAATTACACCTGATTTCTCTAACTTTTTTATGCGCTCATAGATGGCAGTTACAGACAGTGAAAGTTTTGATGAAAGGGCTTTGTTTGTGAGTTTAGCGTCCTTTTGCAGGAGTCTAAGGATGGAAAGGTCTAGAGCATCTAATTTCATATCGAAAAAAAAACGTTAAATGTATAATTAAAAATAAATTTATAAAATAATTATCTAATTATTAAACTTAAATAAGATTTATTTTCACATTAAATATAATTCTATTGTTTTTACATCATTTTATATTGATATTTGACTAAAATTAACCTTTTTAAATATGAAACCTGCAGACTCCATTCAAGATTTACAATACTTTGGCGAATTTGGCGGTATTAATCCATCAATATCTGATGCATCAACCTATACCTTTCTTTCTGCTAAAACAATGTTTGACACTTTTGAAGGCAATGCGGATGGCTGCTATTTATATTCAAGACACAGCTCGCCCTCAAATCTCTATCTTGGTGAAGCGCTTGCAGCCATGGAAGGAACCGAAACCTCCAATGTCTCCGCTTCTGGTATGGGAGCCATTACTTCTGTTATCATGCAACTTTGCAGCGCAGGAGATCACGTGGTGTCGAGTCGAACCATTTACGGAGGCACCTATGCTTTTCTCAAAAACTTCGCACCCAAACTCAACATAAAAACATCTTTTGTAGACATTACGAGTTTGAAGGCGATTGAAGCGGCCATTACAAAAAACAGTAAAATATTGTATTGTGAAGCTGTAAGCAACCCTTTGCTTGAGGTTGCTAATATTGCTGCGCTTTCAAAAATTGCCAAAAAACACAAGCTTCAATTGGTTGTTGATAACACTTTTTCGCCTTTATCAATATCCCCAAAAAAACTTGGCGCAAACATCGTGATACACAGTTTAACAAAATTTATAAACGGTGCCAGTGATGCGATTGGGGGTGTTGTTTGTGGATCTCAAGAATGTATTGATGATTTAAGGAATGTTAACGATGGTGCCGCCATGTTGCTAGGAGCGACAATGGATAGCTTGCGCGCTGCATCCATCCTAAAAAACCTGCGCACCCTTCATATTCGCATCAAACAGCACAGTGCAAATGCCTTGTATTTAGCACAGAAATTTGAATCATTAGGTTTAAAAACTGTTTATCCTGGTCTTGTTTCGCACCCTTCACACCATGTGTTTAAAGCCCAAATGAATGCTGAATTTGGATTTGGCGGTATGCTTACAGTTGATGTAGGGAGCTTAAAAAACGCAAATACCTTGATGGAGTTAATGCAAAGTAAAAACTTAGGGTATTTGGCCGTTAGTCTCGGGTTTTACAAAACCCTGTTTAGCGCCCCTGGCACTTCAACTTCTTCAGAAATATCCGAGGAAGAACAAAAAATTATGGGCCTCAGTGAAGGCTTAATTCGTTTTTCTGTGGGACTTGACAATGATATCGAACGTACTTACAAGGCCATGTTTAAATGCATGCAATCTGTGGGTGTTGTTTAAATCCCCTTGAGTCGGTTCCAAAAATCTTCGAAGTTTTTTTCATTAGGTTGGTCCATGTAAATTGGCTGTAGCATCCAATTGTTGTTTTCTTTTTTAATCAAAAAACTAAAAACCGAAGAGTTCGAATCCTCTTCATCAATAAGTGGATACCTTAAATCTTTAAAGATAAAAGCTTCTTTTTCATCCGTCTCAGAAATGCTGTAAAAACCATTTGAAAACCAAATTAAAGTTTTAATATCCTGATCTTCAGTAGGCAATAATTCATGGTTTTTAGGGATTTTTTGCCATTTTTTTGGTGCTTTTGAGTCATCTAATATTGAATATAGGGCAGCATGATAACATGACTCAGACTCTGCAATCCCATACCAAAGTATATTGTTTAATATCGTGGGCTGCGTCCTGAAACGAAGGTGTTCAATACCTTGATCTTGCAGTGATGATTTAAAAACGTTGTGAACATAGGCTTTATTTGCTAAGGTAAAAAGCATATAACAAGAACTGATTCCAAAAGCTAATTTTAATAAAATAGGACGCGTTTTAGAACTGCGCTTAAAAAACATCATTACAATAAGACAAATCAAAAAAGGAAGTGTATACAAAGGGTCAGCTACTGAAATATTATCAAAGGCAACTCTGTAATTTGAAAAAGGAGCGAACAGTTGTGTGCCATAAGCTGTAAAGCAATCTAAAATTGAATGGGTAAGCAACGACCAAAAAAAGAGTTGAATCCATTCTTGACGCCTTATTTTACCGATGCGCTTGCCACGGTTGTAAATCCAATGTTGCAAGAAGCCTAGTATTAGACTTCCTAGAATTGCAAAAAAAATGGAATGCATAAAACCCCTGTGATAGGCCATGGATTGGATTTCGCTGTCATACAACCAATCACCAACAAACACATCCAAATCTGGAAGTGTACCTCCAATAGCGCCAAAAAATAGGGCTTTATTGCCAATTTTTTTTCCTAAAACAGCCTCACCGCAGGCAGCGCCCAATACTATTTGTGTAATAGAATCCATAATTTGCCGCTAAAATACACATACGCTACGAATTGTATTTATGTTTAAGTAAATATTAATAAAGTATTTCCTTAAATGGTGATCAACAAAAACAAATTCATTATTGCAAGTCTTTTTCAAAAATTGTAATATTACAAAGCCTATGAAAGCAGCCAGCATCGTCACTCTGAGAAAAGCGTTAGCACATCTAGACCGCCAAGCGCTTCAACAGCTCTGTTTGCGACTTGCGCGTTTTAAACTTGAAAACAAAGAGCTCCTTACCTATTTAATTTTTGAATCTGAAGATGAGCTCCAATATGTACAAAGTATCAAATCACAATTGGACAAACTTTTTGATGAGATCAACACCAACCGTTATTTTTTTATCAAAAAAAGCGTACGTAAAATACTACGGCGCATTAGAAAATTTTCTCGCTACTCCAACGCCTCCGAAACAGAGGTTGAATTATTGCTTTATTTTTGCTGCAAGATGAAAACCATTCAGCCATCAATTTTTAATAATAAAACACTCACAAACTTATACAATCGGCAAGTTGAGGCATCTCGAAAAAAGACGCTAAAACTTCACGAAGATTTGCAATACGAATATCAACTACAAATTGAGAAACTAATTCAATAAATTATGGAAATACTTGGAATCGATGTTGGAGGCTCTGGAATAAAAGGCGCTGTTGTGGACACTGAGAATGGCACATTAGTAAGCGACCGTTTACGCATTCCAACTCCAAAGCCAGCCCTGCCAGAAGCCATTTCTGATGTCATTGAAACTCTTTGCAATTCTTTTAAATGGAATGGACCTGTTGGCGTATCATTTCCAACCATTATTAAAAATGGGAAAGCCATGCATTTTGGAAATTTAGACCCTTCCATACAAAACACCCAACTGGATGCCTTGTTTAAATCTAGAATAGGACCGTCTTTTTTTGTAGTCAATGATGCCGATGCAGCAGCCATGGGAGTCATGGAGTTCGGAGCGGGTAAAAACCAAAATGGTTTGGTTATGACCATAACCTTAGGCACTGGCATTGGGTCTGGTGTTTTTTTTAATGGTGAATTACTTTCAAATTTTGAACTCGGGAGACTATATGGAAAAAAAGGGGATATCATGGAATTTTTTGCTTCTGATGCTGCCAGAAAACGCAAGGAATGGGATTTTAAAAAATGGGGTAAACGCGTCAATTTCTTTTTAAATCACATCGAAAAAAGTTTTAATCCAGATCTTATTATTTTGGGGGGCGGTGTGAGTAAGAAAATTGCGCAGTTTGAACAATATATTCATATAAATACTCCATTTAAAGCTGCCGAATTAAAAAACAATGCTGGAATTGTAGGGGCGGCTATCTTTGCCAAAAAACAACTGCAGAAATAGAAAATATTAGACTTTAAAAATTCGAAATAAGAGCTCCTGATATAAATCTTTAGGGCTTAAATTCGCATCAACACCCTTACTTTTGACATCCATAAGTCGGAGGGTTTCGAAGACTCCACTGATACGGCGCATCGGAAAATACCTTGCAGCCGTCGTGTAATCTTTTAAGAAGTAAGGATTCACCCCTATGGCCTTGGCCATGGTTTGTGGGTTTTGACTGTCAACAGTATGAAGTGTCATTATTTTTGAGAAAAAACTGTAAAGTGTTGCAATAGTAAGAACGATGGGGTGTTGGTTTGAGTTCTTGGAAAAATATTGTACAATCTGATAGGCTTTTACCTGATTGCCGTTAGCCAATGCATTTTGAAGCTCGAAGTTGTTGAAATCCTTTGAAATACCGATATTGTGTTCAATAAGTTCAGGAGTTATATTGCGATCTTCTCCAACAACAAGTTCTAACTTTCCAAGCTCATTGGTAATTTTCGCCAAGTCATTCCCTAAAAACTCAGCCAATAAGTGAGCCGCCTTTGTTGTGATCTGAAGTGCTTTATTTTGAAGATGACTGGAAATCCAAGCTGGTATTTTACTATCATAAATCCGTTTACTGTCCAACACTATATGCTGTTTTGAAAGTGCTTTGTAAAGGGCTTTACGCTTGTCTAATGACTTGTATTTATAACACAAAACCAAGGTTGTTGAAGGCTGAGGTTGTTTTGCATATGGCAAAAGTTGCTCTATAGTTCGACTTAAATTTTGAGCTTCTTTGACAATAATCAGTTGTCGATCTGAAATCATTGGGTACCTTTTGGCATTGGAAACGAGCATATCAATTGTCATATCCTTTCCATAAACAACGGTCTGATCAAAACCGCGAGCGGCTTCGGGCAACAGCGCTGTTTCAAAATAAGTAGAAACTTGATCAATAAAAAAGGGTTCCTCCCCCATCAAAAAATAAAGGGATTGAACTTTTCCAGCTTTTAAGTCATTAATAATGGATTGCGCAGTGTGCATTTAGAAAAAAATTAGCAAATTTGTATTGTGAAAAAATTAAATTTTCCATCCTACAACTTTAGACTCAAAAATAGCGAAAATAAAACTCATATCTTTGATGAAATTCGCAAAAAATTTGTGTTACTACAGCCAGAAGAATGGGTCAGGCAACATTGTTTAAATTTTCTGATACAAGAAAAAAAATATCCTGCATCCCTAATAAACGTAGAGAAGCAAATTAAGCTTAATGAGCTGTCAAAACGATATGACATTGTTA
Source organism: Formosa sp. (assembly GCA_002684355.1). GTDB lineage: Bacteria > Bacteroidota > Bacteroidia > Flavobacteriales > Flavobacteriaceae > UBA3537. The sequence continues at coordinate 10,509 of NYVA01000053.1, forward strand.
TTTATAACAATGATGGAAGTGTGCACTGTATTGTTGAATGCAAAGCGCCAAATGTAAATATAAATCAAAATACATTTGATCAAATTGCCCGTTACAACAGCCACTTAGACGCCTCATTTTTAATGGTCACCAATGGGTTAAATCATTATTATTGCAATATGAATCTGACTTCTGACGGTTATAATTTCATAGAATCCCTTCCGGATTATTCACAAAAAAAGAATTTCACTTGAAAGTTGCAGTTATCATATTAAATTGGAACGGGAAAAAGCTTTTAGAACGGTTTTTACCTTCAGTTGTAGCCTTTAGCAAGGGGTATGATATCTATGTGGCAGACAATGGCTCTACTGATGACTCCATAGCATTTGTTGAAAAAAAATATCCCCAAATACACATTGTTAAATTGGTGAAAAATTACGGCTATGCCGAAGGCTATAACAAAGCCGTAAAAGATATCAATGCAGATGTATTTTGCTTTTTAAATTCAGATGTTAGAGTAACACAAGATTGGATAAACCCTGTTGTTAAAGTGTTTGAAACGCAACCAGAAATTAGCATTATTCAACCCAAAATATTAGATGAAAAAAAACCACATAAATTTGAATATGCAGGTGCAGCAGGTGGTTTTATTGACCAGTTAGGGTATCCCTACTGCAGGGGGAGAATATTTGACACCGTTGAAGAAGATTTGGGGCAATACGACAATAATTGCCCGCTATTTTGGGCATCAGGAGCTTGTTTTTTTATCCGTCGAACAACCTTTAATGATCTTAATGGGTTTGATGTAAAATTTTTTACTCATATGGAAGAAATTGATTTGTGTTGGCGGGCGCATCATCAAGGCCAGAAGGTTTTTTATGTTGGTAATTCTACCGTTTTTCACTTGGGGGGGCAAAGTTTAAATGTCTTAAGCCCTAAAAAAACATTTTTAAACTTTAGAAACAATCTAATAATGTTGACTAAAAATAGCACTCACCCTTTATTCTTGATAATTTTTACAAGATTAATTTTAGATGGTTTTGCTGGCGTCAGGCTGCTGCTTATGGGAAAATTCAAATCTTTTAAAGCGGTCGTAAAAGCACATTTAAGTTTTTACAGCCTACTACCCTACGCCCTAAACTACCGATATAAAAACAAAAATCGAATGCAACACAATGGCATTAATTCAATTGTTTTGAAATACTATGTGTTGAAAATCAAATCATTCAAAAAATTAAATACACATTAAATTATAATATTTTTTATTTGTATCCGTTTATTTTATAGTTTTACCTAACATTATTAAAAAACAATACAAGATGAAAAAAATATTTGTAATTGGGTTAATTTCCCTGCTTACTATAACTTCTTGCGGCCCCAATAAAGAATTATTGGCTGCCCAAAAAGAATTAAAAACTACCCAAGATTTACTAAACACTGCTACTGTTAAATTAAACAGTTGCCTTTCTGATAAAGCAGTTGCTGATGCCAGTCTAGACGCTTTAAAAGAACAACTTGTAGATCTTAGAAAAACAAACGATGCGCTTTTCTCAAGCACTAAAGAAATGACTGTCCTTACAACAAAAGGTGCAGAAAATCTTGAAAAGACATTAGAAAGCTTGCAAGAACGTGATTTAAAAATTTCGCGTTTACAAGACGCTGTCAACAAAAAAGACAGTGTTACTTTGGCCATTGTTTCTAGTTTGAAAAAATCAGTTGGAATTGACGATCCAGACATCGAAATTAATGTTGAAAAAGGAGTGGTGTTCATTTCTATTTCAGATAAATTGCTTTTCAAAAGCGGCAGCTATGTCGTTACTGAAAAAGCAAAAGTTGTTTTGGGAAAAGTAGCTAAAGTCATCAATGACAAACCTGATTTTGAAGCCATGATTGAAGGCCATACAGACAGCAGAAGCTACGCCAGTGGTGTCCTACTTGATAACTGGGATTTGAGCGTTAAACGTTCAACATCTGTCATTAGAGAACTTCAAAAAATGGGCGTCAATCCTTCACAATTAATTGCGGCAGGACGCAGTAGTTATGTCCCATTGGTTGACAATGAAAATGCCATGAATCGTGCTAAAAACCGTAGAACACGTGTGGTGGTCATGCCAAAAATAGATCAGTTTTACAACATGATTGAAGAAGAAATGAAACAACTTTCAGGGGAATGACTTAAAGAACTTTATGAACATTGAAGCCCAACTTTTGGTTGGGCTTTTTATTTGCCAGATAATATCATAGCTTTATATTTGCATAGGTTAATCAAAGGATATGAAAATTTCATACAACTGGCTAAAGCAATTCATCAACATTGATTGGACGCCAGAAAAAACATCAGAACTTCTTACAAATTTAGGGCTAGAGGTTGAAGGACTTGAAGCATACGCTTCTATCAAAGGCGGATTAAAAGGTATTGTTGTGGGTGAGGTGAAAACTTGTGAAAAACACCCCAATGCAGACCGATTGAAATTAACTACAGTCGATGTTGGAGATGACCAAATACTAAAAATTGTTTGTGGCGCCCCTAATGTTGCCGTTGGTCAAAAAGTTGCTGTTGCTACCATTGGAACCACTTTATATACTGCAGAAGGCGAAGCTTGGAAAATCAAAAAGGGGAAAATTCGCGGTGAAGAAAGTTATGGAATGCTTTGTGCTGAAGACGAACTGGGTCTTGGATCCAACCATGATGGCATAATGGTATTGGATAAAAATTTAACCACAGGAAGTCNCCTTTCAGAAANTTTTAATATTGANAATGATGTTGTGTTTGATATTGGTTTGACCCCAAACAGAGCCGATGCAATGAGTCATTACGGCACGGCTAGAGATCTCAAAGCAGGCTTGATTCAAGAAGGNTTAAATCCAGAACTGATGAGCCCCTCAGTTTCAGGTTTTCATGTTGACAACAGAACTTTAAAAATTGATGTGGCTGTTGAAGCGAAAGACAAAGCCGCACGCTACTGCGGTATTACAATCTCTGGAGTNAAAATCGAAGCCTCTCCTGACTGGATGCAACAGCGCCTAAAAGCGATTGGACTCAACCCAATTAACAATGTAGTTGATATTACAAATTATATAATGCACAGCTTGGGCCAGCCCCTACATGCATTTGATGCCGATAAAATTGCGAATCAAAAGATTGTTGTAAGAAATGCGAAAAAAGACGAAAAGTTTACAACACTGGACGGAATAGAGCGCAGTTTAGATGTCGAAGACTTGATGATTTGCGACGCCAATGAGCCCATGTGTATTGCAGGGATTTTAGGAGGACTGAATTCTGGAATTAGNAATACCACAACCAATATATTTCTTGAATCCGCTTATTTTAACCCNGTGAGCATTCGAAAATCTGCCAAAAGACATGGCATNAGCACAGATGCTTCATTTCGTTTTGAACGCGGAGTTGATCCTGAAAAAACAAAATATGTTTTAAAGTATGCAGCAAGCCTTATAAGTGAAATTACAGGCGGGGAAATTTCTAGCGACCCTAGCGATGAATATCCAAAAAAAATTGAAGATAAACAGGTTTTTTTAAGTTTTGGAAATATCAATAGGCTAATTGGCCAAAAGATTCCCAAAGAAACAGTTAAACAAATCCTATCGTCTTTAGAAATTAAAGTCAACAACGTAACAGAAGCTGGATTGGGTTTGACCATCCCCGCATATAGAAACGATGTAGAAAGAGAAGTCGATGTTATTGAAGAAATATTACGTGTTTATGGTTATAACAAAATTGGGGTTAATGATAAACTGAATTCTTCAATTTCTAATGCTTCCAATANCAGCAGTCATAAAATTGAGAATACATTAGCCAACCAATTGGTGAGCCATGGGTTTTATGAAATAATGACCAATTCATTATCCACCCAAAAATATACAGCATTAAGTACGTCCTTGAACGCTGATGAAAGCATTGTCCTTGTAAACCCATTGAGTAATGACCTAGCAACGCTAAGGAGGTCAATGTTATTCTCGGGACTGGAAACCATTGCTTATAACTTAAACAGGCAACAAGAATCACTAAAATTATTTGAATTTGGTAAAACCTATCATTTGCTAGATGGTGATCGAAAAGAATATAAACACCTTTCAATTTTAATGACAGGTCAAAAATCTCCCCTTCATTGGCGAAGTCAAAAAGAAAATATAGACTTTTTCTATGCCAAAGGGATTGTCAGTGCTTTGATTGAAAAGATGGGTGTNTCAAAATTAAAAAGCAGCCCANCAANCAATGCTGTTTTTGAAGAAGGGCAAATGCTTANGGTTGGAAAAACGACAATGGTTGAATATGGTATCGTAAAAAAGAGCATCTCTTCAGCTTTTGGAATTGATCAGGCTGTTTATTTCGNAGATTTTAACTGGGATGCNATTGAAAATTCCATCAAAACCACAAACGTTAAATTTAANCCCATCCCTAAATTTCCTGAAGTTAAACGAGATTTTGCATTGCTNATTNATGAGGANATNANCTTTGAGGNCATTTATAAAGTTGCCAAACAAACCGATCAAAAATATTTAAAAGAGATCAGCTTATTTGATGTTTACAAAGGGAAAAACTTACCAAGTGGTAAGAAAAGTTATGGCCTAAGCTTTACACTACAGGACCTAACAAAAACACTAACGGACAAAGAAATAGAAACAATCATGTCCAAATTACAGAAACAATTACAGAAAAAAGTAGGCGCAGAACTTCGTTAACTTACGCCCTTAAGATGCTTTAGCAGCCAAATAACGCTCTGCATCCAATGCTGCCATACAGCCTGTTCCAGCGGCTGTAACAGCTTGTCTGTAAACTTGGTCTGCAGCATCACCACTCACAAAAACACCTTCAACATTTGTTTTAGATGATCCAGGACGATTTACAATGTATCCGGTTTCATCCATCTCTAAGAAATCTTTAAAAATATCAGTATTGGGTTTGTGTCCAATAGCAACAAAGAATCCAGTCGCGGCAATGTCATGCACTACATTGGTTTTATTGTTTTTAACTTTAACAGCTGTTACTAGTTGTCCATCTCCAAGAACTTCTTCAGTTTCGGTATTAAAAAGGATTTCAATATTATCAGTATTTATAACACGATTGGCCATAATTTTTGAAGCTCTAAAGACATCGCGCCGAACCAGCATAGTTACTTTAGAACACAATTTGGATAAATAATGGGCTTCTTCGCAGGCAGAATCACCAGCGCCAACAATAACAACTTCTTGATTTCTGTAGAAAAATCCATCA
>NYVA01000013.1 GCA_002684355.1 Formosa sp.
CTTCCACCCTTGTCAAAGCAAACGGCTAAGTGGTCTGGGCGTTCTCTCTTTATTACATCTAAAAGCGAATTTGTGAACCCAAGAATCGCCGAGGTATCAAGCCCTTGAGAGTTGATGCGTGGGTTTTTTATAAATGCGTAATACCCTCTAAAGATAAGCGCATAAGCGTCGAGAAGAAATAAGCGTTTTTGTTTTTCCATTCCAGAAATTAGTAGTTTTTATTGAAATAATCAGATTGGGTTGTATGATTTCTACCATTTTGAAACTTGGTTACGCTAAACCATTGATGAATAGAATAAGCACCTATTTCTCCGAGTTTATTTATAGCGATGTAGCCTACTTGAAAATTTTTATAATCGCTATTGGGTTTTTGGACAATTCTTTTTATTGCCTCTTCGCAAGCTTGTTGTGGTGTTTTGCCTTGTCGCATGAGTTCAACTATTAAAAAACTACCAACTGACTTTACAACCTCTTCACCAAGACCGGTTGCTACAGCACCTCCAACCTCATTATCAACAAATAATCCAGCACCTATTATTGGAGAATCTCCAACACGTCCATTCATTTTGTAGGCGAGGCCACTTGTTGTACAAGCCCCACAAATATCCCCTTGCTGGTCTATAGCTAACATGCCAATGGTATCGTGATTTTCAATGTTTATAATTGGCTTATACTCACTTGTTTTTGTCCACTTTTCCCATGATTTTTTAGAAGCATCGGTTAAAAGTTTTTCTTTTTTAAATCCTTTTGTCAATGCAAATTCTTCCGCACCTTTTCCCGCAAGCATAACGTGTGGAGTGTCTTCCATGACTTTTCGTGCTACTGAAACCGCATGGGTGATGTTTTTCAAATAAACGACTGAACCTGCATTGCCCTCAGCATTCATGATACAAGCATCAAGAGTGACTTGTCCATCTCGATCAGGAAGTCCACCCTTGCCTACAGATTGTCCTTTTTCATTTGCTTCTTCTACACGGCAACCTTGTTCCACGGCATCTAAAGCGCTTCCTCCATTAATCAGGATATCCCAAGCTTTGCTTGTGGCAAATTTCACATTCCAAGTAGCTACAACTAAGGGGAGCTTAGCTTTTCTTTTATTTTTTTTTGATTCGTCTGCAGAAGTTTTGACGTAACTGTTTAAGTAGCTACCTATTGACATACTTAGGCCAGTTAGCGACGTGTTTTTTATAAACTTTCTTCTTTTCACATCTTAATTTTCAATTTGGTTTCCCAATATTTTTTTAGTTAAAAATGCGTAAAGGATTAGATAAGCAAAGCATAACACAGCTACCCAATAAGATGATTGAATTGAGAAAATATCTGCAATTTTTCCTTGAATAGGAGGGATAATGGCACCCCCTAAAATCATCATTACCAAAAATGAAGATCCTTGAGATGTATATTTACCTAAACCGGTTATGCTTAATGAAAAAATACAAGGCCACATTATTGAGCAGAAAAGACCGCCGCTAATAAAAGCAAACAATGCTACAGTTCCCGTTGAAAACAGCCCAATTAGCATTGCTGCTAATCCAATCACACTAAATATATTAAGTGTTGCTATTGCTTTGTCTTTAGCAATAAAAAATCCTAAAATTTGAATAGCTACAATAACAGAAAATATAATTATTTCATTCCAGCTGTAACTACCGTAATTAACTAAAACAATTACTCCAAAGGCTATATACGGAACAATTATTAATAAAGCTTTTTTCAATCCCTCTGTTGGATTAAAAACACTAATAGCTCCAGTCCATCTACCGATCATTAACCCCCCCCAATATAATGAGATATATTTTGCAATTCCCGCATCAGTTAGTGCAGGTAACCCTAGTCCATTTAAATTAACATCATCAATTTTATCAGTAACTAACTTCAAAACTTCTCCTAAATTGCTTTGAATAGTCACCTCAACTCCAACATAAGTAAATATGGCTAACATTCCTAAGGCAAGCTGTGGATATTGTAATGCGCCCCATCCTTTTGGATTAGACGAAGACTTTACATATGCATAATATATACAACCAACAACACCAATAAGAGACACAATTAATGCTACTAATCTCTTATACTCTAAATTTTCTTTAATTGCGTCTATTGTTGGCTCTGGAACAGAGTAAGTGTAAAAAACCCATCCAAAACACAAGAACATTATGACCGTCAAAGCAATTAATAAATTCATTGCTTTATTGGCAGGCTCAAAAGGTTCTGACGTTATACCATCTGGTAAACTTTTTGAAAAGTGGAAAACTGCAGCACATAAAACAAATAGTGCAGCTACTCCAAGATACAAAGATTGCATTTTTGAAAATTCAGCAGTTCCTTCACCTGATAATGTCCCGAAAATTATAAATGCAACAGCCAAGGGCCCAATAGTAGTACCAAAAGAATTTACACCCCCAGCAAGATTTAATCTAGATGAACCAGATTTCGAATCACCAAGAGATACTGCAAATGGATTTGCTCCAGTTTGTTGTAAAGAAAAACCCAATCCCACAATAAATAGTGCAATTAAAACTCCATAAAAGACTTCTGTTTGTCCTTGTTCAGCTCCATTTATTACTGGATACATCACCAATGCACCAACTGTTGATATTAATAACCCATAAATAATACCTTTTTTATAACCCCAGCTGTTAAAAATATCCTTTTTCCTTTGACTAGATAATACGAATAATATGAGAGCTCCAATATAATATGCACCATAAAATGCAAAATCAACTAGCTGAGATTGAAATTGGTCTATCATAAAGTATTCTTTACAAAATGGTATAAAAACTCCATTTGAAGCTCCTATAAAGCCCCAGAAGAAAAAAACAGTGACCAAGGTGGTCAAAGCAGAAGAGTTGTTTTTTGATGTCATAACTAAATTTTAAAAAGTTTCAATATGAAATTTACCGGTTCGAAAATAATTGTTTTTTTGGAGAGTATACTAATTTTAATTTTGATTGTAAGATACTAAAATTAAAGAATTTGACAGTGGTCGTTAAATGTTTTTATTGTGTCGAAAATCCTTTCGAATTGTTTTATTTTTACACAAAATTTTAAAGATGCTTCGATTGCTTGTTTTTATTGGAATTGTATTGGCGCTTGATTTTTACGCTTTCCAAAGCTTTAGAAGTGTCACAAAAAACCCTTGGGTTATTTTAATATACATTATGTCTACCATGTTGGTGTTTGGCAATACAATATACCATGTGGTGAATTTGGACCGTTCCGCTTCAGTTAGTACTGGATTTTACCAAGCTTTCGCCTTTTTTGTTTTGTTTTATATCCCTAAGCTTTTTTTGGTCTTAGCCATGTTTGGAGAAGACGTATTCCGGCTATTTGAGGGTGTATATAATGCCATAACGACAAGCCCGCGTTCTGGTAGTTCAGTTTTTAGCACCCGCCGAAAGTTTATTGCGCAAATTGCCTTGGGGGTGGCGGCTCTTCCCTTTTTATCTATTTTACATGGGATTACTAAAGGTAAATACAATTATAAAGTGTTAAAATACACTTTGTTCTTTGAAGATTTACCAAAAGAATTTGATAATTATAAAATCACACAAATCAGCGATATACACAGTGGTAGTTTTGACAACAAAGCCAAGGTTGAATATGCTGTTGATTTGATTAATGCACAAGCCTCCGATGTGATTATGTTTACTGGTGATCTGGTCAACAGCAGAACATCAGAAATGTTACCTTGGAAATCAACTTTTTCTAAATTAAAGGCAAAAGACGGTATATTTTCAATTTTAGGGAATCATGATTATGGCGATTATACACGCTGGCCCTCCAAAGAAGATAAATCGAAAAATTTTAAAGACATGTTGAAGCTTCATAAATCGCTCGGGTTTCAATTGTTGTTGGATGAAGCTAAGTTTATTAGGAAAAAAGAATCTCAATTGGCTATCATAGGTGTTGAGAATTGGGGAAAAGGATTCAAGCAAAAAGGAGATTTAAGAAAAGCCACTTCACAAGTCAATCCAGATGATTTCAAAATTTTATTGAGCCATGACCCATCCCATTGGGAACATGAGGTTATTGATGATAAATTACATTACCACCTCACCCTGTCCGGGCATACGCACGGCATGCAGTTTGGAATAGAAATTCCAGGCTTTATTAAATGGAGCCCCATAAAATGGCGTTACAAATATTGGGCAGGTTTATATGAAAAAGCAGGTCAAGTTTTGAATGTGAATCGTGGGTTTGGTTACTTGGCTTTTCCTGGTCGTGTTGGTATTTGGCCAGAGATTACCGTTATCAAATTAAGAAAGGGCAAACCTCATCTTGGTTAGTTTGTGCTAAAATCAAATTAAAAAAACCACTAAGGTTTAAATATCTTTTTTTAATATTGTATCAGAAGACTGTTGTTTTTACATTAGAAAAACAACCAGCACAAATCTAATAATATGTCAAAATTTGGAGATTTAATAGACGTTGAAGTTCCTGTTCTTTTTGATTTTTTTTCAGAATGGGACGACGCATCTAATACCATGCATGATGTATTGCGCGACGTAGCCGCTGCCTTGGGGGATAAGGCCAAGGTAATCAAAATTGATGTTGACAAAAACCAGGCGCTTTCAGAAGCCCTTCGAATTAAAGATTTTCCAACACTTATTATTTATAAATCTGGTGATATGAAATGGCGTCAAAGCGGTTTACTGGACGCCAATACGATTATTGGCTTGCTAGAGCAATACATTTAAGGCATTGTATTCGAGCCTTCTGTATCGTCTGATTCGAAGCTAGTTTCTGAATCTTCCCCTGTGAACAAACGTAAAAACCCATTAAACTTTTCCATTTCAATTTTAATAAATCCTTCTTCTTCGTATAAACTAATGGTGTCTACCAAACTTTTATAGCGTTCTATATCAGAATAAATTGTTTGAATATACTTGGATTGATTGCGCTCAGAAACACGGCTGTAGTAGGTGAGACTTTCTTGGTATTTCAAGGTCACATTTTTATAGAGTTTCCTGGCTTTTTCTTTGGCCTTTACTTCGTAATAGGCGCCAATGAATGGTTCTAAAAAGGTATAATATCCAAAGACGTTTACTGGCATTTTCTCCATCGCCAAGTCTGCGATTTCCTCCGCTTTTTCCAATTCATTTTCGTTGATGAGCGTTTCGATCAAACGTGCTATATGCCCTCTGTATGTAATGCTGTTTCTTCGCGTTTCCACATCGTGGTAAACGTCTAGATTTCCGCTGTTCCCCCATTTCCAGCTTTTAACCAACTGATACATTTTTTCTGAATCAATACGCCCCATGTCAAAAGGATTATTATCTGCAATAGGTGTTTTAATAGGTACTAATTTATAAGCAAATCCGTCCAATTGTAGATAATCTTTCATCCAAATATAGTCGTCATCACCAAAGGCGCCCCCGCTAAAATAAATCGGGCGCTCCCAATTATTTTCGGCAATGATATCCAACATCATTAAGCGGTTTTTATAAATGGCTTGATCCTCGATTTTAATGTCGATATAATCTACAATTTTAGCGGCATCTTTTAGTGGTACAATGCCATTTCTTAGAACATTTTCTTTGTTTACGGGAATTCTAACATGTTCTGTTGGCGCATAATTTGCGCCTAAGTCTTGATTTCGTTGTCCAGTAGTATCATAACCTTGTTGTTTTAGTATATGGCCATATTTGGTGCGTTTGTCATCGCTGGTTACAAAATCTATAAATTGATCGATATCCAAGGTATCTTGGGTGACCACTTCTTTTATGATGTAATCTCTTGTTCCCCATTTGTATTTATCGTGGGTAAGTTTTGAAGGGATGGGCTCGCTTTCATAAGCCTTCCGCTTCATTTGATCAATGTACCAATCTACATTAAAAAGGCTGGTACAAACAACGCGAACATCGGTTCGAATGCCTTCAATTTCTTGCGCATACCAGAGCGGGAAAGTATCGTTGTCCCCAATGGTAAAAATAATAGCATTTGGGTCACAGGATTCTAAATAATTCACGGCCATGGCATGGGCTGTTTTTCTATTGGAACGGTCGTGGTCATCCCAATTTTGACTTATTAATATTCCAGGGACTGCTGCCAAACACAAAAGGCTTATGGCAGGGGCAATAAGTTTTGATTTCGAGTATGTACTGAGCCAGTCATATATTGCATAAACACCAATGCCAATCCAAAGGGTGAACACATAAAAAGAACCGACCAATGAGTAATCACGTTCTCGGGGTTCAAAAGGCCTCACATTGGTATAAACCTGAATGGCAATCCCTGTAAAAAGGAAAAACACCAACATGGTCCAAAATACTTTTTTATCTCTATTAAACACAAACAATAAGCCGATGAGCCCCAATAAAAAAGGCAATAGATAGTAGCTATTTCTCGCTTTATTATTTCTAACAACGCTTGGTAAGTTTTCTTGAGTTATTCCCAACAAATAGCTGTCTATAAAATTAATACCTGTCATCCAATTGCCATGCAAATCCATTTTGCCTTGAATATCATCTTGACGGCCAGAAAAATTCCACATAAAATAACGCCAATACATATACCCAATTTGATAATCAATGAGGTAATAAATATTATCGATTAAAGATGGTTTTTCAATGTCTAAATAGCGGCCATAGGTTCTGAGAAAATCATGATAGCCTTCATAGTCAATTTCGCCTTCGGCCAAAGATGTCTCAAAACTATCAACCAAACTGCGAAATTCGTTCTGCATTTTGTATTCCGATTTTATCGAAAATTCTAAAAAACCACAGTACCGCATATAATTGACCGCATGTTCTGTGCTCCACATTCGGGGCAGTACAGAGCCGTGGTCTCCATTGTAATTTTGAATGGCGTTTACGTAATCATTAACGACCACATATTTTCCTGATTTCAGGTCTTTTTCATATTTGGGTTTATCGTCTGTAAAGGGCTGATTCTCGTCTAAACCTGCATATTGATCTGTAAATTGTGGGCCATAAAATAGCCGCGTCTTAGGGTATTGCTCAAGGTTATAATAAGCCAATAATTCTCTAGCACTTGAAGGATTATTTTCATTGACGGGTACATTGGCATTGGCACGAATGGGCAACATCAACCAAGTCGTGAACCCAATGACAATAAAAGTCACACAGAGCAACCCTGTATTAAGCTTTACGAGCCCTTTAGTTTTTGTGTATTTTAGACCTAAGTAAATAGCTAAAACCAGTAAAATAAAGGCAATGATAGACCCCGAGTTAAAAGGCAATCCAACACTGTTTACAAAGAAAATTTCTAAGGCACTAAAATAACGCAGAATATTTGGCGCTAATAATTTAAATACAAACAACAAAATGGCGACCACCGCTACATTGGCAATGATGAAATTTTTAAGCGTGATGGTTTTATAGTTTTTAAAGTAATATAGCAGTCCTATAGCGGGGATGGTTAAAAGTCCCATAAAATGAACCCCGAAGGAAAGCCCCACCACAAAAGAAATTAAAATAAGCCAGCGGTTGCCTTTTGAGGTATGCATCTCATTTTGCCAGCGTAAACCCAAATAAAACATTACAGCCATTATCAAAGTAGCCATGGCATAAACTTCTGTTTCAACGGCATTAAACCAAAAGGAATCGGTAAAAGCAAAGGCCAAACTTCCCACAAAAGCAGCGCCCAAAATGCCAACTTGTGCGTTGGGATTAGATTCAAAACCTGATGAGGTTAATTTTTTTAGTAATAGAATAATTGACCAAAACATAAACAAAATGGTGAAGGCGCTGGCCGCCGCACTCATCATGTTAAGAACCAACCCAATTTGCGCGGGTTCTGAAGCAAAAATCGAAAAAAATGCGCCAAGCATTTGAAACAAAGGCGCCCCCGGAGGATGACCGACCTCTAATTTAGAAGAGGTTAGAATATATTCTCCAGTGTCCCAAAATCCAACCGTAGGTTCTACAGTCATCCCGTAGACAACAAAAGCAAGTGTGAAAGCTGTCCATCCTAAAATTAGGTTCCATTTTTTAAAATTAAAATTTGTCATGGTTTTATTATACTTCTTGGCGAATTTAATAATAAATCAAATACTGGAATTATTAATTTTGAGTAAAATGTTTGTGCAAACAAAGTTTTGTTCTAAATTTGCATCCTCAATATGAGATTGGCCTATGGTGTAACTGGCAACACGTTGGTTTTTGGTACCAAAGAGTCTAGGTTCGAGCCCTAGTGGGCCAACAAAAAAGCTTTAATTTCGGTTAAGGCTTTTTTTATTTTGGTATTTATTTCAATAATCTCTTAAAAAAAAGTTTTAGAAATAACATCCAATCCCTTATATTTGCCACGAAGATTGAAGAAACAAATAAGTGAGGGGACGGAAATGTCCCCTCTTTTTATACCAAATGTTTAGAGACATAGTTGCGGATTTATTAGAGAAGTGCATGCAAAAGCGCCCTGATTTATTTCTAATCGATTTTGAAATTCTCGATGGAAATACAATTCGAATTGTAATTGATGGAGATGCGGGAGTTTTAGTCGAAGATTGCATGTATGTAAGTCGTGCAATTGAGCACAACCTTGACAGAGAAGACCAAGACTTTTCGTTAGAAGTGTCTTCTGCTGGAGCCAATACGCCACTAATAAAAGAGCGGCAGTATCAAAAGCACATTGGACGGAGACTAAAGCTCGTGACATTTGACAAACAAAAATTCGAAGCAGTTTTAACTGCAACAGAAGAAAAATACATTGTTTTGGAATGGAAGGCTCGAGAGCCTAAACCCATTGGAAAAGGAAAAGTTACGGTTCATAAAAGAGTCACTATTGCTTACCAAGACATAGAAAAGGCACAAATAAAATTAGTATTTTAAGAATAAGAATAGAATTATGGAAAATTTAGCGCTTATTGAATCATTTTCGGAATTTAAAGACGATAAACTTATTGATCGTGTGACCCTTATGTCCATTCTTGAAGATGTTTTTAGGAATGCATTGAAAAAGAAATTTGGAGACGACGATAACTTTGATATCATCATCAACCCTGACAAAGGCGATTTAGAAATTTGGCGCAACAGAATTGTGGTGGCCGACGCTGATGTTGAAAATGAAAACCAAGAAATTTCACTTTCAGATGCTCAAAAAATTGAGCCTGACTTTGAGGTTGGTGAGGACGTTTCAGAAGAAGTAAAATTATTCGATTTAGGAAGGCGTTCCATTTTGGCGCTTCGTCAAAACTTAATTGCTAAAATTCAAGAACACGACAACACAAGCATTTACAAACAGTTTAAGGATTTAGAGGGTGAAATTTACTCCGCTGAAGTACATCACATTCGCCACCGAGCGGTCATTCTCTTAGATGATGAAGGCAATGAATTGATTTTACCAAAAGACAAGCAAATTCCTTCTGACTTTTTTAGAAAAGGAGAGAATGTACGCGGCATTATAGAAAATGTTGAACTCAAGGGGAATAAGCCAAACATCGTCATGTCTCGAACTGCACCAGCGTTTTTAGAAAAACTTTTTGAACAAGAAATACCAGAAGTTTTTGACGGCCTTATTACTATTAAAAATGTGGTTAGAATACCTGGAGAAAAAGCCAAAGTAGCTGTGGATTCCTATGACGACAGAATTGACCCTGTTGGGGCTTGTGTAGGAATGAAAGGATCTCGGATACACGGGATAGTTCGCGAATTAGGAAATGAAAATATTGATGTCATCAATTACACTAATAACCTTCAGCTTTACATTACAAGAGCTTTGAGCCCAGCGCGTGTCACTACCGTTAAAATAGATGAAGAAACCAAGCGGGTAGAAGTCATTTTAAAACCTGAAGAAGTCAGTAAAGCCATTGGTCGAGGCGGACACAACATTCGTCTTGCTGGACGTTTAACTGGTTACGAGATAGATGTCTTTAGAGAAGGCGTTGAAGAAGATGTTGAATTGTCAGAATTTTCAGATGAGATTGAAGCATGGATTATTCAGGAATTTTCCAAGGTTGGTTTAGACACGGCAAAAAGTATTTTGGAGCAAGACGTTAATGATCTTGTCAAGCGCACCGATTTAGAAGAAGAAACTATTGAAGATGTACTTCGGATTTTAAAAGAAGAATTTGAAGATTAAAAAATTAATTATATTGGAGTCCTAACAGAATCAAGAACTTCTTTAATGTTGAAAGATTAGAAACAAACAAAGTAATTTATGGCGGATAACGTTAGACTAAGTAAAGTATTGAGGGAATTGAATATTTCAATTGACCGTGCTATAGATTTTTTAGAATCTAAAAGCATTGAAATTGAAAAGCGGCCTACGGCTAAAATTTCAGCAGAAGTTTATGAATTACTATCTGGTGAGTTTCAGAACGATGCCAGTAAAAAAGTAGCCTCCAAAGAGCTTGGAGCGGCAAAGCAGAAAGAGAAAGAAGCCCTGCGAATAAAGCGTGAGTTAGAGATAGAGGAAAAGCTTAAAAGAGACGCCAAAGCAAAAGAAATCATCAAGGCTAAAAAGGCCGTTGAAGGCCCAAAAACAGTTGGTAAAATTGATTTGAGTCCTAAAAAGCCTGTAAAAAACGATTCTAAACTCAAAGATGTAACCGCAGACAAAAAAGCAGAAGTTGAAAAATCAGCGCCCCAAACCCCACCCTCAACCCCTGAAGTGGTGGCAGACAAAAAGGAAGTTTCAGAGTCAACTTCAGAACCCACATCAGCCGCAGTAAAAACTAATTATGCAAAATTAACAGGGCCAACATCAACTGGTGAAACAATTGATTTGTCCCAGTTTAAAAAGCCTAAAAAAGAAGCACCTGAATCATCGCCTGCTAGTTCTGATAAAACGGCCTTTAAGAAGAAGCGTCGACGCATCAGTAAAGTTGATGGTAATCAGTCTCAAAAAGGCCGCCCAGCCAAGGGAAGAAGTCAATCTAGAAATCAACCTCCAAAAGTAGAGCCTACAGCAGAAGAAGTTCAAAAACAAGTCCGTGAAACCTTAGAGAAACTTCAAGGAAAATC
>NYVA01000054.1 GCA_002684355.1 Formosa sp.
AATCATGTGTTAGGCGGTTTGTTTTTGGGTCGTATTCCATAAGTATCCAGTTTCCATTTAATGTTGCTCTGTAATTATTAATCCCAGATATGGCATCAGAAATTTTAATTTTTAAATAGCGGTGGTAACTGATCCAACTGCCATCTTTAAAATTTTCAGGAGTTATATCTGGACCTTCATTATCTAACCCAAGCGTGTAAGTTCCGAGGTATTTGGTCCGGGTTGTCAGTATGTCGCCTTTGCGTTTTGTAGGGGCATGGTATAATTTACCATAATCAGAAACAGATCCTATGAAAAGATTTTTTGCGTCTGTATCTGCGTATTTTTCAATGTTAAAATTAATGTCAATGGATTTTTTTAATGGAATTGTAGACTTGTGCAGCTTTAAAGTGTCATTATAAAATCTAAAATCAATGGGAACATCCTCATAAAAACTATTTGCAGGAATGTTTACCCAAACCAATCCTTCTCTTAAAGTCATTGCTTTCCCGGCATTAATTAAAGTCAAATCAGGGGCACTGTCAGGCCTTGGTGGCAATGCCATTTCTTTTCCATTTATCGGAATTTTGAGAAAGGATTCATTTCCTTTATAATCCTTAATTTCAATTGATACGACCCCATTTGTGTCGTCTTTTATATTTAATTGGCCATTATTTTCCTTAAATGTAAACAGACTTAGGGGGTTATTTTTCTCAATAAAAAGCTTTTGAATGCGTTGCTTTTTGTCTCTGTAATAAGCATAATCAATGTAGCGGTTCAGGTGTTTGGTTTCATCAAAAGAAAAGCGTTTAAAATCTACTTCCAACGATTTTTCCCCGTTGAAATAAGAACGAATCAAAGCCACTCCGTTTTTATTTGGTGCTGCGTCTTGGCGGTCGTTTGATATGATGCCAAATCCGATGCTTCCATGCGCTTTTATGGTTTCCGTTTTATAATTGCCATCGGACTGTTTGATAACCCTAATTTTTTTCCGTTTTCTTTGACCCTCAATGTGACTTTCTTCTGACAATGGGTAAGCAAACAAATCATATATTACCGGCTTGGTAGTGTCTTTTACCTCAATACCAAAAAGCATGGGATTGATGGGGCGTTCCTGTTTGTCGCGAATTTCAAAATGGAGGTGTGGCCCAGAAGATCCCCCTGTGTTTCCAGAAAAAGCAACAACAGTATTTGCCTCGATTTTTAAATCTCCACGGGCTGGAAATAATTGAATTTCAAAGCTTTCATTTTGATATTGTTTTGCTTTTACATAGGCTTCAATTTCAGGAGAAAATTTCTGAAGGTGGGCATACACTGAGGTATAACCATTGGAATGGTTGATATAAAGCGCTTTCCCATAACCATAGCGAGAGACTTTTATACGACTTACATAGCCTGCAGCTGCAGTATAAACCGGCAGTCCTTGTTTGCCATTTGTTTTGATATCAATCCCCGAATGAAAATGATTGGTGCGCAGCTCAGCAAAGGTGCCAGAGAGTACAAGAGTTTGCTTTAACGGGCTGGAAAAAAAATCTTGAGGATACGGGTTTTGTGATTGGCACAAAAAAACAAAGAAGAAAAAAATGTATCTTACAAATGACATAGGACGGGCTGTCTTGTAAAAGTAGATAAATGAAAACAAATAGCAAAGAGAATTTTGAGTTCTGCGATTTAAAAAATATACTAAAAACAATTGTAGTTTTAGAGAGGGAATGTTAAATTTGTAATAAACGCTATTAAGATTGTAAATGCGCAACGTTGAATTCATTGTAGAATCCTTAGAACTTAAAATTGTAAATGTTTTAGCGCATTTAGATGCATTAAAAGCTGAAAATCAGCGTTTAAAATTGGAAAGCGCGGCACAAAAAGAAAAGGCTGAAGCGCAGCGCGCAGCTCTAGATAAAAAAGAAGCAGATTTAGAAGCCTTAAGGATTGCGAGTTCCATGTTGGGCAGTAACGACGATAAACGCGCTTCAAAGCTTAAAATAAATTCTTTGATACGGGATATTAATGATTGTCTTGCCAGTTTATCCGATTGATACATATGAGTGAACAACTAAAAATAAAATTATCTATTGCCAACAGAGTGTATCCGTTGACAATTGCACCAAGTCAAGAGGAAGGCTTGCGGTTGGCCGCACAGAAAATTGAGCAAACCCTTAAAAAATTTGAGCAGAGCTACTCTGTTAAAGACAAGCAAGATGTACTGGCCATGTGTGCCTTGCAATTTGCAGCACAGTCTGAGCAGACCATGCTTAATAAAACTAGTTTAAACGAAGCTTTACATCAACGTCTTGAAGATTTAGACAAACGCTTGGAAGCCCACTTAAACGACGACGTTCTTTAAAAGGCTACATTTAAAACTGCCTGTATTGATCACTTTTTGATAAACTCAACGCGATATCTATAAAAGGGGTGCGTTTAAGTTGTAAAAGCATGCTGCCCAGTCGCAGATCCTTGACCAGCTTTTCAGCCCTAAATCCTGTTCATTAGGAGTTTATACAAAACCAGATCTTTGCAGGTTTTTTTATGTCAAATTGTGAAATTTAGTTTCTCCTCGGATGGAATTTGGTCATCACCTGCTTGAGGTGGCTTTTGTCTAAATGCATGTATATTTCGGTGGTAGTGATGCTTTCGTGGCCCAACATCATTTGAATGGCTCTCAAGTCTGCACCATTTTCCAAAAGATGGGTGGCAAAAGAATGCCGAAAGGTGTGGGGAGAAATAGATTTTTGAATCCCTGCTTTCTTGGCTATGGTTTTAACAATGGTAAAGATCATGGCGCGGGTTAGCTGTTTCCCCCGCTGGTTTAAAAACAGGGTATCGCCGTATTCTGGCGTGATGTCAAGCAGTCTGCGACCTTGTTTTTTGTAGTTTTTTATGAGTTTTTGAGTGTTGGAGCCAATGGGGACAAAACGCTGTTTGTCTCCCTTACCTGTCACTTTGATAAAGCCCTCTTCAAAAAAGAGATCCGATATTTTTAAATGTGTCAATTCACTGACCCGCAGCCCACAACTGTAAAGCGTTTCTATGATGGCTCGGTTGCGCTCACCCAAAGGCTTGCTCAAATCTATATCAGCCACCATCTTATCTATTTCTTTGAGCGACAGGGTATCAGGAAGTTTACGGCCTATTTTAGGGGCTTCAATTTGTTCCAGTGGGTTTGAATTACGGTAATTTTCAAAAACCAAATAATCAAAAAAACTGCGTAGTCCAGAAATCACACGGGATTGGGTTCTTGCATTGGAATTTTTGGCAAATTCGTAAAGAAATTGTTGAATGGCATCGGCCTTAATTTTTAAAGGGCTAAGCGGCATCTTATGGACGTCCAAATACTGCATGAGTTTTTGGACGTCTAAACGGTAGCTGTTGACCGTATTTTGAGATAAACCCCGCTCAATTTTTAAATAGTGCTCAAAATCTTTAAGGGCTGGGGTCCATTTCATACTGCGATATATAAATATTTTAGTCTTCCAAATTTACAAATAATTGTATAGGATTGTTTATTGATTTTCAAGTGCTATAATTGTGATGCTGTTGTAACTTAAAAAAATTAACCATTAAACTATTTGAAAAGAAAAGAAAACACACCTATATTTGCAATCGCATAAGGAGAAATGGCAGAGTGGTCGAATGCGGCAGTCTTGAAAACTGTTGAGGGTCACACCTCCGGGGGTTCGAATCCCTCTTTCTCCGCAACTAACCTTGTAAGTCACTGATTTACAAGGTTTCTTTTTTTTAGTTGCCTAGATCGTTGCCTTTTCTCTCTAAAAAACTTTTTAAAAATCATGTTAAGGCATTAGGAATGGTTAGAGACCAAACAATTAATTCCTTATTTTTGTAAAAATATTTTTTTATGAGCCTTTTAGAAGCCCTTAAGTGGCGCTATGCTACCAAAAAATTTGATATTTCTAAAGTCATCCCTGTGAAAGATATCGATAAGATAAAAGCCGGTTTTAACCTTAGCGCGACTTCGTATGGCTTACAGCCTGTTTCCTTAATTTTAGTATGCAATAAAACCATCCAAAGAGAATTGGTACCCTTGTCTATGAACCAAAAGCAAGTTGAACAGGCTTCTCATCTTGCTATTTTTTGTGTTAAAACTACTTTGGATGCACCCTATGTAGTTGATTATTTTGAACGTATTAAAAGCATTCGAAAGACCGAGGATAAAATTCTATCATCTTTTAGAACACATATTATCGATAGTTTTGATAAGAAATCTTCTGATGAGATTTATTTTTGGGCTGCTAAGCAAGCCTATTTAACAATGGGAAATCTTTTGGCCGTTTGTGCAGACCTTCGCATTGACGCCTGCCCTATGGAGGGCTTTGATCCGGAAGCATATGACACCTACTTTGATTTTAAAGCTAAAGGGCTGAGATCAGTGCTCATAATGCCTATGGGCTATAGAGCAGGTGACGATATTCTTTCAAAACTAAAAAAAGTGCGCAAGAAGGTTTCGGAATCAGTGATTGAAATTAATTAAAAATGCCAGGATTTGAATTATTTGGCGATGCCGAACGTAAAGAAGTAAAAGATGTTTTAGACTCAGGTGTTCTAATGCGTTATGGTTTCGATGGACTAAGAAAAGGCCAATGGAAAGCCAAAGACTTAGAAACGGCGATTGAAAAACGCTTCGCAGTACAATATGCGCAACTTTTAAGCAGTGGAACAGCCGCGGTCAGTATGGCACTTGCAGCTTCTGGTGTGGGAGCAGGAGATGAAGTCATTATGCCTTGTTTTACCTTTGTAGCAAGTTTCGAAGCTATTTTAATGTTGGGAGCGACCCCAGTTGTTGTTGATATAGACGATACCTTAACCTTAGATATTGATGCTGTGAAAACATGTATTAGTCCTAAAACCAAGGCCATCATGCCTGTGCATATGTGTGGCAGTATGGCTAATTTAGATGCTTTAAAGACGATTTGCAAAAATCATGATTTGTTGCTAATTGAAGATGCATGTCAAGCTATAGGAGGAACTTACAAGGGTCAGGCACTGGGTACGATTGGAGATTTGGGCTGTTTTTCTTTTGACTTTGTAAAAACAGTCACTTGTGGTGAAGGCGGCGCTGTTGTTACCAACAACATCCAATATGCGAAACATCTCGATCATTTTAGCGACCACGGCCATGACCACATTGGAAACGATCGTGGGGTAGAAACTCATCCTTTTATAGGATATAATTTTAGAATTTCTGAATTGAATGCCGCCGTAGGTCTGGCACAATTTCGTCGCATTGATGAATTTATAGCCCTACAAAAAAAGCACTACAAAATACTCAGAGATGCGTTAGAACCTTTGGACGGGGTTACTTTTAGAAGCGTCCCTGATGGCGGGGAGGAGAGTTGTGCGTTTTTAAACTTTTTTCTGGAAGATTTAGAAACGGCTAGAGAAGTGAGTAAAATGTTTAAGGCTAATGGTTTAGATGTGTGTTTTCATTATTATGATAACAACTGGCATTACATCCGCAAATGGGACCACCTCAAAATGAAAAAATCCTTGTATCCATTGTCTTTAGAAATCCAGACTGGGTTGGATGCATTAAAAGAAAAAAACTTTACGAAATCGGACCACTATATTGGTAGGAATCTCTCTTGTCTTGTTAAACTTTCTTGGTCCAAAACAGAAGTTGAGCAACGCGCCAAAGCAATGGTTAATTGCATTCAGTCGGTTTACGCTAATAGGTAATATAATCTACAATTTCCAATCCATAGCCAATCATTCCGACGCGTTTTTTCTGTTTACTGTTGGAAATCAAATTAAGTTTGTGAATGTTGAGATCGTGTAAGATTTGTGCACCAATTCCAAAATCTTTGGTATCCATTTCAATAGAAGGCGCTTTCACGACTTCCCCAGGGCTTTGAATGGCTTCTAAAGTTGTCAAGCGTTTGAGTGTTTTTTCTGGACTGGTATGTTGATTTATAAAAACAACAGCCCCTTTTCCTTCTTTATCAATCACTTTAAATATTTCATCCAAATTTTTATCGGCATTTTTTGTAAGCGTGCCCAGAATGTCGTTGTTTACAGATGTTGAATTGATTCGTGTGGGTACTGTTTCCGATTCATTCCATTCCCCCTTAGTCAAAGCCATATGAATGGCATCATTGGTTGTTTGTTGATAGGCTCTTAATCTAAAAGTTCCGAAACGCGTTTCAATTTCAAAATCACTTTTTTTAGCAATTAAAGAGTCGTGTTGCATTCGGTAGGCGACCAAATCCTCAATAGCAATGATTTTTAAATCAAATTTATTGGCGACTTCAAGCAACTGTGGTAAGCGCGCCATGGTTCCATCTTCATTTAAAATTTCAACCAAAATACCAGCTGGCTTAAAACCTGCAAGTCTTGCTAGGTCTACGGCTGCCTCTGTGTGCCCTGTTCTTCTTAAAACACCACCATTTTTGGCCTTTAAAGGGAAGACATGCCCTGGACGGCCAAGATCATGAGGTTTGGTTTTAGGATTTACAAAAGACATGATGGTTTTGGCACGGTCTGCGGCAGAAATTCCAGTGGTA
Organism: Formosa sp.; assembly: GCA_002684355.1. Classification (GTDB taxonomy): domain Bacteria; phylum Bacteroidota; class Bacteroidia; order Flavobacteriales; family Flavobacteriaceae; genus UBA3537. Next base: position 6,498 of record NYVA01000054.1, read on the forward strand.
CAATCCTGTCTAATTAAATCTACTGAAACTGTAAATTGTGTATGGTGTAAGACTGTGTTGTTTTGCACCATCATGTACAAATCCAATTCGTTACAACGCGATTCTGTCAATGGGGCGCATATGAGACCCCTACCATGAGTCGCCATAAAATTAATCATCTCAGGCGTTACGGCTTCAGCAGCTGCAATAAAATCGCCCTCGTTTTCTCGAGCTTCATCATCAACAACGACCACAATTTTGCCTGCTTTTATATCGGAAATTGCTTCTTCAATCGTATTGAGTTTGCGAAGGGTTGAGGATAAATTTTTTGAAGCCATATTTAATTTTTTTCAAAGATAGGAGAACTCAATTAGAACTTAAGATATTTTATTTAAATCTTCTTTCATTTTTTTATTAAAATAAAGGCGGTAGAGAAAGAATAGTGGGAATGCTAAAATCACAAAAACTGCATTATTTGTCATAAATCGCTTTTTCAAAAGGTCATAAAACTCAGATTGATTTTTAAAAATTTTGGGTAAAACTACTAAAAACAGAATGAATGCAAGCGCTGCAACAACTATAAAAATTGACCCCATTGTGGGGAATTTATTATTAAGCACCAATCCAAGGATCCCAAAGATCAAAAAGATACTGTGGTATAAAGCACCAAACGTTGCATTCTCATGATAATCTTCTAAAAACCGGATTCCAGACTCGTAAGCTTCATTAGTTAGATTTCCAGAAATTTTCAATGCCATTTCATCTACACCTCTAGTTTTTAGTTCTATGAGGGCTTTATTTTTATGTTCTATGGATAAGCCATAATGACGGTAATTTTTGACAAGGTCAATCAATTTTGAACTTTCGAAACCTGTAATATCTTTAAAGGGCGCTACATTCGAATCTACAGCCTTTTCAAATTGACTTAGCCGTGATTTTACAAGTTTCTTTTTCAAGGGAATTAAAATCGCGTCCAGATCCATAAGAGCCCTGTCTTTTGTTGCTCTACTGGTTAAATAAATGCTAAATGGCAGCATTATTATTCCCCCAAGCCATGTTGCGACAACGGGATCTAAACTATTGTCTTCAGAGCTGTTTTTAGCAAAAATACTGATAAAATGATAGGTCAAAAAGATTAAAATTGCAATAACCATTGGCAATCCAATTCCGCCTTTTCGAATGAGCGCTCCAAGAGGAGCTCCAACAAAAAACAATACTATACACATTAGTCCCAAGGCAAATTTATCGTGTAATGCTACAATGTGTTTGTTGATATTTATGGTGGACAATAATTTGGATTTTGATTTAACCTTGAAATCATTATTGATATTTTTGACAGAGTTAAGGGCATAATCCAAAACATTTACAGACTTTTGATCTGGCAAAAGTGATAAAATGTCCTGATCCAATACCACACTGTCCAGCGGAACTGTCTTTAGATTGTTATTTGATAAACGATTTTGTTTTGACTTTATGAGCATTGTTTTTGAAAACTTGGCATTAAATTTTTGTTGTAGTTTATAAAGCGAATCAATGGTTGTATTTAATTCTAATACGTCTAGCATATTGTAACGTGAAGCATCGTCTTTCCTGCTGAAGTCAATATTATTGAATTTAGAAACATCAATATTGATAACATAGCGCTCAAATGTACTTTTTACTTGCGGCCTGTTTTTGGTTCTTTTTTGGTAATTGGCTGGTTGCAATTCATCATAATAATTTCCATCATATAAAATAAGCTGTAAAACATCGGAATCTTCATTGCTCAAGAATTCACCAGTTTTTGATTTTATAACAGTAAAATTTCCATAAGTATTCCCTTTTTTTTGATGTATGATTACATCTTCAATAAATTGACCATTATCCCCAGATTTTTTGGCTACTTTAATATTAATGTCTTGTAGCTGGTTAAATTGACCTTCTGCGATGGCCATGGCTGGTTTAACTTTAGCAATGTTACGGCGTAGGTTGAAAAAGTTAACTTCCGCTAAGGGAATCACATTGTTAGCAAAGAAAAAACTTACGATTCCTAAAAAAACAATAAAAATACTCAAGCTTTTCATGGCGCGACCCAATGAAATTCCTGTTGATTTCATGGCTGCAAATTCATAGTTTTCAGAAAAATTTCCAAATACCATTATGGAAACGAGCAACACAGTAAGTGGTAAAACCAGAACAATCAGTCGGGGTGAAACATACAGTAAGAATTTTAATATCACATCAATTTCAAGGTCTTTTCCGGCCAATTCAGAAATATAAACCCAAACTGATTGTAGTAAAAATATAAACATCAGTATTAGAAAAACACTAAAAAAAGATTTTAGATAGGTAAATAATATGTAACGATCTAATAGTTTCAAATGGCAGTGCTTAATCTAAATTATTGATGTAATAATCATAATACTCAGAGGCATTAAATTTAAAAAACGATTTGGGGAGTGGTATGTTTGTTTTAAAAGCCAGAATCGTCAATGTTGTTTTTGTATCATTCTCTCCGATTTCTATAAGATTATAAATGTGCTTTGTTTTGGTATCTACTCCTAGAAGTGCATATTTTATTTCAGCTTCTGAGTCAATAGGGGTTAATTTTATATACTGAATTTTTCTTCCAAACTTAAGCTGTGAAATGTCCAATTTGTAATTATATCCGCTTTCATAAAATGTTAGTAGTGCACTTGGCGAAATGGTGTTGTCGTCTTCAGAGTTGTCTTTTGAAATCGTAACTTCCTCATCTTCTGGACTTATAGTGTAGAGGGTTTCCCCGTCAAAAAGGCGTTGAACTCCCAAAATATCTAAAGCGTATTTATCTCCTGATAAAGTGATTTTACCACGTGTTTCCTGGCGGATATTTTCCGAATCGTTTTCAAGAACATATTTAAAATCAATTTGTATGTTATTGTAGCTTTCAACTTTAGCGTTAACTTCTTGTAATAGCTCTTTGACTTCAGGATCATGAGTTTGTCCTTGAAGCATTCCAAAAGCAAATAAGAGTGTTAGCGTTGATTTAATTTTATACAGGAGATTCATTGTCTAAAAATTGATTTAAAGCCGTTAGGTCCGTCATTAATACCTGCCGCGCCTTGCTGCCTTCAAAAGGCCCTACGATACCTGCAGCTTCCAGTTGATCAATGATGCGGCCTGCTCGGTTGTATCCTAATTTCAATTTTCGTTGTAATAAGGATGCGGAACCTTGTTGGGCTGTCACAATGACCTCGGCAGCTTCCCTAAAGAGCTTGTCGCGATCATTGATGTCAATATCAAGACTTGTGCCAGACTCTTCACTGATGTATTCTGGAAGTATATAGGCACTTGGGTAGGCTTTCTGTGACCCTATAAATTCCGTGAGTCGCTCTATTTCAGGCGTGTCAACAAAAGCACACTGAATTCTCACCAAATCATTCCCTTGGGTATAGAGCATATCTCCACGGCCAATCAATTGATCGGCACCTGAACTGTCCAATATTGTTCTTGAATCTATTTTTGAAGTTACCCTAAAGGCAATACGTGCAGGGAAGTTTGCTTTGATGATTCCTGTAATGACATTAACGGAAGGGCGCTGGGTGGCAATAATTAAATGAATTCCAATTGCTCTTGCCAATTGCGCTAAGCGTGCAATTGGTGTTTCAACTTCTTTGCCTGCCGTCATGATGAGATCTGCAAACTCATCCACAACCAAAACAATATAAGGCAAGAACTTATGTCCCTCATTGGGGTTTAATTTTCGGGCTTTAAATTTTGTATTATATTCCTTTATGTTTCTACAAAAAGCAGATTTAAGCAAATCATAGCGGTTGTCCATTTCAATACAAAGCGAGTTCAAAGTGTTAATGACCTTTGTATTGTCTGTGATGATTGCATCTTCTGAGTCGGGAAGTTTTGCTAGGTAGTGCCGTTCAATTTTATTAAAAAGTGTCAGTTCTACTTTTTTTGGATCAACCAAAACAAATTTAACTTCCGCCGGATGTTTTTTATAAAGCAAAGAGGTTAAAACTGCATTTAATCCAACTGATTTTCCTTGACCTGTAGCCCCAGCCATGAGCAAGTGAGGCATTCTTGAGAGATCAACAACAAAGGTTTCATTACTAATGGTTTTTCCAATCGCGACGGGCAATTCCATCTCCGTTGTTTGAAATTTCTTGGAGGCAATGACTGAATTCATTGAAACAACTGTAGCGTTTTTGTTGGGCACTTCAATCCCTATGGTTCCGCGGCCTGGTATTGGAGCAATGATGCGAATTCCGAGTGCCGAGAGTGATAGTGCAATATCGTCCTCTAAATTTTTAATTTTTGAAATACGAATGCCTGCATCGGGGATAATTTCATAGAGTGTAACCGTTGGTCCAACCGTAGCTTTAATATTACTGATGCCAATTTTATAATTATTGAGCGTTTCAACAATTTTATTTTTATTGTCTTCGAGTTCTTCTTCGTCAATTGTGATGCCTTCACTGTCGTATTTTTTTAGTAAGTCTAAGTGTGGAAAGACGAATTTTGACAATTCTAAAGTGGGGTCAACTTCACCAAAATCATCTACTAATTTCGCTGCTAGGTTATCTGTTTCTGATGCTTCCTCTTCCACAACAGTAACTTCCATTTTCAAATCCTGAATTTCTTTATTACCATTTGAACTTTCATTGAAAACCTCGTTTTTGTTTATATTGGAATGGTTTTGTATTGTGGGTTCTAAATTGTCTAAAGGAACCTCAAAAGCAGAAGTGTTATCTTCATTTTCAAAAGACTCAGATTCATTATTAATTTCAACAGTTGCTTGTTCACCTGTTTGTTCAACAACTTTAGCAACTTTTTTAGTAGTTTTAAATATTGATTTAAAAAGTTGCCCAATTTGTTGGGGACTCACTTTGAGTCGAATTCCTAAATATGAAATGAAACCCAATAACAAAAGTGCAGAAGTACCAATTTTTCCAATATAATCCTGAAAAAATAAATTTAGTTCATAACCTATAGTCCCACCCAAATTTGGATAAGATTTAAAAATAAATCCAAACCCAATTGAAAGCCATATTATTATAAATGTACCCCATACCCAGTGGCGGTAAAGCCGTTGTTTAGGGGTATTTGCTAATAGACTGAAGCCAGATAAGCCCAAAAGACCTGCAAATAATACTGAGGCAACTCCAAATCCTTTAAAAACAAGTAAATGGCTGAGCCATGCCCCTAATTTACTGAGCCAGTTATTTGTTGGCACTGTTCTGTTGCCAAAATCAACAAGGGTACTTTGGTCGCTCTCACCGGTAAAAAAATAGGATACTATCGAAAAAAATAAAACAACCCCCAATAATACCAAGAAGCTGCCATATACAAGCCGTTGAGAATTATTAAGAGTCAGTTTTGCACTTTTTTTAATGCCTTTTGATTTAATCATGCACTTTTTGATGGTTTAAACAAAAATACAAATTAATAAACTTTATTGAATTCTGATTATTAAATTGTTTTAAACATAAAGACCCAGTAATCAACCGGGTCTTTAAAATAGAATCACAAGATTTATATCACATTAGATCAAAACGGTCTGCATTGATGACTTTATTCCAGGCGGCAATAAAATCTTGTACAAATTTATCTTTGTTATCATCGCTTGCATAAACTTCAACTATGGCTCTTAGTTCGGAATTAGAGCCAAACACTAAATCTGTACGTGATGCTGTGCGTATTTTCTCATTGGTCAAGCGGTCTTTGGCTACATAGCCATTGTAAGATGTTTTTTCCCATTTAATATCCATAGACAGCAGGGTTTTAAACCAACTGTTATCCAGTTTGCCTTCAGTCCATATTCCTTCCCCAGAATGGGAAACTCCCATCGAACGAAGCCCGCCAACTAAAACCGTTAACTCTACAGGATTTAGCCCTAAGAGCTGTGCTTTGTCTAACATAATTTCTTCCGTTGAAATGGAGAATTCCTTTTCTGTGTAATTTCGAAATCCACATGCTTTGGGTTTTAATAAATTAAAGGACTCTTTATCTGTGTTTTCTTGCGTTGCATCTCCACGTCCAGTGGTTACTTTTACTGTGACTCCTGATGCCATTTCGATTCCAACGGCACCTCCAATAACAATAGTATCGGCAACACTTACTTCTAAATCTTTTGCGATTGATTCCAAAACAGCAAGAATACTTTGCAGTTGGTTGGGTTTATTTACAGCCCAATTTATTTGGGGTTCCAAACGAATTCTGGCACCGTTAGCACCGCCGCGGTTATCAGACTGTCTAAAGGTAGATGCTGAAGCCCAGGCCGTCTCAATGAGTGCAAGATGTGTTAAGTCGGTTTTTGCAATCGCTGCCCTAACAGCTGCTTCTTTTTCACTGGACATTTGCGGGGTAGGAACTATAGGATCTTGCCAAATATAATTCACGTCTTTATAGTCGCCAGCTATGTAGTTTGATTTGGGCCCCATATCTCTGTGTAACAATTTAAACCAAGCTTTTGCAAAGGCTTCTCCAAAAGCATCTGGATTTTCTATGAAATATTTACAAATTTTGTTGTATTCGGGGTCTACTTTTATTGACATATCCGCTGTGGTCATCATGGGCAGTACTTTTTCGTTACTCCCATCAACTTGTGGGACCATGTCTTCCTCATCACAATTTATGGGATGCCATTGCCAAGCACCAGCAGGACTTTTTTTACATTCCCATTCGTATTTGAATAGTAATCTTAAATAATCCATATCCCATTTGATGGGATTTGTAGTCCAAGGGCCTTCAATGCCACTTGTAATGGCATCAACGCCTTTTCCGCTTTTGTAGGAACTTGTCCAGCCAAAGCCCTGTTCACCAATATCAGCACCTTCGGGTTCAGTTCCTTTGTAATCTTCACTTGAAGCACCATGTGCTTTTCCAAATGTATGACCGCCAGCCGTTAGTGCAACGGTTTCGATATCGTTCATGGCCATGCGTTTAAATGTTTCTCGTACATCCTGTGCAGAAAGGGCAGGGTCTGGGTTTTCATTGGGTCCTTGTGGATTTACATAAATAAGACCCATTTGAACAGCTGCCAATGGGTTTTCTAAGTCTTGTCTGGTGTCTCCGTAACGGTTGTCACCCAACCATTCATCTTCTGCACCCCAGTAAATGTCTTTTTCGGAGTGCCATATATCATTTCTACCTAGTGCTGTACCGTGGTTTGGTCCACCCATGTCTTCAATAGCCACGTTACCGGCTAAAACCAAAAGATCTGCCCAGCTTAAAGCATTACTGTATTTTTGTTTCACTGGCCAAAGCAAGCGTCTGGCTTTATCCAAATTACCGTTATCTGGCCATGAATTCAGGGGTGCAAAGCGTTGGGCCCCAGTGGCAGCACCTCCGCGTCCATCACCAGTTCTGTAGGTACCCGCCGCATGCCAAGTCATTCGAATAAAAAATGGACCATAATGACCATAATCAGCAGGCCACCAATCTTTGCTGTCAGTCATCACAAATTTTAGGTCTTCTATGACTGATACAAGGTCTAAGGATTTTACACTTTTTCGATAATCAACTTCGGAAAGTGGATTGCTTTTTGTGTCATGTTGACGTAAAATATCAAGGTTTAAATGATTGGGCCACCAATCTTTGTTTTGAGTTCCAAGGTTAGGGGTGGTTGTTGATCCGTGGAAAGGACATTTACTTTCGCTCATTGTCAGTTAAGATTTAAGAATTAGAATACCTAAATTTAAGTAAAAATTGATTTAGTTTTAAAGCGATAATTTATTTAGAATCGTTATAAATAAGTTATTAACTTAGACCGTTTTTAACTGTTTAATCTTTAGCGATAATCCCGCAACCAATAAAGTCATAAAGGGACTGATCCAGTTAAAAAATGCATATATAAAATAGTCTGCGACATGTACGCCTAAAACACTACTTTGATAGGCGCCGCAAGTATTCCAGGGCACCAATACAGAAGTTACAGTTCCAGAGTCTTCTAGTGTTCGGCTTAAATTCTCGGGTGCGAGCCCCTTATCTTGGTAAGCTTTTTTAAACATCTTCCCAGGCACTACCAAGGCCAAATATTGATCGGATGCCGTAACGTTTAGCGCCAGACAGCTGGCAACAGTACTGGCAAACAAACCAAAGGTCGAGGAGGCCAGATCCAAAAGTACTTTACTAATTTTAGACAAAGCTCCGATTGCATCCATAACACCTCCAAAAACCATGGCACAAATGATTAGCCAAATTGTATCCATCATACCCTTCATTCCACCTGCTGAAAATAAATCGTTTAGTTCAATACTTGAGGTTTCAACAGCCGTGTCAACAGTGATGGATTGCATGACTCCTTTGTAGGCGGTTTCAAAATTAAAGGTCTCAGACTCCGCAATTGACATCAATATTTGAGGTTGCGCTAAGATTGATGCAAGGGCTGCTAATAAAGTTCCTGTTAACAAAGCTACCAGGGGCGGTGTTTTCTTTACAATCAAAACAACTACCATAATTGGGACAAGCAGTAACCATGGTGAAATATTAAAAGCTTGATCAATCGCCTCTAACTTATTAGAAATATCTGGTGTGCCATTGATCTCAATGTTAAACCCAATAATTAAAAACAGAAAAAGTGTGATTACAAAAGTTGGTACAGTTGTAATGGCCATGTATTTTATATGGTCAAACAATTCTGCGCCTGCCATTGCTGGTGCCAAATTAGTAGTGTCGCTTAAAGGAGACATTTTATCTCCAAAATAAGACCCTGATAAAACTGCCCCTGCTGTCATTCCCAAAGAAATCCCAAGGGTGTCTCCAATGCCCATGAGGGCAATGCCTACAGTCGCTGAGGTCGTCCAACTGCTTCCAGTTGCAATCGAAATAATGGCACAAATAAGGACTGAGGCTACTAAGAAAAAAGTAGGATTCAACAATTGAAGCCCGTAATAAATCATTGTTGGTATAATTCCGCTGACAAGCCATGTGCCTGACAATGCCCCAACCATAAGTAAAATCAGTAATGCTCCAGAAGTTGATTTTAAATTTTGAGAGACTTCTTCTAACATTTTCTGATATGAGGTTTTATTTATAAATCCAATAATGGCAGCTACAGCAGCACCCAATATCAGTATAAATTGATTGCTACCTTTCAATGCATCATCTCCAAAAACAAAAAACACATTGTAAAACAACATTAAAATCAATGCAAATACCGGAAGAAGGGCGGTATAGATTGAAAGTTCTTTAAACTCTGATTTTGTAGGCTTCTTTGATTTATTTGGATTCATACCGACATTTTTATAGGATTATCTTTAAGATTGTAGTGTAATATTACAATAATTCAAATCGCTATACAAACATGGGTGGACTAAGTATATTATCTCAGTTTGGGATAGTCCATGGGATTAGACTCGTGCAAAATATCATACGCTTTTTCAAAAATATCATTTTTAGAAGGCTTACTAAAGTAATCGCCATCAGAACCATAAGCAGGTCGGTGTGCTTGTGCAGTGAGCAGTTGAGGCGCACTGTCTAAATTCTCATAGGCCCCGTTTTGTTTTAGAATCTCTGTCAAAATGTAGGCAGAAGCACCTCCAGGGACATCCTCATCAACGATGAGCAGTCGGTTTGTTTTTTGAATGCTTTTTAAAATATCTTGGTTTCTATCAAATGGAATTAAGGACTGAATATCAATTACTTCTACGTCAATATCAACTTCTAAAAGTTCATTTGCAGCTTGTTCTGCCAAACGCAATGTTGAACCATATGAAACCAAGGTCAAATCTCTTCCTGTTTTAACGATTTCAATAACGCCAATGGGTGTTTTAAATTCCCCTATGTTATTGGGTTTCTTTTCTTTTAAGCGATAACCGTTAAGGGATTCCACTACCAAAGCGGGTTGGTCACTTTCTAAAAGAGTGTTGTAAAATCCAGCAGCCTTTGTCATATTTCTAGGAACTAGTACGTGTACCCCTCTTATCAGATTTAAAATTCCACCCATCTGAGAACCTGAGTGCCAAATGCCTTCTAGCCTGTGGCCGCGTGTACGAATGATCATTGGCGCCTTTTGTTTCCCTAAAGTTCTATAATGCAATGTGGCTAAATCATCGCTAATAATTTGTAAGGCGTACAGTAAGTAATCTAAATATTGAATTTCTGCGATGGGGCGAAGGCCTCGCATAGCCATACCAATTCCTTGTCCAATGATTGTTGCTTCTCGAATACCAGCATCGGCAATTCGAGTGCTACCATATTTTTCTTGTAGCCCTTCTAAACCTTGATTGACATCTCCAATAGCACCAGAATCCTGCCCAAAAATTAGTACCTCTGGATATTTTGAAAAGATTTGATCAAAATTATCTCTAATAATTATGCGGCCATCAACAAATTCTGAGGGTTCTGAATAAGTTGGAGGCAGCGAATGAATGTTTTCAACACTTTGATCAGACTCACTGTATAACAACGTGCTAAATTTTGATTGGCCTAAATTTGTATAATCATTGATCCAATGGATTAATTGAGTTTTTTCACTGGTATTTTCCTGAATTAAGTACTTTAGAACATCTCTAGAAACTCCAAGAATATCTTTTTTTATAGGTTCTTTTATGGACTCCAATTTGGCGATTTCTTTTTCAATAAATGATTTTTGAGAAGACACCTTTGCAGCAGCATGCATTAAAGAAATTACATTATCTGCATCGTCTTTAATTGGACTGATGAAATCATTCCAAGCTTTGGTTTTGCCCGCCTTAACTTTTAATTTTATGTCTTTTTCTATATCGAAAAGCTCATCTTCAGACGCAATATTATTGGAAATTATCCACTGTCTAAACTTTAAATTACAATCGTTTTCTTTCTCCCACTGAAGGCGTTCTGTTTTTTTATAACGTTCATGTGAACCAGATGTAGAATGTCCTTGGGGTTGCGTTAGTTCTTCAACATGAACCAAAACCGGGACGTGTTCAAGACGTGCAATTTGACCTGCTTTTTCATAGCAGTTTACTAGTGCAGGATAGTCCCAACCTTTTACGTTTAAAATTTCATAGCCAGCGTCCTCTTCATAGCGTTGAAAACCTTCTAAAATTTTGGAAATATTTTCTTTAGTTGTTTGGTGCTTGGCATGGACCGAAATTCCATAATCGTCGTCCCATACACTAATTACCATTGGTACTTGTAGCACTCCAGCAGCATTGATCGTTTCAAAGAAAACCCCTTCACTCGTACTGGCGTTTCCAATGGTGCCCCAAGCAACCTCGCTGCCTTCATTTGAGAATTTTGATACATCAAAACCTTTTATATTCTTATAAACTTTTGAGGCTTGTGCCAAGCCCAGAAGCCTAGGCATCTGTGCTGCTGTAGGCGAGATATCTGAGCTTGAATTTTTTTGTTTTGTTAAATCTTTCCAGTTAAAATTTTCATCCAAAGAATGTGTTACAAAATGCCCTCCCATTTGCCGACCTGCACTCATAGGATCGAAATTGATGTCGGTGTGGGCATAAAGGCCTGCAAAAAATTGTTCTATAGTCAACTTTCCAATGGCCATCATAAACGTCTGGTCTCTATAATATCCAGATCTGAAGTCTCCATTTTTAAAGGCCTTGGCCCAAGCAATTTGAGGAAGCTCTTTGCCACCACCAAAAATTCCAAATTTTGCTTTACCAGTGAGGACTTCGCGTCTTCCTAGTAGACTACATTCACGACTGGTAACCGCAATTTTATAGTCGTTTAGTACTTCAATTTTGAATTCGTCAAAAGTGATATTTTCAGCTAAACTGCCTTTAACAGTCATTTGGAATTATTTTTTTGCAAAGATAAGGATTAAAAGCCGCTTGGACAACGCCTTTATTGGCAGCCTTAATTCGATGTTTGTGAATAAAATTACAAATGCACTGTCATTATTTGACTATCAAAACCACTTTCTGGTAAACAAACCAGTGAGTTTTGAAATATCTGTTGTTAAAACGAAACGAATTTTTTCTGAGTAGTTGGCTTGGCTAATTTCCCATCCAAGATTTGAATATACTGGAAAATACAATTCAAAATAATCAATAATTAAATCAATTCTAATTCCTGAATCGTAACCAAAAAAAGGTTTATTACCCATATTTTTGATAAAACCAACGTCACCATAGGCTTGAACATATCGCCAAATAGAAGCGCTTGCGTTCAATGTTGTAATCCATTGGTTAGCGAAAGCGGGGTTTAATTTGGACTTAAACCCCCCTTCAGCAACCACCAGCTGTTGTGCTAATATTCCAGAGTCTTCGGATTGGCCTAAGTAGTTGTATTCAAACAAATAGTTTTCTGGACGGTCTAATGCATAGTTGAAATTCGTTTCAGTTTCTGGAAGCGTATTGTATAAAAAAGCACCAGCAAACAACCTTAAATTGTAGTATCTGTCGCTGGGAGTTCGTTTTCGGATTTCATAATTAAAATTGATTTTTCCAAAATTCTCAGAGAATTGTAAACCGACATACCATTTTTTAAAATCCGCAATATTGTTGTCTAAGCTAAGGTATCTAACATTAAATATCTGGTAGGGCGGAATCGTATTATCATCTAAAGGATTTCTAGATTCATCTTTTTGGATGTTGATGTAACGCAATTGTAAACGGTTTAATGAATTGGAGCGTAAATCGTCTTGTGGACGAAATGTAAATTGAGCAAAGGGTTGAATTTTTGTGATAAAAGCCCCATAGTCAAAACTCGCCCGATCCGTGGTCAAACCAACCATTGTGCTAAATAGATTAGAGTCCTCATGGTATTTTTTGAAAACAACTTTTGCACTTCCGGTGATGGTTTTTGATTTTAAACCATAAGTTGGTGCAATTGCAAATATCAATGGCTTTGCCAGAAGCCCGCGGTTGTTAAAATTTAGACCCAATTTGAAACCATCGTAAATATTTTGAAACTCAGTAAGTGGCATGATGTTTAATTGATAGTTGTTAGGATGTTGGTAGTCTCTAAATAAGCGTAATTGCAAAGGCTTATTAAAAACATAGGAGCCAATAGATTTCCAATTGTTATTAAGATTAAACTCAGGACTTTCATTATGGTAGTTCAAAACCAATTGATTTGAAGTGGAGTCTGCCAATACAATAGTTTTTTCGTCTTCAAATCCTTCAATCCATTGGGACTTTATTAAGCTACCATTATCAAAGAATGAAAGGGATACGGGATAGGCCCCTTTTCTCAAATTCTTAATCGTAACCTTTAAGGAATCACCAACTTTCTCAGCATATTTAATTTTATAATCTGATGCATAAGATTCCTTTGTAAATTTGTCAAAGAACCAATCGACGTTTTTGGATGTTTTTGATTTGATATACAATTCAAAATCCGCAATTGAGGTCTGATTTCCTTTGTGATTTTTTATAAATTCATGAATCCAAAGCATTTCATCTTCCGTATTTATGTAAGACTTTAGGTATAATAACGCGATTGCAGCTTTGTAGTATGAGGCAAAACGCTCATTAAAATTCAGTAACTTATCTTTTGGGGTAGTTAAAGCTTGGTCCCATCCCAAACGCATCATTTGATAAAAAGTGAGACGGAATTGTTCATTGTAATTTAATTTTGCAAAATTATATTTTTTTAAACCCCAAACATTGGCCAGTTTTCCAATCAGCTTTTGATCTGGGTAATAGGTGTCTAAGTATTTTAAAAAAATCAACATTTGAAATCCATTTCTAAGCCAATGGTCTGTTCTTGGATCTACTTCTAAATGTTGGTCTAAATGTTTTTTGATTAGGTTTTTAGCAATGACCAATTCGTACTTAAATTCTTTTGGAAATAGGGACAGAAAATCAGGTAATAATGCAAGACCATAGAGATCATTTTTTTTTAGATCGATTTTTGATAATAGGGTTTTACTCTCAGTAATAGCAGGCAGGTATTGTTTTAAAAATGCATAAACTCTTGATAAAATTTCATGTTCTTTTTCTGTCCCTATGGTTTTGTACCTGATATTGGTTAAAATTTCATTGGAACCAACCCTGAAACGCTTGAAATTTTCTTTGGTTATATGAATTTTATGGTCTGTGATATTTGATCCCTTGAAGTGGTATTTTAAACNCTGATTTAAACTTAATGAATCTAACCTATTTAAATGACTGAAAACATGATAGTTTGGGGGNGTATGAACCGTTAAATCAACACTTGAATTTGCTGCATAAGGTTCGTCAAAATTTAAATTGCTGTAGAGTTTCCATTCTACACCATCAAACACTGCAGGGGTTAAATACCAAGCATTTAAAATAAAATCTCCATTTTTATCAAAACCATAGCTTGTAAAACGATCATTTTGTATTTTTANTACATACTCCAGTTGAATGGAAATTGATTCGTTTTGATCTAAAGGTTGTTCTAATATTATTTTTAAAAAGTCCTGTTGGGTTGTAGGCCGTTCGAATTTGATAGGGTTTCNTTCAGCATTAGTTACAGATACCATTTTAGTTCGACCTCGATCTTTTTCTTTGGCAACATATAGCTGGGTGTTAAATTCGTTTAAGAACTTTTTCACAAGTGNTGTATCACTTGTACTATAGCTAGAAATCCAGTCATTTAAGTAGATGATTTCAATTGAAGTTGATGTATTGTTTCTGTAAACTATATGTTGCTCAACAGTAATTTCGTTAGAGATAGGGTCGACCTTAGCATTGACTTTTATCTGATGTTGTGATGTCATGAGTTGATGACCTCCAAACAAGAATAAAAGTGTCAATACCTTGACTTGCTTTATTTTCTTAAATATATAAATAATGCTTAGAAATTAGGGCTGAGTTGATACTGTTTATAGAAATCATCTAAAATCGCGGTTACCTCTTCAGCAGTATCTACCATCTGAATTAAATCCATATCCTTTGTGCTAATGGTTTTATGTTTATCTAAAAGTACTTTTTTAATCCAGTCAATAAGTCCTTCCCAGTAAGATGTCCCAACCAATATAATGGGAAATTTTTCGATTTTATTAGTTTGTATTAGAGTGATGGCTTCAAATAATTCGTCTAAAGTTCCAAACCCGCCTGGCATGACCACGAAGCCTTGTGAGTATTTTACAAACATTACTTTTCGAACAAAAAAGTAGTCAAAGTCTAAACTTTTATCGTTATCGATATAAGGGTTGTCTGATTGTTCAAAAGGCAGTTCAATATTAAGCCCTACAGAAGTTCCACCTGCTTCACTAGCTCCTTTATTGGCCGCCTCCATAATCCCAGGGCCACCACCGGTAATAACCCCATAACCAGATTGCACAATCGCAGCTGCTGTATCAACAGCCAATTGATAATAGGCATTGTCTTTTGGGGTTCTTGCGGATCCAAATATAGAAACACAAGGTCCAATTTTGCTCATTTTTTCGAATCCGTTTACGAACTCTCCCATAATTTTAAATAAAGCCCAGGAGTCGTTGGTTTTTATTTCGTTCCAACTTTTGTTTTGTTGTAATCGCATAATGATTTATTTATTGTAATCTAAAGTAGTTCTTTTTTTAAATATTTAGCCGTGTAGCTTGATTTGTTTTTGACAAAAACTTCAGGCTCTCCTTCAGCAATAATTGTGCCACCACCTTGTCCGCCTTCGGGGCCAATATCTATAATATAATCAACCGCTTTAATGACATCCATATTGTGTTCAATGATCAAGATTGAATTTCCTTTGTCAACTAGTTTTTGTAAAACTTCTAATAATACACGAATGTCTTCAAAATGAAGTCCAGTAGTGGGTTCATCTAAAATATAAATGGTATTGCCCGTATCGCGTTTACTGAGCTCTGATGCCAGTTTAATCCGCTGGGCCTCACCACCAGAAAGCGTGGTGCTCTGTTGCCCCAATGTTACATAGCCCAAGCCAACATCTTTGATGGTCTTAAGCTTGCGGTATATTTTTGGTATCTGATCAAAAAAATCAACCGCTTCATTTATGGTCATGTTTAAAACATCACTGATTGATTTACCCTTGTAGCGAATTTCCAACGTTTCACGGTTGAAGCGTTTGCCCATACAGCTTTCACATGAAACATAAACATCTGGAAGAAAATTCATTTCAATGACGCGCAGGCCACCGCCTTTACAAGTTTCACAACGACCACCAGTCACATTAAAACTAAAACGTCCAGGTTTATAGCCTCGGATCATGGCTTCAGGTATCTTTGCAAATAGACTTCGAATTTCACTAAATACACCTGTATAAGTNGCNGGATTNCTGCGAGGTGTTCGGCCAATNGGTGTTTGATTAATGTCAATGACTTTGTCTAANTGTTCNAANCCNTTTANNGANTNATAGGGCAATGGTTTTTTGACACCNTTAAAATAATAATTNTTTAAAATTGGATAAAGTGTTTCGTTTATTAATGTTGATTTTCCACTTCCGGAGACCCCAGTGATTCCAACCATNGTACCCAAAGGGATTTTGATAGNAACATTTTTNAAATTATTACCTNNACAACCTTTNAGTTCNANAAATTTACCATTTCCNTTGCGACGCTTTTNAGGNATNTTAATNGNNAAATCNCCTNTTAAATAAGCNNNCGTTANTGTTTNNGCTTTNTGNATTTTNTTTGGGNTNCCTTGGCTGATAATCATNCCNCCATTTTTACCTGCANGNGGNCCNATNTCNATNATGTGGTTNGCNTGCTCAATCATNTCTNTGTCGTGTTCAACAACNATNACAGAATTTCCTACATCTCTCAAACNTTTNAGNGANTCAATNAANTTTTGATTGTCNCNCTGGTGNANCCCAATACTNGGTTCATCNAAAATATANAGNACNCCTACAAGTTCAGAGCCAATTTGAGTCGCCAAACGAATNCGCTGGGCTTCGCCGCCAGAAAGTGATTTTGAGCTTCTATTGAGACTTAAATAATTTAAACCAACATTNAANAGAAATTGNAGTCGGGTCTTGATNTCTTTAATAATTTCTTTGGCTATNGCATTTTGTTTTTTATTNAGATGATTGGGTAAATCTTCAAACCAAGATGCCAACTCCCCAATATCCATTCTGGCCAATTGGGTTATATTTTTGTCGTTAATTTTAAAATATTCGGCCTCTTTTTTGAGGCGTGTACCCATGCATTTAGGACAGTCTACTTTGTCCATATATTCTTTAGCCCAACGCTTAATGCTTCTGGAGTCCGTTGTTTTGTACTGGTATTCAATAAAGTTAGCAATGCCATCAAAATCAATATTATAATCACGAGAAACCCCCAATATTTTATTTTTGACAGAAAACCGGTCTTTACCTCCGTAGAGTATGATTTGCATGGCGGCTTTTGGAATTTTAGATATGGGGTCTGAAAGTTTAAATTTATAGCGTTGTGCAATCAGTTCTATTTGCTTAAATATCCAAGAATTTTTCTGAGGTCCTTGAGGTGCAAGGCCACCATTTTTAATTGACAATTTTGAATTTGGAATGATTTTATTCTCATTGACTTTGTAGAGACTGCCTATACCGTTACACTCTGGGCATGCGCCTTTGGGAGAATTGAAAGAAAAATTATTGGGTTCAGGATTTGTGTAGGAGAGTCCTGAAGTTGGACACATTAAATTACGACTAAAAAAGCGGGGTTTGTGATTTCCCTCGGCCAAAATCATCAACACAGCATCTCCTTGATTCATGGCTGTTTTAATGCTGTCTTCTAAACGTTTTGAATCTAAAGTGTTGGTGTCAATTTTTAAACGATCAATCACTACTTCAATGTCGTGTATCTTATAGCGATCTAGCCGCATTCCAGGCGTAATATCAATTACTTCACCATCTACGCGAACTTTAACAAATCCTTGTTTTGCAATCTGTTCAAACATTTCACGGTAGTGCCCTTTTCGAGACCGAATGACCGGCGCCAAAATGGATATTTTCTGATTGTTAAAAGCTTCTACAATCAGTGATTTGATCTGATCATCATCATAGCTGATCATTTTTTCATTGGTTTCATAACTGTAAGCATCGGCGCCCCTAGCAAATAAAAGCCGTAAAAAGTCGTAAATTTCAGTTATGGTACCCACAGTGGAACGCGGCGATTTGCTAGTGGTCTTTTGTTCGATTGCTATTACAGGGGAGAGGCCATCAATTTTATCTACATCTGGGCGTTCTAATGACCCAAGGAATTGTCTTGCATAAGCCGAAAAAGTTTCAATATACCGCCGTTGGCCTTCGGCATAAATGGTATCAAAGGCCAATGAGGATTTTCCACTGCCTGATAATCCGGTAATGACCACCAATTGGTCTCTTGGAATTTTAACGTCAATATCCTTCAGATTATGAACCCGAGCCCCTTTAACTTCAATATAATTTTCAAATTCCTTCATGGCTTAAATTAAATTCACCAGCACCGCTGCGGATTACAACTGGAGGCTCTTGGCAAGCATCAACAACCGTTGATGGAATGTTGCCACCAAAGCCACTGTCAATTACAATATCTACTTGAGAACGCCAATCCTCAAAAATAACATCTGGATCCGTTGTGTATTCAATGATGGCATCTTCATCGTGAATAGAGGTGGTAAGGATGGGATTTCCAAGTTGTTTTACAATTTCCAAAACAACGGCGTGTTTAGGAATGCGAACCCCTACAGTTTTACGTTTTTTGAAAGGTCTGGGCAGTGCTTTGTTACTCGGTAAAATAAAGGTATAAGGCCCTGGCAAATATTTTTTCAATAATTTGAATGTTGTACTGCTTAATTGTGCGGTATATGTACTGAGATCACTTAAACCATGGCAGATAAATGCCAGATTAGCACGTTCCAGTTTTTCACCTTTTAGCTGCGCCAAATATTGCATAGCTTTAAGGTTTTTAACATCACAACCCAAGGCATAAACCGTATCGGTAGGGTAGATGACCAGCCCACCATTTTTAAGTGACTTAACCACTTTTTCAATGGCTCTTGGATGTGGATTTTCCGGGTATATTTTTATCAATTCAGCCATCTCAAGATATAATTTCAAGTTTCGCAAAACGCAATAATAACTTTTTGACCCCTACTGCTTTAAATTTAATCTCCGCTTTTAAATCTGCGCCTTTGCCTTCAATTTTAAGGACCTCTCCATTGCCAAACCGTTGGTGGTTAACAATATTACCTACAACAAGTTTGGAATCAAACAGGTTGGAATTATTAGAAGATTTCGTTAGCTTTTTGAGATGTTTTGGAGGCGGTGTCACTTTGGGGGTTGTTTTTGGTTTTGCTTTTGCGTAAGAAGGTTTTTTGTAACGAATTTGATGGGGTTCTACATCCCCAAAAATATCGGCACTGAGCATTGGATTGAAACGTTTTTCTTCATTTGGTGTGGTATTTTCTATGTAGTCTTCATCAATTTCTTCAATAAAGCGACTGGGTTCTGCATCGATGAGTTTTCCCCAACGGTATCTCGATAGAGCATAGGTCAAATACACTTGTTTTTCAGCTCTGGTAACCGCTACATAGAACAGGCGCCTTTCTTCTTCTAGCTCGGCGCGGGTATTCATACTCATGGCACTTGGGAATAAATCTTCCTCTAGTCCAACAATATAAACATAGGGGAATTCCAAGCCTTTAGCCAAATGAATGGTCATCAAGGCTACCTTGTCGCTTTCGTTTCCTTTGTCGTTGTCTAAATCAGTTGCGAGCGCCACATCCTCCAAAAACTCCGCTAACGCCCCAGAAGAATCGGCAAGTTCTTGTTGTCCCTCTACAAAATCTTTAATCCCATTCAGCAATTCCTCTACATTTTCCATTCGCATAATGCCCTCCGGAGTGCCATCCTTTTTATATTCTTGGATCAAACCAGTAACTCTGCAAACATGTTCGGTCAAGTCAAAGGCATTGGCCGTTTGGTTCATGACCTGAAAACTTTCTATCATTGTACAAAAATTGGACAATTTTGTTTTGGTGCCAGAATTGAGATTTATTTGAATGCTGTGAATATTTTTTAGAACTTCAAAAATAGATGTGTTTCCCGCGTTTGCGCTGACTATCAGTTTATCTAAAGTTGTTTGTCCAATGCCACGTCCAGGAAAGTTAATGATGCGTTTTAAAGCTTCTTCATCGGCTGGATTCACAATCAATCTTAGGTAGGAGAGTACGTCTTTAATTTCCTTACGTTGGTAAAATGAAAGCCCGCCATAAATTCTGTAATCAATACCACGTTTTCTTAGGGCATCTTCAATGGCCCTGGATTGCGCATTGGTTCTGTAGAGTACTGCAAAATCACCACTTTTTGCCTGCTGATTCATTTTATTTTCAAAAATTGAACTGGCAACATAGCGCCCCTCATCACCATCTGTTAAAGATCGATTAACCACAATGCGATTGCCTTCTTCATTGGCGGTCCATACGACTTTGTCTAGCTTGGTTTGATTTTTATCAATGATGGAGTTAGCAGCATTTACAATGTTTTTAGTGGAACGGTAATTTTGTTCTAAGCGGTATAATTTTACATCTTCATAGTCGCGTTGAAAATTTAAAATATTATTGATATTGGCTCCACGAAAGGCATAAATACTTTGTGCATCATCGCCAACAACACAAATATTTTGAAAGCGGTCGGCAAGGGCTCGTACTATGAGGTATTGGGAGTGGTTGGTGTCTTGGTACTCGTCCACTAAAATATAACGAAATCGTTGCTGGTATTTTGCCAATACATCTGGGAATCTTGTCAAAAGCTCATTTGTCTTGAGTAATAAATCATCAAAATCCATGGCACCCGCTTTGAAACAACGGTCAACATAGGCGCTGTAAATGTCTCCAAGTTTGGGCCGTTTGGCCATGGTATCTGCCTCTATCAATTCAGGGTTTTGAAAATAGGCTCTGACAGTAATGAGACTATTTTTATAGGATGAAATACGACTGTAAATTTGTTTGTATTTATAAACGTCTTTATCCAAATTCATTTCCTTGATTATAGAAGCAATGAGCCGTTGCGAATCTTGAGTGTCGTAAATCGTAAAGTTTGAAGGATAGCCCAATCGATCTGCTTCAAAGCGCAGTATTTTAGCAAACACAGAGTGGAAGGTGCCCATCCATAAGTTTTTCGCTTCGCTTTCCCCAACAATTGCTGCAATTCGTGATTTCATCTCTCTTGCTGCTTTGTTGGTAAAGGTCAAAGCCAAAATATTAAAAGGATCCACGTCTTGACTCATGAGGTAAGCAATTCTGTAGGTTAAAACGCGGGTCTTTCCTGAGCCTGCACCTGCAATGACAATCATGGCGCCCTCTTTTTGCAGAGTGGGTGCCAACTGTGCCTCGTTAAGCTGGTCTAAATAAGCCTTCAAATAAACTGTTTTTTTGAATGTGTGAAATTAAGTAATGTAATTCGGTTTTATATGCAGTTTAACGAATAATTATAAACAATTATAAGAATGATTTATCGCCTATCTACTTCTTTAAAAATGGGAGATATTTACAGCAATTAAAGAATTTTAAAACGATCTTTTTATCAGTGTGGTAAGTTCGCTTTAAAATCATTAATTTAGTAGGCAATAATTCAATACAAAAGTTATGGGTGATGAAATTTTAGGACTTCTCATTTACTGCATTCCAGCACTTGTTACAGGTGCGATTGCATTTTTATTTTTTAGAGAACATACAGACAACGAAAATAGCCGTAGAAATTTCGTTTTAACCCAATCTTTACAAAAAGAGGTCATGCCGGTGCGGTTACAAGCCTATGAGCGACTGGCTTTATTTTTAGAGCGCATTGCAGCCCACCACCTTTTAAAGCGTGTGGATCCCATTGTAAATGAAACACAAGCCTATAAAGACTTGCTGATTTCAACTATTGAACAAGAATATACGCATAATTTATCGCAACAGATTTATGTTTCAGATCCTTGCTGGCGCATGATTTCAGCGGCAAAAAACAGTTGTATTCAAATTATATTAGGCTGTGATGATGAGACTGTTGAATCGGCCCAAGCGTTGCGCCCATTGCTGTTGAAAGCGCTTTCCAATTGTAAAGTTACACCAGAGATGGCATTGGTTTTTCTAAAGGAAGAAGTTTCAATTTTTTTGAAATAATCTCACATGGCCGATGCTGTCCTCCAAACATTCATCGATTATCTAAAAGGCGTAGGGCCTAACCGCGCGTCTTTGCTGCGATCAGAATTGGGCATTCACACCTATCAAGATTTGTTGCATTTGTTCCCAAATCGTTATATCGATCGGACTCAATTTTACAACATCAACAGTTTGCAGCGCAACAATTCTGAAGTTCAAATTGTTGGTCAAATCACTGGCTTTAAAGAAATCCAACAGAAGCGTGGCAAGCGTCTGGTAGCCACTTTTAAAGATCAAACAGCTCAGATGGAATTGGTTTGGTTTCGCGGTCATAAATGGATTCGCGAAAACTTAAAAATAAACGCAACTTATGTTGTGTTTGGTAAGGTCAATTGGTTCAACGGTACTTTCAGTATGCCACATCCAGACATGGAGTTAAAATCGGAATTTGACAAAGGATTAAGACCCGCCATTCAGCCGCTCTATCCCTCCACCGAAACTTTGGGTAATCGTGGAATCTCCAATCGTGTCATATGTAAGTTGATGGAACAATTGTTTCTTCAATTCAATGGAAAATTTGAAGAATCGCTCTCTGAACCACTTCTGAACCAATATAAAATGATTTCTAAAAATGAAGCACTTTTAAACATTCATTTCCCCAAAAATCAAAATCTATTGGCCAAGGCGCAATTCCGGCTAAAATTTGAAGAATTGTTTTTTATTCAATTGCAGTTGATCTATAAAAATTTAGTCCATAAAGCAAAGATCAAAGGTTTTGTATTTGAAGCTGTGGGTGCCAATTTTAATACATTCTACAGTAACCAATTGTCATTTGAATTGACTCGGGCTCAAAAACGCGTCATCAAAGAAATTCGCGCCGATATGGGTAGCAATGCACAAATGAACCGATTATTGCAAGGGGATGTGGGTTCTGGGAAAACCATTGTAGCTTTTATGGCGATGCTAATTGCCATTGACAATGGCTTTCAAGCGACAATGATGGCCCCAACAGAGATTTTAGCCATTCAACATTACACAGGGCTTAAAACACTTTGTGATGCCATTGGAGTTCAGGTATCCTTACTAACGGGATCTTCTAAGACCGCTGAAAGAAAACAAATTCACAGCCAGCTTGAGGACGGAAGTTTGCATATTTTGGTGGGTACCCATGCCGTTTTGGAAGATAAGGTGAAGTTTAAAAATTTAGGATTGGCCATCATTGATGAACAACACCGCTTTGGCGTGGCACAACGCAGTAAGCTTTGGCGTAAAAACACCTCACCACCTCATATTTTGGTCATGACTGCAACCCCCATTCCAAGAACCTTGGCGATGTCTGTTTATGGTGATTTGGACATTTCAATCATTGATGAATTACCACCTGGAAGAAAACCCATTAAAACAGTTCATCGCTATGACAGCAACCGACTCAAGGTATTTCGGTTTATAAAAGATGAAATACAAAAAGGCAGACAGATTTACATTGTCTATCCACTAATAAATGAAAGTCAAAAATTAGATTTTAAAGATTTAATGGATGGTTATGAAAGTATTTCTAGAGAATTTCCAATGCCAGCGTATCAAATATCCATTGTTCATGGACAAATGAAGGCTGCGGATAAGGATTATGAAATGCAGCGTTTTATTAAAAGAGAAACACAAATAATGGTAGCGACAACTGTTATTGAAGTTGGTGTAAATGTCCCTAATGCTTCTGTTATGGTTATTGAAAGTGCCGAGCGTTTTGGGCTCTCCCAATTACACCAATTGCGTGGTAGGGTAGGTCGTGGTGCGGAACAAAGCTATTGTATTTTGATGACAGGCTCTAAACTTGGCAACGATAGCAAAACTAGAATGGCGACCATGGTAACTTCTGGAGATGGTTTTGAGATTGCAGAGGTGGATTTAAAACTTCGAGGACCAGGCGATTTAATGGGTACCCAACAAAGTGGCGTTTTAAGGCTAAAAATTGCCAATATCGTTCAAGATAAAGAACTTTTAGGTATTGCGCGAGAATCGGCTAAAAACATTTTAAAAGAAGATCCAAAATTGATTTCGCCAAAAAACCGTCCCATTAATGCCACTTATGTGGCCATGGGAACTTATAAAAATATTTGGAATTACATAAGCTAAATTTTCAAATAATTATTACTAAATTACCAACATAACAAAATCCTAATTTCCATGAAAATTCAGATTAATATTTTTTTGTTTTTCATTTTTTGTAATTTTTCTATCTCTCAAGAATCTTCTAGTGTTAATATCACTCCCATTACAAATAGTAATCTTCAGGCTGCAATTGATTTATGGGATAATTATGAGTCTGTTGCAATGATAGAATATGGTCATATTACAGATTGGGATG